>JAAXXS010000312.1 GCA_013334395.1 Holophagaceae bacterium | reverse complement strand
GGTATGCCCAGTCCAGCGTCACGGCCCAGATCAAGAGCCTGGAGGAGGACCTGGGAACGGACCTGTTCAACCGGGTGGGCAACCGCCTGGAGCTGACCGAGCCCGGCGCCCGGTTCCTGGTCTATGCGGAGCGCATCCTCTCCCTGACCCACGAGGCGAAGGCTTCGGTCCTCGAGGAGGAGGGCGTGGGCACCCTCCGCTTCACGGCCCCCGAGTCCGTCTGCACCTACCTGCTGCCCCCCCTCCTCCGGACCTTCCGGGCGAAGTTCCCCCGGGTGCGGGTGCAGTTCCAGCCGGGCTTCGTGCGGGACTTCAAGCGCCAGGTGCTGGAGGGCGCCGTGGACTTCGCCTTCATCCTGGAGGAGCCCTTCCCCTCCAAGACCCTGGCCGTGGAGCGGCTGCGGGACGAGGAGATCCTCATCCTCGCCGCCCCCTCCCACCGGCTGGCCTTCGCCGCCAATGTCTCTGCCCAGGACCTCATGGGCGAGGAGGTCCTGCTCAAGGCCCTGGGCTGCAGCTACCGCAACCAGTTCGAGCGGCAACTCATCACCGCCGGGGCCCATCCCGGGGACTTCACCGAGTTCCAGGGCGTGGAGACCATCAAGCGCTGCGTGATGGAGGGCCTGGGCGTCGCCCCCCTGCCGCGCATGGCCGTGGAAGCCGAGCTCCGGGCCGGCAGCCTGGTGGCCCTGCACTGGGACGGCCCCGCGATCCAGATCTCCTCCCACCTGGTGTGGAACCCCGCCCGGCACCTCAGCGCCGCCGAGAAGGCCTTCTTCCAGCACGTCCGCGAGCAGCTGAAGGCCGTCCCCGTCGTTGACGCAAAATAAAACTGATTAACCACCGATGAACACCGATAAAAGCGGACAAAGAGATGGTTTACAACACGTCGTCGTTTGTTTCTTTATCATGCTTTTATCGGTGTTCATCGGTGTTCATCGGTGGCTGATTTGCTTTTAGCTTTTAGCTTTTAGCGGTGGGTAACAGCCTTCATCGGTGGCTGATTTGCCTTTTGCTGTTACCGAAGCGCCCGCCCCACCTGCAGCAGGCGACAGACCCGGGCGGCGGCGGCTTCCAGCAGGGCCGCGCCCTGGGCCATGCAGTCCTCCAACACCATGGGCTGGGGCACGATGCTGGCGAGGCCGTCGATGCCGTGGGCCAGCACGTCGTCGGCCCCTTCGCCCAGGCCGCCCGAGAGGCAGATCACCGGGACGCCGAACCGCTTGGCCACGGCGGCCACGCCCACGGGCGCCTTGCCCATGGCGGTCTGGAAGTCCGTGCGGCCCTCGCCGGTGAGCACCAGGTCCGCGTCCTTGACCAGGGCGTCGAAGCCCGTGGTCTCCAGCACGATGGCCACGCCGGGCCGGAGGCTGGCGGGTGTGAAGAACAGCAGCCCCGCGCCCAGGCCGCCGGCGGCGCCGGCGCCGGACTGGGTGGCCATGTCGCGGCCCGTGGCGGCGGCGGCCACGGTGGCGAAGACGCCCAGGGCGGCATCCAGCTCGGCCACCATGGCCGGGGTGGCGCCCTTCTGGGGTCCGTAGACCGCCGAGGCGCCCCGGGGTCCGCAGAGGGGATTGTCCACATCGCAGGCCACCAGCAGGCTCGCCTCGGCCACACGGGGATCCAGCCCCGTGAGGTCGATCCGTGCCAGCCGGGCCAGGGCGCCGCCGCCTTCCGGCAGGTCCACGCCCGCGGCGTCCAGGAAGCGGATGCCGAGGGCGCGCGCCATGCCGCTACCGCCGTCATTGGTGGCGCTGCCGCCGATGCCGATGACCAGCTTGCGCAGGCCTGCATCGAGGGCGGCCTGCACGAGCTGGCCCGTGCCGTAGGTGCTGGTGAGGCGGGGATCCCGCTGCTCCTTGGGCACCAGGGGCAGGCCCGAGGCCGAGGCCATCTCGAGGAAGGCCGTGGTCCCGTC
>JAAXXS010000145.1 GCA_013334395.1 Holophagaceae bacterium | reverse complement strand
GGCTGGCAGGCGGTGGTGGGTCTGCCCCTGAGCGCGAAGCCGGGCCCGGATGAGGTCGAGGTGGACGGCCGCGCCGTCTCCTTCACCATCCAGCCCAAGCACTACCCCGAGCAGCGCCTGCGCCTGGAGAACCAGCGCCTGGTGACCCCGGACCCCGAGGACGAGATCCGCATCGCCAAGGAGCAGGCCCTCACGGCCCCAGCCTGGAAGGCCTGGCCCGAAGGCCTCGTGCCTTCGCTGAGCTTCCGGCAGCCCACGCCGGGCGGCCTCACGGGCTCCTTCGGCTTGCGCCGGGTCTTCAACGGCGAGCCGCGGGCCCCCCACTCGGGCCTCGACATCAAGGCCCCCGCGGGCCAGGTGGTGCGCGCCCCGGCGGCGGGCATGGTGGTGCTGACCGGGGACTTCTTCTTCAGTGGCAACGCCGTGTTCCTGGCCCACGGCGAGGGCGTGGTGAGCCTCTTCGCCCACCTCTCGAAGGTCACCGTCAAGCAGGGGCAGGTGCTGAAGGCCGGCGACCCCCTGGGCCTCGTGGGCCGGACCGGCCGCGCCACCGGCCCCCACCTGCACTGGTCCCTGAGCCTCAACAACGCCCGCGTAGATCCTCGACTGTTCCTGCGGAAGCCGTGATTCGTTCCGATTTGTATTGAAGGGAACTGATCACCGCCAAGACGCCAAGAGCGCCAAGAAAGGCATGGCCCCCTGGACGGAGCCACCAGGCCCACAGCAACAGGGGCTGGCAGCCTGGCTGCATGGAACACTTCCGGCCATGCCGGAAGCAGCCTCCGGCGGACCCGCGCGGGATGTGTCGGCGCTGCTTGGCGTCCTTGGCGTCTTGGCGGTGGGTTTTTCATCCCGACCCTGGCGCCGAGATGCCTGGCAAGGGACTTTCGCGGCATGGGCTGAGGCGGTAAGCGAGGCCACCCGCGTAGTGGCGGTCGAGTCGGGCTGTCTGCTCCTGGTTGCGAGTTGAGCTCACGCCGCGGCGGGGCGCTGGCCCTGGGTCTGCACCAGGACCACGCCGAGGATGGCGAGCGCGCCGCCCGCCACCGTGAGCAGGCTGGGCACCTCGCCCAGCCAGACCCAGGCGATGAGGCTGGCCAGGACCGGCGACAGGTACAGGAAGCTGGACAGCCGCGAGGTCGGCAGGCGGGCCAGGGCGTAGTTCCAGAGCAGGTAGGCGATGGCTGCGGGGAAGATGCCCAGGTAGACCACGGCCAGGGTCGCCGAGGGCGCCGCGGGGCGGATCTGGCGCAGCAGTCCCGGCAGGAAGACCAGCAGCGGCAACGTGCCGGCCCAGATGGAGTAGCAGGTGAACTCCAGGGACGCATGGCGCTGGAGCCCGCGCTTCGACAGGATCGAGAAGAGGGCCGCCGCCGCTGCCGCCAGGAGGATCAGCAGGGCCCCGGGCGTGAAGTGCAGCCCCTGGCCGCCGCTCAGAGCGATGAGCAGCACACCCGCAAAGGCCGTCAGCATGCCCAGCCAGCCCAGGCCCGTGAGGTGCTCCCGCAGCACCGTCACCGAGAGGATGGCCGTGAAGACCGGCGCCGCGGCGATGAGGAGGGAGGCCGCCCCGGACTGGACCGTGAGCTCGCCGAAGTTGAGGGCCACGTGGTAGACGCTGATGCCCAGGAAGCCCGAGAAGGCGATGAGCGGCAGGTCCGCCAGGGCTGGCAGCCGCATCCGTCGGACCAGCGCGTAGAGGGCCAACACCGCCGAGGCTGTGCCAAAGCGCAGCAGGGCCAGCTCGCCGGGTCCATAGCCGTCGGGGCCCGGCGTGCCCGCCGGCGTGAGCCGCATGCCCGCCCGGATGCCGGCGAAGGCCGAGGCCCAGAGCAACAGGAGGACAGCGATGGCAAACCCGGTCCGGAGGTCCCGCCGCCCGGTCACCGGCGGAGCTTCTGCAGCAGCGCGGCGGAGGCCCGGGCCCGGTGGCTGAGGGTGTGCTTGATCTCCGAGGAGAGCTCACCGAAGGTCTGCTCATGGCCGTCGGGGATGAAGATCGGGTCGTAGCCGAAGCCGTGGCTGCCCCGGTGCTCATAAGCCAGGGTGCCCTCCACGGCGCCGCTGACGGTGAAGGGCTCGCCGGGCAGGGGCACGCAGGCCAGCACGCACACGAACCGGGCGCTGCGGTCGGCGGCTTCGGGCAGCATGTCCAGCAGGCGGCGGTTGCGGTCGGTGTAGGAGGCGAGGTCCAGCGCGAAGCGGGCGCTCAGCACGCCGGGTCCTCCCCAGAGGGCATCCACGCAGAGGCCCGAGTCGTCTGCCAGCACCGCGTCCACGGGCTCCGTGCCGTGCGCCTGCCACCAGGCCCGCGCGCCTTCGGCCTTCTGCAGGGCGTTGTCCTGGAAGAAGGCGCCGGTCTCCGGCAGCTCCGGCGCCTCGGCGGGCCAGGGCACCAGCCTGACGTCCGGCAGCAGCTCCGCGAACTCCCGGAGCTTGCCAGCGTTGCGGGAGGCCAGCAGCAGCGTCAGCATCCGACCACCTCGGTATACCAGCTGCGAGCCCGCTCGGGGGTCATGGGGCCGTGGACCAGGGCGCGGCCATCGGCGAAGAGGGTGATCTCGTCAGCGCCCTCGCGGCCCCGCAGCATCATCCCGGCCAGCTTCCAGGGGCTGTGGGTGCGGGCTTCCAAGCGGCCCTTCAAAGCGGCGAGGTCGAGCTTCCCGGGGGGGTTCACGCGGATCTGCACGCCCTCCAAGCCGCAGAGCAGGCTGGCCTTCAGGGTCCACCGCGCGTCCAGGAACTCCGTGATGCGGTCGGTGCAGAAACGGCAGCGGGTCTTCGGGGGCTTCAGGAACTGCCGCTCGTCCTGCCAGAAGTCGAAGCGGGCAAGGTCCTCGTGGGGCGCCTTCCCGGAGAGGACCTTCATGGCCTCCAGGGCCGCCCAGCTGCCGATGATGCCCACGGTGGGCCCGAGCACCCCGGCGCTGTCGCAGGTGTCCACATCGCCGCCGGCGGGAGGCTCCTCCAGCAGACAGCGGAGGCAGGGCGTGTGGGGCGGGTGCAGGGGCCAGACCACGCCCTCGCCGCCGATGGCGCCCGCATAGATCCAGGGCGTGCCTGTGAGGATGGCCACATCGTTGATGAGGAATCGGGCCTCGAAGTTGTCGGTGCCGTCGCAGATGAGGTCGAAGCCCGAGAGCAGCTCCCGGGCATTGCCGCTGGTGAGGTCGGCCACCACGGCCTTGAGCTCGACCGTGGAGTTGGCCTCCGCCAGCCGCCGGGCGGCCACTTCGGCCTTGGGCTGGCCCAGGTCGGACTCGCCGTAGAGCAGCTGCCGCTGGAGGTTGCTCTCCTCGACCAGGTCCCGGTCGATGAGGGTGAGGTGCCCCACGCCAGCCCGGGCCAGCCAGGGGGCGATGACCGAGCCCAACGCGCCGAGCCCCAGCACCGCCACCCGCTTCGCGCGCAGACCCTCGTCCGCCTCGCGGCCTAAAAAAATGCGCTGCTTCGAGTAGCGGTCGGACATGGGTTCAGGATATCCGACCAGGTGACAAAGGTACGGCGCCCCGCAGGGCGCCGCACCAACATGCTGACAGCTAAGAGCTAGTTCCCCGCCTGACCGCCCTCGGCCACGGCCTTCTCGTATTCGGCCTGGAGGCGGCTGGCGTCGGAGATGGCGAACTTGTAGACGTACTCGAAGCGGTCGGCACCCTTGGTCAGGGCGATGATCACTTCGTAGATGCCCTCGCCGCTCACCTCGAAGGGGCTGGCGATGACGTTGAAGGTGCCTTCCTTGGCGCCGTCGGGGATCTGCACGTCGCTGTCGCGGATCACGTCCTTGCGGTCACCGGAGGGACTGACAATGGAGAACCCGAACTTGAACTGCCCGTCCATGCGGGAGAAGCGGGTGTAGAAGCACACCTTGGGCAGGGTGAAGGGCACCTGGGGCACCACGATGTGGTGGTCGTACAGGCCCATCAACGAAGTCTTTCCGCCCATTTCCTGGCGAATGTCGTCGCAAAGCAGCGTGAATTCGTGCTTGGGGGCCTTGATCTGAACTTCTTGCATGGTGACTCCGGAAGAGGGGGGCATCCTTTGGGTGAGGGGTCAGTTTACCCTTGAAGGCGGCCCCTTCCAACCCTCGGTTCGGAATGGGCAGGGAGGCTGCATGCGGCAATGGCTTGGAATCCTTTTGATCACCCTGGGGCTCCAGGCTCAAGAGGCGCGGATTCAGATCCTTGGCACGACGGACCTGCATGGCCACCTGCTGGCCCAGGACACGTTCACCCTACAGCCCGCCAACCAGGGCTGGGCCAAGGTCGTGACCCTGATCCGCCAGCAGCGGGCCCTGAACCCCAACACCGTGCTGGTTGACTGCGGGGACACCCTCCAGGGCGAGCCGGTCAACTACGTGCGGAATGTCCTCCGGCCGGACCTTCCGGAGCCCAGCGTCGCCATCATGAATGCACTGGGCTACTCGGCCATGGCCGTGGGCAACCACGACTACGACTTCGGCCTGGAGGCCCTCCGCGACGCCGAGCGCCAGGCCCGCTTCCCCTTCCTGTCCGCCAACACGATGGGCCCCAAGGGCAAGTCCGCCTTCCCGGCCTATTCCATGGTGGTGGTGGCCGGGGTCCGCGTCGCCCTGGTCGGGTTCACCACCCCCCGGGTGCCGGCCCTGACCGAGCCCGCCAACGTGGTGGGGCTGACTTTCCAGGACCTCGTGGCCGCGGGACGGGCGCTGGTGCCCCGCCTGCGCGAGAAGGAGAAGGCGGACCTGGTCATCGCCCTGGTGCACGCGGGCCTGGGGGCCCTGGACGGGCGCGAGGGGGACGAGCACGCCGCCCTGCGGCTGGCGGACCAGGTGCCCGGCCTCGACGCGATCTTCACGGGCCACACCCACCTGGCGCTGCAGACCGAGCACAAGGGCATCCCCATCCTCCAGGCGCTGAGCCATGGCCGGGCCCTGGCGGTCGCGGACCTGGTGCTGCGGCAGGAGAAGGGCCGCTGGCGCGTGGTGGCCAGCACCGGGCGGCTGCTCCGGCCCGAGGACGCGACGGCCAGCGATCCGGAGGTTCTGGCCCTGACGGCAGAGCTGCGGACCGCCACGGACCGCTACCTGGACACGGCGGCCACGACCCTCCAGGTGGACCTGGACAGCCGCTGGTCCCGCATGGAGGACACGCCCCTCATGTCGCTCCTCCACCAGATCCAGCGCCAGGCCACGGGGGCCCAGCTCTCGGCGGCGGCCTGTCCCGGCACGAAGCTTTACATCCCCAAGGGGCCGACCAGCGTGCGCCAGTTCTATGCCCTGGCGCCCTACGAGAGCCGCGTGGCCCGGATCCGCGTCACGGGGGCCCAGCTGAGGCTCTACCTCGAGCACGCGGCCCGGCACTACACCTACAGCTGGGAGCCCGAGCTCTACCAGCGGGACATCCCCTTCCACGACTTCGACACCGTGGACGGCGTCGCCTACGCGCTGGACCTGGGGCAGCCCGCGGGCAGCCGCGTGCGCAACCTCAGCTACCAGGGGCGGCCCGTGACGCCGGAGCAGTCCTTCACCTTGGCCCTGTCCACCTACCGGCTCCGGGGCGGCGGCGGCTACATGGCCGCCATCGGCTTCACCGGCGAGGCCGAACAGGTCAGCCGCGTCTCCCAGCGGAACCTGCTCCTGGAGCAGGTCCTGTCCCGGCCGACCCTGAACCCCGTGCCCACCGGCATCTGGCGCACCATCCCCTACCTCGACCGCGAGCGCGTCATGAACCTGGCGAAGTGAGGCAGACGCGCTGACCTGAAGGCCTCAGAGCTTGGCCGCGAAGGCCCGGATGCGGCGCTCGAGCTGCTCGGGGCTGAGGCCTTCTTCTTCCATCAGGCGCTTGGGGTCGCCGTGCTGGACGAGGTGGTCGGCAACGGCGCAGCGGAGGAGGGGGCACAGCAGGCCAGCATCAGCCAGGGACTCGGCCACGGCGCTGCTGAAGCCGCCCGGCGCGCAGCCCTCCTCGAGGGTGACCACACCCTTGCAGCGACCCGCCCAGGCGTGGATGAGGACGCTGTCCAGGGGCTTCACGAACCGGGCGTTGAGGACGGCGCAGGAGAGGCCTTCCTTCGCCAGGGTCTCAGCCAGCTTGAGGGCCGGCTCGACCATGGCGCCGAGGGCGCAGAGCAGCAGGTCCGTTCCTTCGCGAAGCAGCTCGCCCTTGCCCAGGGGCAGGGGATCCACGGGCTCCTGCAGGGTCACGCCCAGGCCGTTGCCGCGGGGGTAGCGCACGGCGGCGGGGTGGCCGCAGTAGATGGCCGTCATGAGCATCCGCC
>JAAXXS010000144.1 GCA_013334395.1 Holophagaceae bacterium | reverse complement strand
CTTCGGCAGCTTCAGCACCGCGGCGTTCTCCAGCACGTGGGCCCGCTGGCCCATGCCGCAGAGGGCCACAGTGACGCCCGGGCAGGACCGGACGAACTGCAGCGCGCCCTGGGCCGGGGTGGCGCCGCCCAGGGCCTCGGCCAAGCCGTCGGGCAGCTGGTTCAGGAGGCGGGCCTGCATGAGGGAGGCGGAGGTCTGCACGGACAGGCCCGCCGCCTGGGCGGCCTGCAGGGCCGTGAGGCGCTCGCCCCGGAAGGCCTGGGTCGGCACGAGGAAGGCTTCGGGCAGGCCCAGGTTCAGGGGCAGCTGCAGCCAGCGGAAGTGGTGGTCCTTGCCGCCAGCGACTTCAGCCAGGGCCAGCAGGCGCTCAAGGCTCAGGTGGTCCGGCTTGTCCGGGGCCACCCGGAAGCCGTTCCAGGTGGCAAGGCCATAGCTGCGGATCTTTCCAGCGGCGGCGAAGCCCTCGCAGGCCTCGAAGGCGCGGCCCACGGCTTCGTAGAAGGCCTCGGCGCCCAGGTGGAGAAGCTGGTGCTCGGGGTTGTGCAGGTGGAACAGGTCCAGGGTCTCGACCCTCAGCGCCGCGAGGCTCACTTCCAGCTGATGGGCCAGATACTTCGGCGTCATGGCGTGGCAGCCGTCCACCAGGTCCTCGACCGCGAGGATGCCGGGGCTCTCCAGCACTCGGTGGAACCAGGCCCGGGGGTTTTCGTCGGGATCGGGCTCGGGCATGGGGATGTAGCCCGCCTTGGTGGAGATGAAGAAGGCCTCCCGGGCCTGCTCCCGGAAGACCAGGCCCAGGGCCCGCTCCGAGCGGCCGCCGCGGTAGTTGGCGGCGGTGTCGAAGACGGTGCCACCGGCGGCGAGGAAGGTCTCGGCGGCCTCCTGGAGGGCGCCATCGGCCCCGTCGGAAGCCGGGCCCAGATAGGTGCCAAGGCCCAGGCTACTGAGCTCCATGGGACTAGCTGTCCAGTTCTTCTTTAACACTGCTGGTGCCCATGCTGACCAGCCGGTCGGCGGCGCGGCGGGCCCACTCGGAGCCGGGGTAGCTCTCCACCAGCTTCTGGAAGTAGCTCTTGGATTCGGCGCGGTAGACCTTGACCCGTTCCGCCCCGAAGGCGGCGAAGTCCTTGGTGTACTGGGCGACCTCCTCCTTGTTGAGGCTCTTCAGGTCCTCCTTCTGGAGCTTGGCCGCATGGTCCTTGTTGAACTGGGTTATTTCCTCCTCGGACAACAGACGCTGGCGCATGGCCTCGCCCAGGTAGTAGTAGGCCCGCTCACGGTCCACGTAGTCGGGATAGGTCTCCAGCAGGTTCTTGAGCCTCCGCTCAGCGCCGATGTAGTAGTAGGTGTTCACGTAGAAGACGGCCACCACCAGTTCATGCTCGGCGATGCGGCGCCAGCACTGCAGGATCTTGGCCCGGGTCTCGCGGGCGTAGGGGCTGCCGGGGGACTCCGTCAGCAGCTGCTGAAAGCCCTCCAGGGCCTTCCGGGTCTCGGCCTGATCGCGCTCGGCGCTCTCGATGGACGAGAAGTGGCAGAGGGCGCGGTGGTAGAGGGCGTAGTCCCGCAGCTCGTGACGGGGGAAGTAGTTCAGGAAGCTGCCGTATTCGACCTCGGCCTCGGGGAAGCTTGGAGTCGGCTGAAAGAAGAAACTGTCGCCGAGCATCAGCTTGGCTTTGGGGAACTCGGCGGAGCCCGGCAGGTACTGTTCGAGGTGCCGCAGGGTCAGCCGGGCCTCCGTGAACTTGCCCTGCTTCATCTGCGTGTCGGCGGTGGTCATCAGCTCCTGAGCCGAGATGCCCTTCTCCACGACCTTCGGTTTGCGGCACCCGAGGCCTAGGCCCGCCAGGACGGCAGTCAAGGTAAGGGCGGTGAGGATGCGCTTCATGCGGACTCCATAGACAACACTTCAGTCATGGCGGGACGGTGGGAAGGGTTCCAGGACCGGGCCAGCTTCTCAAGCCAGGGCTCAGCGAGGGCCTGGGCCTGGGCCCGGTACCGGTCGTGGAAGATCTCGTGGAAGACTTCAGGCAGTCGGTGGCGCTCCAGGATCTCCGGACGCACGGCGGACCACAACTGTTCCGAGGCGTCAGGATCGACGACGGTGTCCATCCCCGACTCCAGCAGCAGGATAGGGCGGTCCAGCTCCTCACCCAGGGGCAGGAGCTCGGCGCGCCCCTCCTCCAGGGCCGCGCCGAAGGCGGCGGTGGCCAGGCGGTGGCAGAGGGGATCCAGCTCGTAGCGCTGGACCAGGACGGGATCCGAGCAGACCCGGCTCTTGTCGCCATGCAGGCGAATGGGCCAGTGGGGCAGGATCCAGCTCAGGAGGCGGGCCGTGATCACCAGGGCCTTGGAGTTCGAGTGCAGGGCCACGGCGGGGCTGGACAGGATCAGGCCGTCGAGGGTGTCCGCATGCCAGAGCAGGGCCAGGAGGCCGACCAGCCCGCCGAAGCTGTGGCCGAGCAGGACCTGGGGGCAGACTGGCAGGGGCGGCATGGGGATGCCGTCCACCAGCCGGGCGGTGGCGCCCACGCGCTCGGCGTCGAAGCGGCGCTCCTGGCGCAGGAAGAGGGCGAGGTCATCCACGAAGGGGCGGATGCCCGAGGCATCGCCTCGGATGCCCCCGGACCGGCCGAACCCGCTGTGGTCCAGGCTGGACACGGACCAGCCCAGGCCCTTCAGCCAGTGGGCGGTGTGGCGGTAGCGCTCGCCGTGCTCCCCGTAGCCGTGGGCGATGACCACGCGACCCTTGGGCTGGGGATGTTCCCAGCGGGCCCAGGCGAGGGGGATTCCCCCATGCCCGGTCAGGACCCCACGGGTGGTGGGCTCCAGGTCGGCAGGGATCACTGGGACGAATCCGGGCATCCCATCAGAATAGCGTGGGGACTGGGCCTCCCGGTTTGCTTTAAACTCAAAGGTTCCCCCTGCCGGTCCCCCGGCGCCGGGGCCTGAGAGGCGGACGATGGATTTCGACACCCTGGTGCGGGCCAAGAACGAGCTGGAGCCCCGGGTCCAGCAGCTGGTCGCCCACCTCGACCCCGAGCGCAAGGCCCTGGAACTGGAACAGATCGAAGAGCGCACCACGGTCCCCGGCTTCTGGGACGACCCGGATGCCGCCAAGCCCCTGCTGCAGAAGCGGGGTGCGCTCAGCAACGACATCGCCCTGGCCAAGCGCCTGAGCGGCGCCATCGAGGATCTGGAGACGGGCCTCGAGCTGGCCCGGGATGACGCGGAGATGCTGGCCGAGGTGGAGGCTGTCGAAGGGGACCTGCGCAAGGCCCTGGAGGATGCAGAGCTGCGGATGATGCTCAGCGGCGACCTCGACGGCAGCCACGCCATCGTGGCCATCGCCCCCGGGGCTGGCGGCACCGAGAGCCAGGACTGGGCGGCCATGCTGCTGCGCATGTACCTCCGGTTCTGCGAGGCCAAGGGCTGGGCCACGGAGATGATCGACTATCAGGACGGCGAGGAGGCGGGCATCAAGGGCGCCACCTTCATCGTTGATGCCCCCTTCTCCTACGGCTACCTGCGGGCCGAGGCCGGGGTCCACCGGCTGGTGCGCATCAGCCCCTTCGACTCGGCCAAGCGGCGCCACACCAGCTTCGCGGCGGTCTACGTGAGCCCCGAGCTGGATGACACCATCGACCTCGAGATCCCTGACAAGGATCTGAAGATCGATGTCTTCCGCGCCAGCGGCGCTGGCGGCCAGCACGTGAACCGCACCGAGTCCGCCGTGCGCTTCACCCACCTGCCCACGGGCATCGTGGTGAGCTGCCAGAACGAGCGCAGCCAGATCAAGAACCGCGCGACGGCCCTGAAAGTGCTCAAGGGCCGCCTCTACGAAGTGGAGCTCCGGAAGTTCCAGGACAAGGTGGCCGCCGCCAGCGGCGAGAAGTCCGACGTGGCCTGGGGCAGCCAGATCCGGAGCTACGTGCTCCAGCCCTACCAGATGGTCAAGGACCACCGCACCGGCGAAGAGACCAGTCAGACCCAGAAGGTGCTCGACGGCGACATCGATGCCTTCATCCGGACCCAGCTGCTGGCCAAGAGCCTCAGGCCCGAAGCCTGAGCCCGCTCAGCGCGTGGACGGCGGACCGGGTCTACTCGCCCTTGGTCAGCTGCGCCTGCTCGTCCTTCGGCAGCCGGAAGACCCAGCGGCCTGTGATGCGATCCCAGAGGTCGAAGCAACAGAGCCAGTTCAGCAGGCCTGCGACCATCACATAGGTGGCACCGTATTCCTGGGTGAGGGTCCGCACGGGTTCCGTGCCGGTGCCGCCGAAGGTCCAGGCGAAGATGCCATAGACCGGTCCGATGCCTGCGGTCGCCAGGGCCCCGAGGGTGGGCAGCCAGGCCCCGAACACGGGCACCAGGATGCCGCCCTTGACGCCGTCCACGGCGCCGAACTGCATCTGGAACGCCCCCAGCAGGCAGAACGCGACCCACACGCCGACGAAGGCCTTGGCCCGGCCCTTCTCGCCGATCAGCCAGTAGCCAGCCCCGGGTACCAGCCACTGCAGCAGCAGCGGCTTCCAGGCGGCCTGAATGGCCTTCTGCTTGCGCAGTGGCAGGGCGAGCCTGGGGGTGGGCGGTGGCGTGGATTCGGACATGCCCTCAGCTTAAAGGAAAAACGCGGAGGCCGAAGCCCCCGCGTTTGGATCACCAGGAATGGACCTACTTCCAGCTGTAGGTGAGGCTCACGCTGAAGTTGCGGCCGGGCTGCGAGAACCGGGGGAGGTAGGAGTCGCCCTGGAACAGGTTGCGCACTTCCTCCCAGCGCCAGTAGGTGCGGTTCAGCGCGTTGAACACGCCGCCCTGCAGACGCCAGCTGCCGTTCCACTTCATGGAGGTGAAGGCGATCACGTCCAGCTTGTTGAAGCCGGGGGACAGGAAGTGAGGCCGGGGCCGGTAGCTGCTGTCCAGCAGGTCCTGGTCCACGGCGCTGCCGCCCTTGGCAGTCACCGAGGTCAAGGTGGCATCCACACCCCAGGCATCACCCTTGTGGTAGCCGAGGCCCAGCACGCTCTTGAGCGGCGCGATGCTGTTGATGGGCTTCCCGGTGTTCAGGTTCTCGCCCTTGGCGTAGGCCATGCTTACGTTGGAGCGCCAGCCTTCCAGGAACACACAGCCGGCACGCAGCTCTGCCCCCTGCACCTTGGCATCCTGCACGTTCTGGTACTGGAACTGCTGCAGGCCGTAGACGGGATCCGGGTCCGGCAGGATCACGTCGGTGATGAAGTTGCGGTAGCGGTTGTGGTAGACCGCGAAGCTGGCGCTCCAGGAGCTGGCCTCGCCGCGCATGCCGAGCTCGAGGCTCGTGCTGCGCTCCGGCTTCAGGTTGGGGTTGGGCACGATCACGTAGCCCGAGGAGGGGGAGAACATGGTGAAGTTCGTGTAGTCATAGGGGGGGTTTCGGAAGCCCTGGGCGAACTGCGCGTAGCTGCTCCACATGTCATTCCACTTGCCGACCACGCCCAGCTTGGGGGTGACCACGGAATTGGTGATTTCGGCAGGAGTTGCATTGAGGGTGATGTTTCCGCGCAGGTAGTCCGCATCCGGGTGGGGGGTCAGGGAATAGCGGTCGAAGCGCAGCCCGGGCACCACCGACCACATGCCGTTGGGACTCAGGACTTCCGCCTGGATGAAGGCGCCGGTGGTGGTGGTGGTGGAATCCGGAATGAGCTTGATGGGGTAGAGCTGGCCAGCCACGGTCTTGGGACCTGTGGTGGAGGGCGTGCCGCTCAGGGTGAGCTCCGTCCGGTCATAGGGCTGTTTGACTTCCGTGTGGTTCAGGTCGATGCCGAAGAGCAGGCGATGGGCCCAGCCGCCTAGGCTGAAACGGCGTTCCGCCTGGGAGCGCAGACCCCACTGGGTCTGGTCGAAGGTGTAGTCGGTGTACCGCACCCGCAGATACGGGGAGGTGGAGCGCCGCTCCCGGAACTCATCGGTGTGCTCCAGGCTCTTGGCCGTCTGGTAGAAGGCGCGCCACTCCACCCGCTGCAGGAAGGCCGAGTCGTCCTCGAACACGTGCTCGAGGTTGATCTGGTCGCGTCGGTTGTCGTCCTTGGCGCGGTCGTCGACGATGTAAACATTCGTGAAGCCCAGGGCCAGCGCGTGCAGGCTCAGGAGGTTTGTTTCCGAGTTGCGGCGATAGCTCTGGAAGCCCAGGCGCAGCTGGTTGGCCTCGTTGGGCTTCCAGCCCAGCTTGGCCAGCAGGCTCTTGGTCTCCAGGTTGAGGGGGTTCGGGGTGCCCAGGATCGG
>JAAXXS010000143.1 GCA_013334395.1 Holophagaceae bacterium | reverse complement strand
TCCAGACCCTGGCCCGGGCCGGCGACGACACCTACCTCCACTTCGTGAACCTGGAGCCGGTGAGCCTGGAGGCCCCGGGCTTCTGGAAGAGCCTCCCCGCCTGGCTGGAGGCCCTGCCCTTCAGCCCCGAGCTGGTGGTGATGGAGTTCACGGAATCCCAGGGTGTCCACGATCTGGAGGCGCTCCAGGGCTACGCGGGGCGGCTGCGGGACCTGGGCCTGCGCGTGGCCGTGGACGACCTGGGCGCGGGCGTGGCCAGCCTCAGTCACATGGCCCAGCTGGCGCCGGACTTCATCAAGGCCGACCGCAGCCTCGTGCACAACGCCCACCGCCGCCCCTACCAAGCCGCGCTGCTCAACGCCCTGGCGCACTTCGCCACAGCCATGCGCATCGGCTTCATCGCCGAGGGCATCGAAAACCTGGAAGAGCTGGAAGCCGTCATGGACGCGGGCGTGCCCTGGGGCCAGGGCTTCATCCTGGGCCAGCCCTGGCCCACCCGGCCGCGGCCTATCTCAGTTTCAGAGAGCTGAGCGCCAGGATCGAGCAGACGATGGCGGTGATCCACATGCGGATGACCACCTTGGTCTCCTGCAACCCGCCCAGCTCCAGGTGGTGGTGAAAGGGCGCCATGCGGAAGATGCGCTTCCCGCCGCGCAGCTTGAAGCTGCCCACCTGCAGGATGACGCTCACCGCCTCAAGCACGAAGAGGCCACCGGCGATGACCAGCAGGAGCTCCTGCTTGATGATCACGGCCACGGTGCCCAGCGCGCCGCCCAGGGCCAGGGAGCCGGTGTCGCCCATGAAGATCTCAGCAGGGTGGGCGTTGTACCAGAGGAAGCCCAGGCAGGCGCCCGCCATGGCACCCATGAACACCGACAGCTCGGCGCCGCCGGACACGAAGGGCACCGCCAGGTAGGCCGCGATCTTCGCGTGGCCCACGACGTAGGCCAGGATCGCGTAGGTGATGGAGACGATCAGCGTCCCGCCGATGGCCAGGCCGTCCAGCCCGTCCGTGAGGTTCACGGCGTTGCTGGTGCCTACCATCACCAGCCAGATCCAGGGGATGAGGAAGATGCCCACGTTGGGCCGGAAGTTCTTGAAGAAGGGCACGGACAGGTGGCTGGTGGCCGTGCCGCGCAGGCCGAAGTGCAGGATGAGCCAGGCCACCAGCAGCGAGATGCCCGTAAGCAGGGCCATCTTCTGCCAGCTACTGAGCCCCAGGTTCTGCTTCTTGAGCAGCTTCTGCGCGTCATCGAAGGCCCCGACGAGACCGAAGCCCAGGAGGGCCAGCAGCACCACCCAGATGGCGCCGCTCTTCAGGTCGCACCAGAGCACCGTGGAGACGGTGATCACCAGCAGGATCAGGATGCCGCCCATGGTGGGCGTCCCGGCCTTCTTCTGGTGGTTCTCGGGGCCGACGTCGCGGATGTGCTGCCCCATCTTCAGCGCGGTCAAGGTGCGGATCACCCAGGGGCCGAGCAGCAGGCTCAGCACCATGGCTGTGGCCGCGGCCATGGCCGTGCGGAACGTCACGTAGCGGAAGACCGAGAACCCGGGGATCAGGTCGCGGAAAGGATGGAGAAGCCAGGGCAGCATGGGAATCCGGAAGACAGGGCAATGACGCGCGGTGGAAGACTCAGGACCGGTTGGCGAGCAGCCACTCGGCGGCGCGTTCCGCGCGCCAGTACCGGCTGCCCTTCACCAGGATACGGGCTCCGGCGGGGATTGCGGAGAGTCCCGTGGCCTCGTCCCGCAGGGGCTCGAAGTCCGGGAAGGCCTGCGCGCCCGGGCCGAAGCCCTTGGCCAGGTCCCGGGCGAAGTCGCCGTAGGCCCAGAGGCGCGAGAGGCCCAGCGCCTTCAGCGCCGCGCCCGTGTCCCGATGGATGCGGGGTGCGCTCTCGCCCAGTTCCCGGATGGAACCCAGCACGGCCACGGCCTCGCCGCCGGGCAGCTGCAGAAGAGCCATGGCGCAGGCCAGGATGGAATCCGGGCTGGCGTTGTAGGTCTCGTCCAGCAGGCAGCCGCCGCCGGCCAGGGCGTGCAGGCGGCCCCGGCCGGCCTCGGGAGCGACCGCCGCCAAGCCCCGGGCCACCTGGTCCGGGGCGGTGCCCAGGTGCAGCGCCAGGGCGGCGGCCAGAGCCGCGTTGCGGACCTGGTGCTCGCCGGGCAGGCGGAGGTGAAGGGCCAGCTCGCCCTTTGGTGTGTGCAGCGAGAAGGCGCTGCCCGCGGCACCCAGAGAAGCCACCGCGTCCCAGTGGTAGGCCTGGCCTTCCCCCACGGGCAGCGCCACCGCGTGGGCGGCCCAGGGCTGCTCGGCGATCCACCGGCACCAGGGATCCGCCGCCAGGTGGGCCCAGACGCCCCCGAGCCGCAGGCCCGCCACCAGCTCGCCCTTGGCCTGGGCGACGCCCTGCTGGCCCTCGGGGAAGTTCTCCATGTGAGCGGTGCCCACCAGGGTGATCAGGCCCGCGTCCAGGGGGGCGATCTCCGTGAGCCGCCGGATCTCACCGGGCGTGCTCATCCCCATCTCCAGAACCACGGACGCCAGGCCCTCGGGCAGCGTGGCCAGGGCCTCGGGCAGGCCCAGGGTGTTGTTGCGGTTGCCCGGCGTCTTCCAGGCCCCCATGGCCGCCGCCAGCAGCTCCTTGGTGCTGGTCTTGCCGACGCTGCCCGTGACGCCGATGACGACTTTCGGCCGCACCGCCGCCAGCCGGGTCTGGCCCCACCGCTGCAGCGCCGCCAGCGTGTCCGGCACCACGAGTTGCGGGCAGTCCGTGGCCAGGGCATGATCCACCAGCAGGGCCGCAGCCCCCTTCTCCACCGCCTGGAGGGCGAAGTCGTGGCCGTCGCGCTCGGCGCGGATCGCCACGAAGCAGGCGCCGGGCTGCAACGTGCGCGTATCCATGGAAAGCATCGCCGGCATCACGGAACCGTCGCCCACCACGTCACCGCCCAGCTGGGAGGCCGTCTGAAACAGGGACCAGAGGCTCATGCCGTCTCCTTCGCCGAGGCCCGCCCCAGGCGGTCCCGCACGGCCAGCCAGGCTTCCGTGTCCGGCGGCTGTTCCATGAAGACCCGCTCGAAGCCCGCCTCATCCAGCTCGTGGAGGAGGGCGTAGAGGCGGATGCCCACCTGCTCCGGATCCAGCGGCAGCAGAACCCCGAGGATGCCTGCGGGCAGCGGCGGAAGAGCCCCGAGCGCCACGTAGGCGGTGCGACCGCCCAGGCTGCGGATGCCGGTCCCCGGGGCCACCAGGCGCAGCTGCGCGCGGGGGGCGTAGTGGCGCTCAGCCATGCCCGGCGCAGCCTGGATGGCGCCGGGCGCCACGGCGCCCCGCCACAGGTCCACGGGTCCGAGCAGCGCCTCCAGCTCCGCAGGCGGGATCGGACCGGGGCGCAGGATCCGGGGCCGGACCCCGGGAACGCTCAGGTCCAGGATCGTGGACTCCAGGCCCGAGCTGGTGGGGCCGGCGTCGAGGATGAGGTCCACGGCCTCGCCCAGGCTCGAGGCCACGTGGGCGGCGCAGGTGGGGGAGAGGTGCTGGCTGCGGTTGGCGCTGGGCGCGGCCAGGGGCCTGCCCACGGCCCGGATCAGGGCCAACGCCACGGGATGGGCGGGACAGCGTAGGGCCACGGAGGGACCCCCCGCGCGCACAATGGCGGGCACGGTGTCCGCCGCGGGCAGCACCAGGGTCAGGGGACCCGGCCAGAAGCGCTCCGCCAGCCGCTGCGCCTCCGCGGGCCAGTGCGTCACGAGGGCCTGGGCTTGGGCGACATCCGCCACGTGGAGGATCACGGGGTTCGTCGCCGGGCGGCCCTTCGCGGCGTAGATCCGCGCCACGGCCTCGGGGTTCAGGCCATCGGCGCCAAGGCCGTAGACCGTCTCCGTGGGGAAGGCCACGAGGCCGCCGGCCGCGAGGAGCGCCGCGGCTTCGGCGATGGCGGGCTCTCCAGGACCACCGGCCTGCAGCAGCCGGGTCACCGGGCGCCGCCGAGCGCCGCTTCCACGGCGGCGCGGTCGCTGTAGGGATGCTTCACGCCGTGGATCTCCTGGTAGGGCTCGTGGCCCTTGCCCGCCAGCAGCAGCAGGTCACCGGGGCGACAGTCGGCCAGGGCCGAGGCCACGGAGCGGCGGCGGTCGGCGTCGCGGTGGTAGCGGGCGGTATCGGCCCGCAGTGCTTCGGGGATGCCCGGGGCGGCGTCGTCCAGGATGCGCTCGGGGTCCTCGGTGCGGGGGTTGTCGCTGGTGTGCCAGAGCACGTCCGCGCCGGCGGCCACGGCCGCGGCCATGAGCGGCCGCTTGGTGCGGTCCCGGTCCCCGCCGCAGCCGAAGAGCACGTGCAGGCGGCCACCGGGCGGCAGCAGGCGGCGGCCCTCGGCCAGCAGCTTCTCCAGGGCATCCGGCGTGTGGGCGTAGTCCACCATGACGCCGAAGGGCTGGCCGCAGTCCACGCGCTCGAGGCGGCCCGGGGCGCCGGTGACCGTAGGTACCACGGGGACCAGCTGGTTCAGGTCGAAGCCCGCCTCGGCGCAGGCCGCCAGGGCCGCCAGCAGGTTGTAGGCGTTGAAGCGGCCCAGGAGGGGGCTCTCCACGTCCCAGACGTTCAGGGGCGTCTCCAGGGTGAAGCGCGAGCCCGTGGGGCCCAGCTCCAGGTCCGCGGCACGGTAGTCCGCGGGGTGGTCGATGGCATAGCTGTAGCAACCCGGAGCACCCAGGAGCCGCCGCCCGTAGGCGTCATCCGCGTTGGTCAGGAAGCGGTCGCTCTGGGTCCGCAGCCGCGCCTTGGCCTCGAAGTAGGCCTCCAGGGTGCCGTGGTAGTCCAGGTGGTCCTGGGTGAGGTTGGTGAAGAGGCCCACGCGGAAGCGGGCGCCGTGGACCCGGCCCAGACAGAGGGCGTGGCTGCTCACCTCCACCGCGGAGGCCACGTCACCGGCCGCAACGCCGCGCGCCAGCCAGCGGTAGAAGGCCGTGCTCTCGGGCGTGGTGCGGACGGCTTCCTCTTCCACATTCCCGGCGGCGTTCAGCACGGTGCCGATGAGCCCGCAGCCCAGGCCCGCGCCCCGCAGGAGCTGGCGGATCAGGGTGGTGGTGGTGGTCTTGCCGTTGGTGCCGGTGACGCCGATGACCGCCAGGCGGCGATCCGGCTCGTCCTGCAGCCGCCGGGCCAGCAGTGCCATCTGCAGGCGGGCCTCCCCGCTCAGCTTGGCGCTGGCGACGCCTTCCGGCACGTCCAGCGGAACCTCGGAGAGGACCGCCACGGCGCCCTGGGCCAGAGCCTGGGGCACGTAGGCGGCTCCATCGGCCTTCTCGCCCCGCAGGGCCAGGAAGGCCCACCTGGGGCGCACCTCGCGGCTGTCGCTGGTGAGGTCCAGCACCTCGACGTCGGGACCCGTGCCCCGCTCGGCGAGACCTTCGATGAGCGCATGCCACTTCATGGGTTCCCCGCCTTGATCTTCACCACCGCCCCCGCCTCCAGCGCTGTGCCGGGCTCGGGACTCTGGGCCAGCACCCGGATGGCCTGCTGCCCCGGGGCCGCCTCGATGCGGGGCACGCCCCCCACCAGCACCACCCGCTGGATGGCCGCCTTGAGGCTGAGGCCCTTGAGGTCCGGCACTCGGCCCCGCTCCACGTGCACCGCCGCCTCGTCCGTCTCGCTCACGGGCCAGTCGCGCAGGGACAGCTTGAGGTCCGCCTCGCGGTCCAGGTCCGGGGTGGTCTGCCGGAACCGCTGGATGCCGTCGCCGATGCGCTTGAAGAGCGGCGCCGCCACATCACCGCCCGTGGTGTCGCCGCCCGGGTCATCCAGCATCACCAGGATGCCGAACTGGGGCTTGTCCACCGGGAAGAAGCCCATGAACGACGCGAAGTGGCGGCGGGGGTCGTATTTCCCGCCAATGAGCTTGCGGCTGGTGCCGGTCTTGCCAAAGGACTCCACGCCGTTGTCGAGCCGGGCCTTCTTGCCGGTGCCCTGGGTGATGACGCCCTTGAGGGCCTCCTTCATGAGGCTGGCGGTCTCTTCGCTCAGCACCTGGGCCTTCACCGTGGGCTTGAACTCCTTCAGCAGGAGGCCCTTGTCGTTGAAGATGCGCTGCACGAGGATCGGCTGCATGAGCTTGCCGCCGTTGGCCAGGGCGCAGCCCGCCATGAGGATCTGCAGCGGCGTGGTGCTGAGCCCGTAGCCGTAGGAGAAGGTGTACTGGGTGGGCGTGCTCCAGCGGTCCGGCGCGATCATGCGACCGGGGCTCTCGCCGGGGAAGTTCA
>JAAXXS010000142.1 GCA_013334395.1 Holophagaceae bacterium | reverse complement strand
GGCGAGGTGCTGGACCTGGACGCGAACACCGGCGGCTACAACCTCCAGATCGCCTTCTCCACGGGCTGGCTGGCGGGTGAGGCCGCGGCGCGGCAGGCGCTGGAAAGCACAAGATCAGCCACCGAGGAACACCGATAAAAGCTGATGAACACCGACAAGAGCATGATGATTTTTTCTCTTTATCGGCTCTTGATCAGCATTCATCGGTGTTCATCGGTGTTCCCTCTTTTTTGATTTCTTGCTGAGGAATAGCACCTTCCTCCCTGCACTCAGGGGGCGAAGCCCACGCCCAGGGAGCGGCCCGCTTCCACCAGCTGATCCCAGGTGGTCGCGTCGATGGGGATGCCTTCGTCTCGGCGCTGGGCGCGGTGGGCCAGCTCGGGCTCGCCGGCCACCAGCACGGGCAGGTCCGGGTCCGCGGGGGGCGAGGCCTTGACGTGCTCGATGGCGGCGGCCACCTGGGCCTCGAGTCCGCCCGCGCCCGGCAGCTGGGTTGGGTCGATGAAGATCGACAGCATGTTGTTGGTGATCCGGTCTTTCTCGTAGGGCACCGTGGACACCGTGCCGCCGCCGGTGAAGGCCCCGGCCAGCAGCTCACACAGGAAGGCCATGCCGTAGCCCTTGTGCAGGCCGAAGGGCAGGATCGCGCCCCGGGGTTCCGAGTACATCACGCCGGGATCGGTGGTGCCTTGCCCGGTGGCATCGATGAGGGTGCCCTCGGGCAGGGTCTCGCCCTTGTTGAGGGCCACCCGCACCTTGCCCAGCGCCACCAGGCTGGTGGCGAAGTCCAGCACCACCGCCGGGTGGTCCGCCGCCGCCGGGACCGCGACGCAGAAGGGGTTGGTGGCGAAGCGCGCGTCGCTGCCCCGGAAGGGGGCCACCAGCGGGGCGTGGCCCACGACGTTGACGAAGTGGATGGAGGCGAGGCCCTCGGCCGCGGCCTGCTCCGCATAGGTGCCGATGCGCCCGATGTGGAAGGCCCCCCGGAGCGCCACCAGGGCGATCCCCGTGGCCTTGGCCCGCGCCATGCCGGCGGCGGTGCCGCGGCGCGCGACGACCTGCCCGTAGCCGTTGCGACCATCCACCGAGAGGATCGCGCCCCCGGCGTCTTCCACCGCGGCCTGGGCCTTGGGATCCAGCAGCCCGGCGGCGATGGCCCGGACATAGTGGGGCAGCATGCCCACGCCGTGGCTGTCGTGGCCCGAGAGGTTCGAGTCCACCAGGTGATCCGCCACGATGCGGGCGTCCTCCGGGCTCGCGCCCGTGGCCTCGAGCAGGCGGGCGGCGGCGAGCCGCAGGGGCTGGTGCTGGACCATCTTCATCGGGAGACCCTCCAGAGGCACTGGGACCGCCTATGAGCCTACTTGGTTAGCGCCCAGACGCCACGCTGAAGGCTCACACCTAAGATCCGATGCTGGGGGTTGCTGCCTGGGTTGGGATGAAAAGCCTACCGCCAAGACGCCAAGGGGCGCCGCCACGTCTCGCACGGGTCCGCCGCAGGCGGCTTCCGGCACAGCCGGAAGTGATCCCGGGCGTGCCAGGGCCGCGCCCCAGGAAGCCCAGCCCCGGCGCCCCCGGGATCGAACCCGTGCAAAGTGGGTGGCCGCCCCTTGATGTTGCGGGCCTGGTAGCCCCGCCCGCGGGGCCATGCATTTCTTGGCGTCATGGCGGTGATCAGTTCTGTTCTGGCGGGATGAATTCTTCGGAACAGTTGGCGGAGACCCCCTGCCGGTGCTGTTGGACCCCTCGTGTCCCTTCTCGTCAGTTCTTCCTGCCCTTCCTGGAGATCCTTGAAAATCCAACCGGGCGGAGCAGGATGTCCGCTTGACCCGGACGTAGGCCTGCGATCCTCTGGAGGCATCCCTGTTCCAACGTCAACCGCTGCTCCCCAAGGCCCCACCATGACTGCCACCGATTCCCCAAATCCCCGTGCCTATTGGCTGGTGACGCTGGTGGCGGCGGCGATTCTCATGGTGACCATGGGGGCGCGGCAGTCGCAGGGGCTCTTCGTGGCGCCGCTGAACGCCTCCACGGGGCTGGGCATCGCCAGCATCTCCCTGGCCATGGCCATCGGGCAGTTCGTCTGGGGCGCGGTGCAGCCCCTCGCCGGGGCCGTCGCGGACCGTCACGGACCCGCGCGGGTGCTGGCGGGGGGCATCCTGCTCCTGGCCCTGGGCAGCGCCCTGACGCCCTTCATGAAGCAGTCCTGGGGGCTGATCCTCACGCTGGGTATCCTCTCCGCGGCGGGCTCCGGCGCGGGCAGCTTCTCGGTGCTGATCGGCGCGTCCGCCCAGCGGGTGCCGGCGGAGAAGCGGGGCATGGTCTCCGGCATCATCAACGCAGGCGGCTCCTTCGGCCAGTTCCTCTTCGCGCCGCTGCTGCAGAAGCTGATCCTGGTCTTCGGCTGGGTGGGCGCGATGCTGTCCCTGGCGGTGCTGACCCTCTCAGCGCTGCCGCTGACGGCGCTGCTGCGCAAGAAGCCGGGCCTGGCGCCCGTGCACTACGGCCCCGAAGACAAGGGCGTCTGGCCGGCGGTGGTCGATGCCATGGGCGATCGCAGCTACCTGCTGCTGCACGCGGGCTTCTTCACCTGCGGCTTCCACATCGCCTTCCTGGTCACCCACCTGCCAGGCGAAGTCACGCTCTGCGGCCTGCCGCCCCAGGTGGCGAGCTGGTCCCTGGCGATCATCGGCCTCGCCAACATCGCGGGCAGCCTCTTCGCGGGCTGGTGCGTGCAGCGCTACCGCAGCAAGTTCATCCTGTTCTGGATGTATGGCCTGCGCGCGGTGATGATCGCCGTCTACCTGGTGGCCCCCAAGGGCGCCCTGACCTTCTACGTGTTCGCCATGGCGCTGGGCTTCACCTGGCTGGCCACGGTGCCGCCGACGGCGGGCCTCGTCAGCAAGCTGTTCGGCATCCGCTACCTTGCCACGCTGTTCGGGCTGACACTGCTGAGCCACCAGACCGGCGCCTTCTTCGGCGCCTACCTGGGCGGCCTGGCCATCACCGGCCTGGGCAGCTACCAGCTCATGTGGTACGCCGACATCGCCCTCGCCACGGCGGCGGCGCTGGTGAACCTGCCCATCCGCGAGGCCCTGGTCCGGCCCGCGCGGACCGCCTGAGGCCCGCCATGCCAGCCTCCCGCCGCAGCCTGCTCGCCCTTGCCTTCGTGGCTGGGCTGGTGCTGCTCGGGCTCTTCTCGCTCAGCCGCACCACGGGAGCCGCGGGGCTGCCCCCCGGCGGCGACTTCACCCTCCAGTCCGCGGACGGGCCGCTGGCCCTGCACGACCTGCGGGGCCGGGTGGTGCTGCTCTTCTTCGGCTACACCGCCTGCCCGGGCATCTGCCCCACGGCGCTGATGGACGAAGCCGCGGCCTTCCAGATGCTCAAGCCCGAGGAGCGGGCGCGGGTGGCCGGGATCCTCATCTCCGTGGACCCCGAGCGCGACACCCCGGCCCTGCTCAAGACCTACGTGGGCACCATCCACCCGCAGCTCTACGGCGTGACGGGATCACCTGCCGAGCTGCAGACTCTGGCCCGCCGCTACGGTGTCCTGTACGCCCGGCAGGCCTCGGATGCCACGGGGCAGTACGCGGTGGATCACAGCGCCGAGATCCATGTCATCGCCCCGGATGGCCGCCTGGTGGCCAGGCTGCCCCAAGGCGTCCCGCCCGAAGCCATCGCCGCCGAGCTGCGCCGTGCGCTGAGGTAGTCCGGTCAGGCCTCAATGGGTTCGCGGGGCAAGGGCCCCTGAAAAGAAAAATAATTATTAACTATACAGGAATATATTAGAATCGGGGGAGGCCGGCGTGAGGTGATCCCGGCGGTGGAGGATCCATGCGACTGCTTCCTGCCCTTCTGCTCTGCACGGTGAACCTGGTGGCTGCGGCTCCCGTGGGCTGGGAATACGACCTTGGGGCTGCGCAGAAGCGGGCCGCCAAGGAGGGCAAGCTGATCTTTGTGGATGTCTGGGCCGAGTGGTGCCCGCCCTGCCAGCACCTCAAGGCCAACGTGTTCCCGACGGCCGAGGCCCAGAAGGCCCTAGGCAAGGTCATCCCGGTCTCCCTGATGACCGAAACCCGGGATCGCCGCACCCTGGCCGACAACATGAAGGTCGCCATGCGCTTCAGGGTCGAGGCCTACCCGACGCTGCTGGTGCTGAATGCCAAGGGCCAGGAAGTGAAGCGCCACGTGGGCGCCTTCAGCACCGGCGCGCAGCTGAGCGACTGGCTCGCGAAGAAGTGACCGGGGCAGTGCCTGCTTCCGTCCCCTGAAGACCCAGTGCCACACCTGCAAAGGAACCCCATGACCCGTGCCCCTCGAATCGTGATTGTCGGCGGCGTCGCCGGCGGCGCCAGCGCGGCCGCCCGGGCCCGGCGGCTGTCCGAAACCGCCAGCATCGTGGTCTTCGAGCGCGGCCCCTATGTCTCCTTCGCGAACTGCGGCCTGCCCTACCACATCGGCGGGGTCATCGCCGACCGCTCGCGGCTGCTGCTGCAGACCCCGGCCAGCCTCAAGGCGCGCTTCGAGATCGACGTGCGGGTGCAGACGGAGGTGATCGCCATCGATCCCGCAGCGCAGGTCGTGGTCGCCCGCAATCTGGTGACGGGAGAAGAGGTCCGCGAACCCTACGACGCGCTGATCCTGAGTCCCGGGGCCGAGGCCATCCGTCCCCCGGTACCTGGGGTCGAGCTGCCGGGCATCTTCACGCTCCGGAACATGGGGGACATGGACGCCATCCTGGCGGTCGCCTCGAAGCCGACGGCCCGCAAGGCCCTGGTCGTCGGGGCCGGCTACATCGGCCTGGAACTGGCCGAGCAGTTCCGCCACCGGGGCATGGCGGTGGCCCTGGTGGAGCGGCTCCCGCATGTCCTGGGAGTGGCCGACACCGAGATGACCTTTCCCCTGCACGAGGAGCTCCGGCGGCAGCAGGTGGACCTGCGCCTCGGGCGGGCCGTCGCGGGGTTCAGGGCTGAGGCGGGAGGCCTTGTGGCCGCCCTGGACAACGGTGACTCGATCGCCTGCGACCTGGTCGTGCTGTGCGTGGGCGTGAGACCGGAAGCGAGCCTGGGGCGCCAGGCGGGGCTGGCCCTCGGACCTGCAGGCGGCATCCAGGTGGACGACCAGATGCGCACCAGCCAGCCGAACATCTACGCGGTGGGGGACGCCGTGGAGGTCCGCGAGCTCGTCAGCGGCGAACAGGCGCTGATCCCGCTGGCGGGACCGGCCAACCGCCAGGGGCGCATCGCCGCCGAGGTGGTCCTGGGCCGGGACAGCCGCTACAAGGCCACCCAGGGCACAGCCATCTGCAAGGTCTTCGACCTGAGCTTTGCCATGACCGGGCTCTCGGAGGCTGCACTGCAGCGCAAGGGAATCGCCTATCAGCGCATCTACGTGCACCCCGCCGACCATGCCACCTACTACCCGGGCGCCCATCCCATCACCCTGAAGCTGCTCTTCGCGCCCGTGGACGGGCGGATCCTCGGGGCCCAGGCCGTGGGCGTGGCCGGCGTCGACAAGCGGATCGACGTGCTTGCGGTGGCCCAGCGCGCGGGGCTCACGGTCTTCGAACTGGAAGACCTGGAGCTCTGCTACGCGCCGCCCTTCGGCAGCGCCAAGGACGCGGTGAACATGGCCGGCTTTGTGGCGTCGAATGTGGTTCGGGGCGACGTGGGCCTGTGGGAGCCGGAGGAACTCCAGGGCCGGGCCGGACACCAGGTCCTGCTGGATGTCCGCACGCCCCAGGAGCACGCCCAGGGCAGCATTCCCGGCTCGGTCTGCCTGCCCGTGGATCAGCTGCGGGCGCGCCTCTCCGAGCTGCCGCTGGAGAACGAATACCTGGTGTTCTGCCAGGTCGGTGTGCGGGCCTACATCGCGGCGCGCCTGCTGACCCAGCATGGCTACCGGGTCCGCAACCTCTCCGGCGGCTACCGCCGCTATGCCATGTGGAAAGGCACCCACACCGTCCCTCTGGCCTGCGAGGCGGCCGTCCAGCACGAGGACGGCGAATAGACCCGGTGGCTCTCTCGGTCAATTGCAGTTAAACTTAATGTAATCAACCACAATTAACCCCTCGGAGGTCTCATGACCAGCCCGGTTTTCCAGGATCACTATCCCGAAAACGTCGCCCACTGCTACGGGTGCGGGCGCCTGAATGAGCTGGGCCACCAGATCCGCACGGTGTGGGAGGGCGAGGAGTCCGTGACCCGCTACATGCCCCGGCCGGAGCACACCGCCATTCCCGGCTACGTCTATGGCGGCCTCATCGCCTCCCTGGTGGACTGCCACAGCACCGGCACGGCAGCCGCTGCCATGTATCGCCACGAGGACCGCCCCCTGGACAGCCTGCCGGCCTTCCGGTTCGTCACCGCGTCCCTGCACGTGGACTACCTGGCGCCGACGCCCATCGACACCGAGATCGAGATCCGGGGCCGGGTGAAGGAGATCCGGGGCCGCAAGGT
>JAAXXS010000141.1 GCA_013334395.1 Holophagaceae bacterium | reverse complement strand
CCGGAACAGGTAGGGGTTGGTGAGGGCGCCCCGGCCGATCATCACCGCCGCGCAGCCGGTCTCCTCGATCATGCGGAAGGCGTCCTCGCGGGTGTTCACGTCGCCATTGCCGATGATGGGATAGGGCACGCCCGCCGCCACGGCCCGGGCGATGATGCTCCAGTCCGCCTGGCCGGTGTACTGCTGGACGCGGGTGCGGGGGTGGATCGCCAATGCCTGCACACCCGCCGCCTCGAACATGCGCAGGAAGTCCAGGAACTCGCCCCGGTCCTTCTGCGACGCGTCCCAGCCCGCCCGCATCTTCACGGTCACGGGGATCTTCACGGCCTTCACCATGCCGGTGACGCAGCGCTCCGCCAGGCGCATGTCCCGCAGCAGCGCCGAGCCCGCGCCGCCCTTGGTGACGTTGCTGGCGGGGCAGCCCATGTTCAGGTCCACCAGGTCCGCGCCGGCCGCCTCGCAGAGCCGCGCGCTCTCGGCCAGGGCCTCGGGACGCCCCCCGGAGACCTGCATGGACAGCGGCCGCTCGCCCGTGGCCGCCATCATCTTCTCGGCCTTCACCGCGTGGCGCACCAGGGCCTCGCTGCTGATCATCTCGGACACCACCAGGCCCACCCCGCCTACCTCCCGGATGAACTTCCGGAAGGGCTGATCGGTGATTTCATGGAGCGGCGCCATGACGAGGCGGTTGGGCACCGCGACGGGTCCGATCTGGAATGGCGAATGGGGAAAGGTCACGGGTGGGCTCGCTTGCGACCCATCAGTTTACCTCTGCTCGGAAAATGGCCTGCGGCCATTTTCCGAGCTAGGGAGGCTGGCGCCTCCCAAAACCGCTGCAATCTCAGGATCTGGCCAAGCCAGATCCTGGCAGTTCGGAAACGCGCAGCGTTTCCTATCTCGGAACTCGGCGCAGCCGGATTCCGAGCAGAGCCACTACCTTCTCGGCGGCGGCTCCTGAAGATTGGCTAAAAACTCATCGTTGGTCTTGGTCTTGCCCAGGCGGTCCACGAGCAGCTCCATGCTCTCGCTGGGGCCGCTGGCGCTGAGGATCTTGCGCAGCACCCAGATCTTGGCCAGCTTGGCGGGATCGATGAGGAGGTCTTCCTTGCGGGTGCCGGACTTCTGGATGTCCATGGCGGGGAAGATGCGCTTGTCGCTGAGCTTGCGGTCCAGCACGATCTCGCTGTTGCCGGTGCCCTTGAACTCCTCGAAGATCACGTCGTCCATGCGGCTGCCGGTCTCGATGAGGGCCGTGGCGACGATGGTCAGGCTGCCGCCGGCCTCGATGTTGCGCGCGGCGCCGAAGAACCGCTTGGGCCGCTGCAGGGCATTGCTGTCCACGCCGCCGGAGAGCACCTTGCCGCTGGGCGGCACCACGGTGTTGTAGGCCCGGCCCAGGCGCGTGATGGAGTCCAGCAGGATGACCACGTCCTTCTTGTGCTCCACCAGCCGCTTGGCCTTCTCGATGACCATCTCGGCCACCTGGACGTGGCGGGTGGCGGGCTCGTCGAAGGTGCTGGAGACCACCTCGCCCTTGACGCTGCGCTCCATGTCCGTGACTTCCTCGGGGCGCTCGTCGATGAGCAGCACGATGAGGAAGACCTCGGGATGGTTGGCGGTGATGGAGTTGGCGATGTTCTGCAGCAGCACGGTCTTGCCCGTGCGCGGCGGCGCCACGATGAGGGCGCGCTGGCCTTTGCCCAGGGGCGTCATCAGGTCCATGACGCGGGTGCTCAGCTCCTGGGCGTCCCGCTCCATGCGCAGGTGGTGCTTGGGATAGAGGGGCACCAGGTCATCGAAGTGCACCCGCTCCTTGGCCATGCCCGGGGGATCGAAGTTCACGGCGTCCACGCGCAGCATGGCGAAGAACTTCTCGCCCTCCTTGGGCGGGCGGATCATGCCCGAGAGCGTGTCTCCCGTGCGCAGGTTGAACTTGCGGATCTGGCTGGGCGAGATGTAGATGTCCTCGGGGCCCGCGAGGTAGTTCTGGTCGGGGCTGCGCAGGAAGCCGAACCCCTCGGGCAGCACCTCCAGCACGCCCTCGGAGAAGAACTGCCCTTCCCGCTCGGCCTGGGCCTGCAGCACCCGGAACACCAGCTCCTGCTTGCGCATGGAGAGCGGGTTCTCGATGGCCAGCTCCTTCGACAGCTCCGCGAGCTTGCCGATGGAGAACTCCTTGAGCTCCTGCAAACTCAGGGCGGCCGGTGGCTGGGTTGGGGTGGCCATAGGTCACCTGAGGGGAGTTAGGGAGTCAGAAGTGGCTCGGGGATTCTGACAGGATAGGTCAATTTTCCCGTTCAGCCAAACGGGAGCCCATCCGATCGGTAAAATTCCGCACCCGGGCGACGTAACCCTTGGGGTCCTCCACCGGGTAGGCGTGGCCGATGCCAGGGACCACCTCGAAGCGGCTGTGCGGGATGGCCTGGGCCGTCTCCAGGCACTTCCACGGCGGCGTCAGCAGGTCCTCGGCCCCGCAGAGCAGCAGCACCGGAGCCTGGATTCCGGCCAGCCGGCCCCGGATGTCCCAGCCCAGGGTGCCGCGGATCTGGTGCAGGTTGCCGTGCGGTGGGCGGTCCTGGCCGGTCACCACCTGGTGATAGGCACGCAGCACCCCATGCCGAGCCTCCAGGAAGCGATCGCCCCAGAGGAAGGGAGCCACCGCGTCGAACTGCATGAGCGGGCCGCCCACCTCCAGGCAGCGCGCCCAGTGCTCGGCCTTGAGGCCCATGGCGATGTCGAAGCGCGGCAGGGCGCTGGTCAGCACGGCGCCGGGGAAGGCCCCGGGGTGGTCGCAGAGCAGCTCCAGGCTCATGGCGCTGCCGTTGGAGAGGCCCACCAGCCAGGGCTGCGAGATCCCCAGCACCTGGAAGAGCTCCCAGGCATCGGCGGCCAGCAGGGCCGTGGGATAGGGGCCTTCCAGAGGCGCGTCGGAGCGGCCCTGGCCGCGGCTGTCGAAGGTGAGCACCCGGAACCGGTCCACCAGCCCCGGCAGGACGCCGGTCCACATGGTAGTGTCCGAGAGCAGGCCGTTGAGCAGCACCAGCCAGGGGCCCTCCGGGTTGCCCTGCACGCGGTAGTGCAGCTTCAGGCCCGAGGCGAGGGTGGCGAAGGTCGGCTGGGCCCGCACCTCAGCCCCGGAGTTCCGTGGGCTGGAAGTGGCGCTCGAAGACCCAGCTGCCGCTGTCCCAGCGGATGACCACGCAGGCCGCTTTCTTGAGCTCCAGACTGCGGCCCGTGAGTTGGAAGACCAGGCTGCTGAGGAAGGGCTCGTGGCTGATGATGGCCAGGACGTGGTCGAGCGCGGCCTCCGCCAGGAGGCTTCGCAGCCAGAGGTCGGCCTGGCCCGGCCGGCCGCCCGGCGTGAGCTCGAGGGACGTCTCCAGGGGAAAGGCGCCCGCCGCCTCCTGCAGGCAGACCATGGTCTCTGCCGCGCGCCGGTAGGGGCTGTTGAAGCCCCGGTGGGGCCGGAAACCCCGGGTCACGAGGCCCTGCATGGCCAGCCGGGTGCGCTTCCAGCCCTCGGGCGTCAGCGCCCGGTCCGCATCCTGCTGGCCAGGACGGGGGTCCTCAGCGATGCCGTGGCGAATGAGAAGCAGCGTGGCCATGCCCCCATCCTAGCAACCGTCCGGTCTGATCTTTCCTGAAAAGCGGTGACCACGGAGGACTGTCGAATACGATTTCTCCTTGTATTTCAAGGCTTTTTGGGAGATGATAGCTGTTTGGGCCCCTCCCGGCTGGCGCTTTTCGCCAAACAGAGACTGCCATTCGGCACACTCGCGCAGGGAAAGCCCCGGGAGCTACCTTGAACGACCTGACTTTCGCAGCCCTAGGCTGCAGCGAAGCGCTGTTGGCCGCCCTGGCCAAGCGCGGTTTCGAAACCCCCATGGCCGTCCAGGCCCAGACCATCCGGCCCGGCATCGAAGGCCGTGACCTGCTGGTGCAGAGCCGCACGGGCTCGGGCAAGACGCTGGCCTACGGCCTGCCCCTGCTGCAGCGCCTCTCCGACGAGCGGCACACCCAGGCCCTGGTTCTCCTGCCCACGCGCGAGCTGGCCCAGCAGGTCGCCGCCGAGCTCCACACCCTGGTGCCCAAGCTGCCTATCGCCCTGCTGGTCGGCGGCGTGAGCTACCCCCCGCAGCTGCGCGCCCTGAGCCTCGGCGCCCAGGTGGTCGTGGGCACCCCCGGCCGCGTCATGGATCACCTCCAGCGCAGCACGCTGGACCTCAGCCGCGTCAGCATGATCGTCCTCGACGAGTGCGACGAGATGCTGAACATGGGCTTTCTCGAGGACGTGGAGACCATCCTGGCCAAGGTGCCCGCGGGCCCGCAGACCTACCTGTTCTCCGCCACCCTGCCCGCCCCCATCGCCAAGCTGGCCAAGCGCTTCCTGAAGGATCCCGTGCAGATCCAGCTGGCCGAGGCCGGTGAGCACGCCATGCACGCCGACATCGCCCACACCCCTGTGCAGGTGCCGGACCACCAGCACGTGCGCGCCCTCGTGAACCTGCTGCTGAAGGACGAGCCCAGCGCGGCGCTGATCTTCACCAAGACCAAGGCCCAGAGCGAGGAAGTGGCCGAGGAGCTGACCGTCTCCGGCCTGCCCGCGGCCTTCCTCCACGGCGACCTCGCCCAGGCCACCCGCACCCGCATCCTGGGCCAGTTCAAGGACGGGAAGCTGCGCTACCTCGTGGCCACGGACGTGGCCGCCCGGGGCCTTGACATCGGCGGCCTGCCCCTCGTCGTGCACATGGGCATCCCCACGCAGCTGGAGAGCTACATCCACCGCAGCGGCCGCACGGGCCGCGCCGGGGCCAAGGGCAGCAGCCTCGCCCTGGTCAACCTCAAGGAGAGCCGCATCCTGATGGCCTGGAGCCGCCGCGGCGGCCTCAAGCTGGACTGGCGCGCCATTCCCACCACGGCCGAGATCCGCGAGACCCAGGCCGCCCGCCTGATCGAGGGCATCACCGGCTCCGCCAGCGCCGCCACCCTGGCCCAGGCCCGTCAGCTGCTGAAGGACACGGATCCCGAGCACCTCGTGGCTGGCCTGTTGGGCCTGGTCCTGGCCGACCAGTCCGCGGGCTTCGAGCTGGCCGTCGAGGCCGACCGCAAGCCCAAGGCCCGCTTCGACAACCCCCGGGAGCGCAAGGAAGGAAGCCCCCGCCCCCAGCGCACCTACGCCGAGCGCGCCGTCGCCCCGCGCACCGAGGGGCCGATCTCCAAGACCCGGCCCGACGGCAGCTTCAAGCCCCGCGCCGAGCTCGATGCCAAGCCCCGCGCGCCCTACGCCAAGCCCAAGACCGAGGGCGGGGACAAGCCGCCGCGCAAGGTCTGGGAGGACCGCAGCGCCCCCAAGACCGCCGCCTCGGACACCCCCCGCCCCTGGAAGAAGCCCACTGCGAAGCCCGCGGCCAAGTTCGCCGACGACCGGCCGGTGAAGGTGTGGAAGAAGAAGTAGCCGTTCCTTATCTCAATAACCAAGGGCGCCGGAAGGCGCCCTTGGTTATTGAGATGCCGCAGAGCTGAAGATCTCTCAGCGGCTAGCCTGGGTATTGAAGCCGGCCGACTTCAGCTTGCGGCCCTGGCCTTCATCGACCGGGATGATGAAGGCCACCTCCGCAGGGCCATACAGCCGGTGGTTCTGGTCCATGATTCGCAAGGGCCCCGCCGGCGGCACCACCAGACGGGCGGGGAAGAGGTAGATGCTTTCTTGAGGCTGGAAGAGCATGGGGGCTCCCTTCCCAGATGTCATCGGATGGCATCCGGGATGAATTCACATGCGCTTTCTTGATTACCCATTCCCAGATAATCCAGCGCCCAAAGGTTTCCTCGCTCGGGGTGGACAGGAGCCTTGCGATCGACCCTCTCTTCCCACTGCCTAACTCTAAATATGGACGAGAAGGGGGACAGGGCCGGAATTAAATTCTGGACAAAGACGGAGGGCGCCGATCGGCGCCCTCCGTTTGCGAACTCACCCATTCGGATCCGCCGCATTCAGATCCAGCGGCTTCGGCTCCGGGAGCGCCGGAGGCCGGCCCCAGATGCGGTTCTCCGCGGGCAGGCTGTTGGCCTTGTCCCGGGCCTCACGGATCTGGCGGATGGAGTCCGCGTCGCTGCCGGAGCGGGGCACAGTGCCGGGCTTGAAGGCGAGGCGGACCACCCGATCGCTGGTGGCGGAGGAAGCCAGCAGGCCCGTGAAGCGGTCGACGTCCGCCCACTCCATGCCATCTGGCGCCTTGAACTCCTCCCGCTCCGTGGTGGGCAGCGCCACCTTCATGAAGTCGATCCAGATGGGCAGCGCCACCTTCGCGCCGTCCGCGCCCTTGAAGATCATCTTCTTCTCATCGAGCCCCACCCAGACGCCGCAGACGACCTTGGTGGAGAAGCCGATGAACCAGCCGTCCGTGTGCTCGTCCGTGGTGCCGGTCTTGCCGGCGACGGGCCACCCAAGCTCGTTGCTGCGGGCACCGG
>JAAXXS010000140.1 GCA_013334395.1 Holophagaceae bacterium | reverse complement strand
GGAGGCCCGTCTCCTCCTGCAGCTCGCGGTGGGCGGTCTCCTCGGGGGTCTCCCCGGGCTCCATCATGCCGGTGACGCTCTGCCACCAGAAGCCGTGCTCGGGCACCCGCAGCATCATGAGGATCTCGGGACCGGCAACGCCCCGGCGCCAGGTGAGGGCGGAGACGCTGCGGGTGGGGGGCTGGACGGGCTGGAGGTCCAGGGCGAGGAAATGGATCAGGTGGCCCTGCAGGAAGTCCGCGGCCTCCTCCCAGGTGGGCGCGCCGTCCCCGAGCAGCGAGGCGAGGCTGCAGACGCCCTTGTCTGTGAAGCCGCAGGGCGTGATCCAGCGGAAGTGGTCGAGGTTGGGGCGGACGTTGAAGGCGATGCCGTGGGTGCTGATCCAGCGGCTGAGGTGGAGGCCGATGGCCCCCAGCTTCTCGGGGCCGCGGGGGGTGTCCACCCAGATGCCGGGCGCGCCGGGCAGGCGGTTCGCCACGACGCCGAAGTCCGCGGCGGTGCGGATCATGGCCTCCTCCAGGCCGCGCACCAGCCGGCCCACGTCCTCGCGGCCGCCGCGCAGGTTGCAGATGGGGTAGGCCACGATCTGCCCGGGGCCGTGGTAGGTGACCTCGCCCCCGCGGTCCGTGCGGTGGACGCTGACGCCCTGGGTCGCCAGGAAGTCTTCGCTCATGTGGATGTCCGCCGGGGTCGCGTTGCGGCCCAGGGTGAAGACGGGATCGTGCTCCAGGAGGATCAGCTGGTCCGGCAGGTCCTTTTCGCCTACCTCCCGGGCGAGGGCATGCTGCATGCGCAGCCCCGCCGGATAGAGCACCATCCCGAAGCGGCGGAGCTGGGCAGGGCGGGGGAGGGTGAAGCCGGTCTCGGACATGAGTCGAGTCTAACCCCGGGCCGTCAGGGCAGCCGATCGTTCAGCAGCACGTTCCGGGTCTGGGCTTCGCGGTAGGCGCGCAGGCGGGCGCGCAGGGCGTCGTCGGTGCCCGCGAGGATGGCCGCGGCGAAGAGGGCCGCGTTCACGGCCCCGGCCTTGCCGATGGCCATGGTGCCCACGGGGATGCCCGCGGGCATCTGCACGATGGACAGGAGGGAGTCCATGCCGCTCAGAGCCTTGCTCTGGACGGGCACGCCCAGGACAGGCAGGGGCGTCTTGGCGGCGGCCATGCCCGGCAGGTGGGCCGCGCCGCCGGCTCCGGCGATGAGGACGCGCAGCCCACGGCCCTCGGCCCGCTCGCAGTAGCTGAACAGCTTGTCCGGCGTGCGGTGGGCGCTGACCACTTCAGCCTCGAAGGGAATGCCGAGCTCCTCCAGCGTCGCCGCCGTGTGCTCCATGGTCTCCCAGTCCGAGCGGGATCCCATAATGAGGCCGACCTGCGGTGAGGAACTCATGAGCGGCCTCCTTGAGGGGCGTTCGAACGGAAGCTGGGGCAGCGGTCTGAGCCAGCGCAGTCGGCGAAGAAGATGAGGCCAATCAGCGGGGCGGTGGACATGGAGGACTCCAGTCTTGATAGCGCAGACCCCATAGGATATCTCTTTTTATCTCAGTATCGGCGCAGCCGATACTGAGCGAAGCGAACGCAAGGTAGGGACCTCACCCCTCCTTGGGCCATGATGGTTCCATGGCGAACGTGGTGGTGGTGGGTGGCGGCGCGGCGGGGCTGGTGGCGGCCTGGCGGGCGGCCTCGCTGGGCCACCGGGTGCGGCTGCTGGAGGCCAACGGGAGGCTGGGCGTGAAGCTCCGCATCAGCGGCGGCGGGAAGTGCAACCTCACCCATGACGGCCCGCCCAGAAGCCTGCTCGCGGCCTTCTCCCGGGAGCAGGGGCGGTTCCTGCGGCCCAGCCTCCACGCCTTCGACAACCAGGCTGTGCTCCAGTTGCTACGCCGGGAGGGCGTGGAGACCTACAGCCGGGAGAACGGCCGCGTCTTCCCCCTGGACCGGCCGGGCAGCGCCGCCGCCGTGGTGGAGGCCTTTGAGACCCTGGTGGCGCGGGCTGGCGTCCAGGTGCAGACCGGCGCCCGCGTGCTGGGCCTGGAGGGGCAGGCACCCTGGCTGACGGCCGTGCGCCTGGAGCAGGAGCGCCTGGTCGCGGACGTCTTCATCCTGGCCACCGGCGGCGCCAGCTACCCCGAGACCGGCACCCGGGGCGAGGTGCTGGGCTGGCTGCAGGCCCTGGGCGTCCCCATCCGGCCCTGGTTTCCCGCCCTGGCCCCCATCCCGCTCCAGCGCCCGCGGCCGGCCTGGGAGGGCGTGGCGCTGCGTGGCGGCGAGCTGCGCCTGACCGCGGGTCTCGAAGGCCGTCGCCTGGCGGCGTTCGCGGGGGATCTGGTCTTCACCAGGGTCGGCCTCAGCGGCCCGGCAGTCCTGGAGCTCAGCCAGGCCACCGAGCGGGCGCGGCGGGAGGGCGCGGCGTGGCTGAGCTATGCGACGCTCCTGGAGCCGCCCGAGGCCGTGGACGCGGCGCTCCAGGCCGAGCAGCGCAGCAACCCCCACCTGCGGGCGGCCACCTGGCTGGGGCGCCACCTGCCGGAGCGCCTGGTGGAACCCCTGCTGCAGGAGGCGGGGCTCAGCCCCACGGGCGCGCTCAAGGACCTCCCCCGGGACGCGCGGCGGACCCTGGTGGCCCTGGTGACCGCGCTGCCCCTGGGCGCGCCCCAGGCCGTGTCCCTGGCCCGGGGCGAGGTGGCCGCCGGCGGCGTGGACCTGGCCGCGGTGGACCCCCGCACCCTGGTCCTGCGCGGCTGGGAGAACCTCCGTGTCTGCGGCGAGCTGCTGGACCTCGACGGCCCCGTCGGCGGCTACAACCTCCAGGCCGCCTTCAGCACCGGCTACGCCGCCGGGAGCCTCTGAAGGGCCGTCGGCAGAAAAGCAGAACCAGCAAGGGCACCAAGAAAAGCATGGCCCCGCAGGCGGTCCCGTGCGGGGTGGGACGGCGCCCCTTGGTGTCTTGGTGGTGGCTTTTTCATCCCAACCCACGCGCCGGCGCTCGGCATGGGTTCTTTGTGGTGAGTGCTTACTAAATCCGTCCAGCCAGGTCGCTGACGAGCTCGCAGAGGCGGGCGGCGTAGGCGGTCTCGTTGTCGTGCCAGCCGAAGACCTTCACGAAGCGGGGACCCAGCGTGAGGGTCAGGTCCAGGTCCATGACAACACTCTCTTCGCGCCCGGTGATGTCGCAGCTCACGGTGTGGGGCTCGGCCAGGGCCACCAGGCCGCGCCAGGGGCCCGTGGCCGCCTCGGTGAAGACGCGGCGGAGGGCGGCCTCGTCGGCGTCCCGGCGCAGGGTGGCGGTCAGGTCCACGAGGTTGACACTGAGGGTGGGCACCCGGATGGCGACGCCGTCGAAGGCCGCGGGGAGACCGGGCAGGACCTGGTGCAGGGCGCCGAAGGCGCTGGAGGTGGTGGGGATGATGCTCTGGAACGCGGCCCGGCCCCGGCGGCGGTCCTTGTGGGGACTGTCCAGCAGGCGCTGGTCGTTGGTGACCACGTGCACGGTGCTCATGCCCGCCGCCTCCAGGCCGAAGGCCGCGTCGAGGATCTTCAGCATGGGCGCCGTGGCGTGGGCCGTGCAGCTGGCGTTGGAGATCACCCGGTGCTTGGAAGGGTCGAGCTCAGCGCCGTTCACGGACGCAATGACCGTGAGGTCCGCATCGGGGCTGGGGGCGCTGATCACCACGTGGGTCACGCCTGTCTTGAGGTGGCGCGCGGCGGCCTCCCGGCGGGTGAAGTGCCCGCTGGCCTCCACCACCAGGCGGGTGCCGGCGGGGAAGGGGATGGCCGCGGGATCGGTCTCGTGGAACAGCGGCAGCCGCCGCGCCCCGAGCAGCAGGTAGTCCTGGCCGTCCTCGGTGAGCCCCTGGATGACTTGCCCACTGCGGCCGTGGATGGAGTCCTGGCGCAGCAGCTGGATCACCTGCTCCAGGGGTGCGGGATCGTTCACCGCGCTGAGCAGGTCCGGCTGTCCGGCCCCCAGCCGCCGCACCGCGAGGCGGCCGATGCGGCCCAGCCCATTGAGGGCGACGCGCCTCATCGGGATCCCTCCAGCACGCGCAGGCAGAGGTCCGTGAGGCGGGCTGCGGCGGCGAACTCGTTGTCGAGCCACCCGAAGACCTTCACGAGGCGGGGCGCGAGCGGCTTGGTGAGGAAGGGATCATAGAGGCAGCTCGCCGCCTGGCCCACGAGGTCGGCGCTCACCAGCTCCGCGTCCAGCACCTCCAGGTACGGGGCCAGGGCGGGGGAATCGGCTGCCGCGCGGAAGGCCGCCTGGATCGCCTCGAGGCTGGCGTCGGCTTGGAGGGTGGCGGTGAGGTCCACCAGGCTGCCGTCGGGGGTGGGCACCCGCACGGCGAGGCCTTTGAGTCGGCCCGCGAGGTGGGGCAGCACCCGGCCCAGGGCGCCCGGGGCTTCGCAGGGCGCGGGGATCATGCTGAGGGTCGCGGCCCGGGCCAGGCGCAGGTTGGCATGGGGCAGGTCGAGGATGCGCTGGTCGGTGGTGGTGCTGTGCACGGTGGTGACGAGCCCGGCCTCGAGGCCGAAGGTGTCGTCGAGCACCTTCACCAGGAGGGCCAGGCAGTTTAGGGTGCCGTCGCCCGCGGAGAGGATCTGATCCCTGCGGAGGTCCAGCGCGCCGTCATTCACGCCCAGCAGCACGGTGCGGTCCGCGTCCGGCGTGACCGCGCTCAGGAGCACCTGCCGCACGCTGCCCTGCAGGTGCGCCGCGGCCTGCTCGCGGGAGTTGAAGCGGCCGGTGCACTCCAGCACCACTTCGGCGCCCAGGGCGCCGAAGGGCAGGCGGCGCGGGTCCGGCTCCGTGCAGACCTGGATCCGGCGGCCGTCCAGCACCAGCGCGTCACCCTCGGCCGCCACGGAGAAACCCGCCCGGCCGTGCACGGTGTCGTATTTGAGCAGGTGGGCCAGGGTGGCGGCCTCAGTGAGGTCGTTCACGGCCACCACCTGCACCTGGGGATCCCGCGCCAGGCGCCGCAGCGCCAGCCTTCCGATTCGCCCAAGGCCATTGATGGCCACCTTCCGCATCCCGCCTCCGAACCTTAAGTTCTACCGGACCGGACAGGTCCTGTCGAAAAAAAAGCCCGGTAGGAGCCGGGCTTGGTGGCAGAGGAAAGGCTCGCGGCCGCTCAGCTCACGCGGCGCAGGCGGCCCGTGGGGGCTTCCAGCTTCTTGGCCAGGGTGTTGCGGTGGATGCCGAGCTCCCGCGCCGCGGCGCACTGATTGCCTTCGTGGGCAGCCAGGACTTCCTCCAGGTAGACGCGCTCAAACTCGCGTCGCGCCAGCTCCAGGGGAATGCCCCCACGCACCATCTCGGCTACGAGGGTTCGCAGCTTTTCGCGCATTTCATCCTCTCCAACGACCGTATCGGAACCCCGAAGGTAGCACCCTGGTGGCTCAAGTGAAAGGGCTGTGACATGATCAAAAGGCAGGCCCAGACTGTGGATAAGTATGTGGAATGCCTGTGCAGGGAACGGGAGTAAACGTGCGCAAGACCAAACTCGTGATGACCTTGGGGCCGGCCCTCATGCAGGGCGAGCGACTGCGGGAAGCGCTGAAAGAAGCCGACGCCGTTCGCCTGAATGCCAGCCATGGGGATCTGGCCTCCCGGGCCGAGGGGCTGGCAAGGGTGCGGAGTCTGGCTCTGGAACTGGGCCGGGCCATCCCGGTGTTCCTGGATCTCCAGGGCCCCAAGTGGCGCATCGGCGTGCTGGAGGCGCCCCTGCAGCTGGACGAGGGCAGCGAGGGCGTGTTCTACGCCCCGGCGAGCACGGCCCCGGCGGGCTTCGCGTGGGCGGCGCCGCTGCCGCACCCCGAGCTGTTCGAGGGGGCCGAGCCCGGTCAGCGCTGGCTGCTGGACGATGGCGCGATCACCGTCGAGATCCTCGCCAAGCGCCCGGAGCTGCTCAGGGCCCGCGTGATCGTCGGCGGTCCCCTCAAGGCCCGGAAGGGCGTCCATCCCATCGGCCTGGACATCGCCATGAGCCCCCTGACAGAGAAGGACCACATCGACATCCGCTGGGGCGTGGAGCACCAGGTGGACCTCTTCGCCCAGAGCTTCGTGCGCCGCGCCTCGGACGTGCAGCAGCTGCAGGCCATCATCCAGCACCTGGGCGGAACCCAGCCGGTCATCGCCAAGATCGAGCACCCCGCAGCCCTGACCGACCTGACGGGGATCCTCGACGTGGCCTGGGGCGTCATGGTGGCGCGCGGCGACCTTGGGGTGGAGCTGGGCGTGGAGCGGGTGCCCGGCCTCCAGAAGCAGATCATCAAGGCCGCCCGGCGGGCCCTGAAGCCTGTGATCACCGCCACCCAGATGCTGGAGAGCATGCTGAAGCATCCCCAGCCCACCCGCGCCGAGGCCAGCGACGTGGCCAATGCCATCTGGGACGGCACGGACGCGGTGATGCTCAGCGCCGAGAGCGCCTCCGGCGACTATCCCGTGGAGGCCGTGCAGTGGCTGGCGCGGATCGCCAC
>JAAXXS010000311.1 GCA_013334395.1 Holophagaceae bacterium | reverse complement strand
TCGTCTTTTCCCATCCTGGTGCTCAAAATAATATTCAAAATTTTCCGGGAACCTGTCATACCGTATTCGCACCTCCTACGCTCTTTTACTCTTTCGCCTTCTTCGGGCGCCGCTCTCCCCAAGCGGCACCTCTCTTGTCTGCCAGTGGCTGGACGGGAACCCACCCCCCATGCGGCGATGCCGCGCACCTCAAAGGAGTCCTCATGAATCGAATCTTCTCCCGGCTCGGCTTTACGGCCATGGCCCTCGTCGCGGGCAGTGGCTTCGTCGCCCAGGCCCAGGACGCCACCACCGGCGCCATCTCTGGAACGGTCACGGGCCCGAATGGTGCCCTGGTCGCTGGCGCCAAGGTCATCATTGACGGTGGCCGTGGTCAGATCGTGCGCATCACGGATGCTGCGGGTGCCTTCAGGGCCTCGGGCCTGATCCCCGGCCAGTATCGCCTGACGGTCAGCGCGGCCGGCTTTGAATCCGCGACCAAGCTCACCACCAACGCCTCCATCAACACCCTGACCCCCGTCCGCGTGACCATGACCAAGGCTGCCGGTGCGGTGGTCGAAGTTCTGGCCACCTCCCAGGCCATGGACACCACCACCCAGACCTCGGGCACCACGTTCACGTCTGAAAACATCAGCAGCCTGCCCATCGGCCGCTCCTTCAGCGCCGTGATGAACCTGGCCCCTGGCGTCAGCTCCAGCGGCATCGACTCCAACAACCCCTCCGTGGGCGGCTCTTCTGGCCTTGAGAACCAGTACATCATCGATGGCGTGAACACCACGGGCACCGCCTACGGCGCCAATGGCTCCTACTCCATCGTCTACGGATCCCTGGGCACGGGCATCAACACCGACTTCATCTCCGAAGTGCAGATCAAGAGCTTCGGCCTGGATGCTGAGTTCGGTGGCGCCACGGGCGGCATGGTCAACGCCGTGACCCTGACCGGTGACAACAGCTTCAAGGGTTCGGTCTTCGCCTACCTGGATATCGACAGCCTCCAGGCCCGCGACAAGATTCCCCCCCGTATCGATCCGACCCGGGGCATCCCCGCCTCCTTCGACGGCAGCAGCCGGACGGAACTGGGCTTCACGGTTTCCGGCCCCATCATCAAGGACAAGCTCTTCTACTTCATCGGCTACAACCCCATTCGCACTTCCACCAAGCGGACCCAGGCGGATCCCAACCAGGCCTTCTATGGCCGCCAGGTCGAGCAGAAGCGGGAAGTCAACTCCTACTACGGCAAGTTGAACTGGACCATGACCAGCAACCAGAGCCTGGAGTTCAGCGTCTTCGGCGACCCCGGGAAGCTGCCCTTCGGCGCCAACCGCACCACCGCCATCCCCGCTCCTCAGAGCACGTGGGAAGAGGTCGTCTTCGGCAGCAACAACCTGTCCTTGAAGTACAACGGCGTGTTCTTCAACGATTTCCTGGTGGAAGCCCGCTACTCGCAGAACAAGAGCAAGTTTGAGCGCAAGCTGGGCGCCTCAGTGTCCAACGCCTTCCGGGTGGTGGATGCCTACACGGGTCTCCAGCTTCCTGGTGGTGAAGGCCCGGGCTTTGTGGACGGCGCCGACGACAAGAACACCCAGATGGACCTCAAGCTCACCAAGACCTTTGGTGACCTGGAGCTGAAGGGTGGCTACTTCAAGGAAAAGCTCGAGCACAAGGGCGGCAACGTCTATCAGGGCCCCAGCGGCTGGATTGACCCCCACACCGGCGCTACCGGTCAGGCCTATACCAGCGGCGCGCTGGTCTCCAAGCTCTACTACGTGAATGGCGACACCACCAGCATCGCGACCGGCAACGTTGTGGCTGCGGACCGCGTCTCTCCCTACTACCGCATCACCCGCGCCCGGACCTCTCCTCCCCTCATCCCCACCTCGGCCCCCTGGGAAGGCTACTTCATCCAGGCCAAGTACTCCCTGGCCAATCGCCTGTTCATCAAGGCCGGCTTCCGTTGGGAGCAGGAAACCATGAACGGCCTGC
>JAAXXS010000139.1:3995-6508 GCA_013334395.1 Holophagaceae bacterium | reverse complement strand
TCGGGATGCCACTGCACGCCGAACACCCAGCGAGCGGGATCCCGGGCCTCGAGGGCCTCGACCAGGGGGCCGGTCTTCGGATGGACGGTGTCCAGGTGCCAGCCCACGGCCACCAGCTCCGGCGCCACCCGCTTCACGGCTTGGTGGTGGCGGCTGTTCACCAGGAACACGTCCTCGCCCAGCAGGGCTCGAAGCCGGGAGCCCGGGGCCAGCTGCACGCGGTGGCGCATCTCCGGGTGCTCCGGCGTGCCGTGCTGGTGGCGCTCCGCGTCGCAGCCGTAGTGCTCCGGCACATGCTGGATCATGCTGCCGCCCAGGGCCACGTTGAGGACCTGCTCGCCCCGGCAGATGCCGAGGATGGGCAGGTTCCGCTCCCAGGCCGCCCGGATCAGCGGCAGCTCGAAGGCATCCCGGTCCTCATCCACGTCGGCCTCGTCATGCACGGCATCCGAGCTTTCCCAGCAGCGGGGGTGGATGTCCGAGCCGCCCGTCAGCAGCAGGCCGATGGCTCCGTCAAGGTCGGGCAGGGGATCCCCGGGCGCCAGGAGGCAGGGCTCCGCGGCCCAGCCTGCGCCTTTCAGGGCGGGAAGATAATGCTTCACCGCGCCGGACTTGTTTCTGCAGCTCACGAGGAGGTTTGAGTTGGCACTTGACATGGGTTTCGCTCGCGGGAATCCTCATCACCCTACCACCCCCTCAGATGGTCTGAGTCGACGGTGCGGCGGAGAGCTCCGCTGATCTAAGGAGGACATCATGTCCGGTTCATTGAACAAGGTTCTGCTCATCGGCAATCTCGGGCGCGATCCCGAGCTGAAATCCACCCCCTCGGGCCAGCAGGTCGCACGGTTCTCCGTGGCCACCACCGAGACGTGGAAGAACCAGGCCGGGGAGAAGCAGAGCAAGACCGAGTGGCACAACATCGTGGTCTGGGGCAAGCAGGCCGAGATCGCCGAGAAGTACCTGCGGAAGGGCAAGCAGGTGATGATCGAGGGTCGCATCCAGTACCGCGAGTACACCGACCAGGCCGGCGTCAAGAAGACCGCCTGCGACATCCGCTGCGACAACTTCGTCATGCTGGGCCGCATGGATGACAGTGGCCCCCGCGACGGCGGCTACAGCCGCGGCGGCGCCCAGGAGGCCGAGGACCACGGCGCCCCCAGCCCCGCCGCCGGTGGCAGCTTCCCCGATGACGACATTCCGTTCTAGGTTGTTGTCCCGCCGAGGGGTTCGGCACGGCATCAAAACGGCGCCTCTGGCGCCGTTTTGATGCTGACTCGAGTCTGGCCGGTCAGTCGTCGTCGTGCTTCTCGCGTCGAGGTTGGGCGTGCTCAGTTGCATTCTTACCGTCCTTCGCCTCACCCAGCTGGACCGTGCTTGCCGTCAAGGGCAGCTTGACCTGCCGTGTGGCGGCGTCGAACCCTCCGGCCAATGCCAGTCCCCAACCGCCCACCAGCAGCACAAACAGGGCTCCAACCCAGGTGCGCTGGGAGGGAATCGACTCTGTTTCAGGCGCCGGCCGTCGTCCATCCACCATGGCCAAGGCAATGCCGTCTCCATGGCGCCGGGTATGCCACATGAGCCCCAGCAGGTGCAGACCCACCACGCCCACCATGCCGTAGGCGAGGACCGCATGAAGCTCTTCAGCCCATTCCTGCCCAGCGGCCTTCAGCAGTCCCGTGGCGACCAATCCCAGTGGCAGCAGGAGCATGGCGTAGATGGCATAGCTGGAACCAGGGTTATGGCCGGCACTGGGCTGATCACGTCCAGACCTCACTTCCTTGACGTAGCGAATCAAGGCGCCTGGGCTGTAGAGAAAGGAACCAAACCGGGAAGGTCGGGAGCCCACCAGACCCCAGATCACCCGGAGCCCGATGGCAAAGGCCAGGACCAGTCCAATCAGCATGTGGATCATGAAGGCCGGGCTGTGTTCAGATGTCGACAAGGCCACCACGAAGGATCCCGAAAAGAGGACGACCAGGGTCCAGTGAAAGAAGCGGGTGGGGAGATCCCACACCATCCTGCGAGCCTGTAGGTCCCCGGTCGGTGCCAAGGGTGTGGCGGTGGTTTCGAGCATGCTAGCCTCCTGTGACCTCGAGATTCGGCCTTTCCCCCGGGCTTGGCCATCCAACACCCGTTCGATTTAAGGGAACGCCCGTGCGCCCAGAGGATATGAACCCCGCTCCCACACATGACGGATGGCGTCCTCAGGCTGGATTTGCCGCCATCCTGCTTGGCATCACCGCCCTGCTTGCCTGGGATTTGGCGACCGACCGTGCCTATCGGAGCGTCAGTACGGCACATCTCGTGGTGGAAGGCCTTGCCGCCTTCAGCGCCCTGGGCGCGGCAACCTGGGTGTTGTCCACCCTGCGGCGCCAGGGGCGCGAGGTCCAGCGGCTCCGGGGTGATCTGGCCAAGTCCAGGGCTGAGGCGACCCGATGGCATGACGAGGTTTCAGAATTGCTGAAGGGCCTGTCACATGCCATCGATGGTCAGTTCGATCGCTGGGATCTGAG
>JAAXXS010000139.1:0-3895 GCA_013334395.1 Holophagaceae bacterium | reverse complement strand
CCATGCTTGCTGTGCAGAACGTCACCATGCGCTACGGCGCGAAGATCCTGTTCGAGGATGTCACCACCACCTTCAACCCCGGGCGCCGCTATGGCCTGTCGGGGCCGAACGGGTCGGGCAAGTCCACGTTCATGAAGATCCTCTCGGGTGAGTTGGAGCAGCAGATGGGGAACGTGATCCGTCCCCGGAAGATGGGCATCCTGCGCCAGGACCAGTTCGCCTTCGACGAGTTCCGGGTGATCGACACGGTGATCATGGGCAACGCGGGCCTCTGGAAGGCGCTGCAGGAGCGGGACGCCATCTATGACAAGGCCGAGATGACCGACGAAGACGGCATGCGTGTGGCCGAGCTCGAGGGCGTGGTGGCCGACGAGGATGGCTACACCGCCGAGAGTGACGCCGCCGTGCTGCTGGACGGCCTGGGCATTCCCGAGGCCCTGCACGGGCGCAAGATGGGCGAGCTGCAGGGCGGCCAGAAGGTGCGCGTGCTGCTGTCCCAGGCCCTCTTCGGCAACCCCCAGGCCCTGCTGCTGGACGAGCCCACCAACCACCTGGATCTCGACTCCATCCACTGGCTGGAGGAGTTCCTCAGCCGCTTCAAGGGCACGGTCATCGTCATCTCCCACGACCGCCACTTCCTCAACAATGTCTGCACCCACATCGCCGACATCGACTACCAGACGATCATCCAGTACACCGGCGGCTACGACGACATGGTCATGGCCAAGATCCAGGTGCGGTCGCGCATCGAGTCCGACAACGCCCAGCGCGAGAAGAAGATCGCCCAGCTCAACGAGTTCATCCAGCGCTTCGCCGCTGGCACCCGCAGCAGCCAGGTGAACAGCCGCCGCAAGGAAGTGGAGCGCCTCCAGCCCAGCGATCTGGCCCGCAGCAACATCCAGCGCCCCTTCATCAAGTTCGCTCTGAACAAGCCTGGGGGCCGCTACGCGCTGGAGTTCGAGGGCGTGAAGAAGGGCTACGACACCGACAAGGACGGCACCGGCGGCCGCCACGAGGTCATCAAAGGCTTCTCGGCCATGGTGCAGCGGGGCGAGAAAGTGGCCCTGATGGGCCGCAACGGCATCGGCAAGACCACCCTGCTGAACGCCCTGCTGGCCAACGCGCCGCAGGTCACCGAGCTGGGCCTGAAGCTGGACGGCGGCGAGGTGAAGTGGGGCCACGAGGCTAACGTGGGCTACTTCTCCCAGGACTTCGCGGAGAGCATCCCCAAGGGCTACGAGCTGGTCACCTGGCTGCACCAGTTCGACCCCGAGGCCACCAAGGAGCAGATCCGCGGCATCATGGGCCAGATGCTCTTCCGTGGCGAAGAGGGCAACAAGATGACCGACGTGCTCAGCGGCGGCGAGTCCTGCCGCCTGCTGTTCTGCAAGCTCATGCTGCAGAAGCCCAACATCCTGGTGCTGGACGAGCCCACCAACCACCTGGACCTGGAAGCGGTCATCGCGCTCAACGACGCCCTGCAGCGCTACGAGGGCACCATCCTCTTCGTGACCCACGACGAGGACATCATCGACGAGGTGGCCACCCGCATCTGGCACCTCACCGATGACGGCATCGAGGACTTCCAGGGGACTTACGCGGAGTACGGGGCACCCACGGGACGGTAGGTCTGCTCCGAAATCGCGTTGCGATTTCGGAGATGGGAAAGGGCTAGTCAGGGGGGGCTGCCAGCAGGATCCTTAGGACTTCTTCGGCTACTTTCAGGCCCACGATGCCCGGCATGTAGGAGATTGTCCCCACGGGCCTTCGGACCCGGCCCGGGCCGCGGTGGGGCTCGATGTCCACGGGGTTGGCGGGGCGCTTGTTGTCTGCGGGCTCCAGGGAGTAGACGCAGCGGATGCCGTGGGTGATGCCAGCCTTGCGCAGTTCCTTGCGCACCCGGGCGGCGAGCGGGCAGAGCCGCGTCTCACTGATGTCGCCCACGCGCAGCAGGCTGCTGTCCAGGCGGCCCCCGGCCCCCATGGCGGAAATCAGGGGAAGGCCCTGCTGGTGCGCCGTGACCATGAGGGCCACCTTGCAGGTCATGGAGTCGATGGCGTCGATGGCCACGTCGGGGCGGGGCTCCAGCAGCGCCGGCAGCGTGTCCGTGTGGATAAAGGTGACCAGGGCCTCCACCTCGCAGTCGGGGTTGATGTCCCGCACCCGGGCCGCGGCCACCTCGGCCTTGGGCTGGCCCAGGGTCGAGCGCAGCGCGTAGAGCTGGCGGTTGAGGTTGCTGGGGCCGACGCCGTCGTGGTCCACCAGGCGCAGGTGGCCCACGCCCGCCCGCGCCAGGGCCTCCACGGCAAAGGAGCCCACGCCCCCCAGCCCGAACACGGTCACGCGCGCCTGGCGCAGCCGGTCCAGCGCCGCCTCGCCGAGCAGCAGCTCACTGCGGGAATACCACCTCATGCCAGCCACTCCTTGAAGCACTGCCGCCCATTCTCCCAGGTCTGGGCCGCGAGGAGCTCTGGCTCGACCCCGCGCAGGGCGGCGGCGGCTTCGAGCACCTGCTGCAACTCGGCCCTGCCGTCGCTCTCCAGCAGCAGGCGGTCCGCGGCCACGGCGCGCAGCACCTCCTGTGCCTTTGGGCGATTTGGCGCCAGCAGGTCCCCAGAGAAGGATAGGAAGACGCCCAGGCCCTGCAGCGCCTGGGCGGTCTCCAGGCTTCCGGAGTACGCATGGACCAGCGCCCCCGCGGTTGGCACACCTTCCTCCCGCAGGAGCTCCAGGAGGCGTCCCCAGGCCTGGACCGCATGGATGGCCAAGGGGCGGCCCAAGCCGTGAGCAAGGCGCAGCTGAGTCCGAAAAGCCGTCTCCTGCGCGGCCCGGTCCGCGGCCTGTCGGCTGAAGTCCAGTCCGCACTCACCGATGCCGCACGGCTGGACCCGCAGCAGCGCTTCCAGGCGCAGGTCCCAGCCGGGTGCCGCGTCCGCCACGAACCAGGGGTGCAGGCCCAGCATCGGGATCACGCTGTCCCGACCCGCCGCGTGGGCCAGGACAGCGCCCCAGTCCGCCTCCTGCGTGCCGCAGACCACACGCCAGTGGTCGGGCTCAGGGCTTCCCGGTCGGGGCAGGTGGCTGTGGGCGTCGAAGAGGGTGGGCATGGAGTGGGTCCTCTTCCAGGGTGCCCGAGGCCAGCCTGGTGGTCCCGGCGGGAATTGAACCCACGACCGACGGGACCCGTCTGTGAGGCAAGCCCGGAGGGCGCAGCCCGAGCAGGAGCACAGCGCGGGGCGCTGTGCGATCCGGGGTGGTCAGCGGGTGGGTCGAGCCGCAGCTGGTGGTCCCGGCGGGAATTGAACCCACGACCTACCGCTTAGGAGGCGGTCGCTCTATCCGCTGAGCTACGGGACCTGCAGGCTGCAGCGCCCATTCTAGCGTGTTATCGGAGCCATCGCCGGGGGCGGCGCCAATGGGGCGGGGAGCAGGAGCTTCCGCCCGCCCCAGGTCAGGCCGCCCGCCAGCAGCAGCCAGCCGATGGGTGAGCGGGCGGCGATGCGCAGGTCCTGCCAGGAGGGCAGGGCCGCGAAGACCAGGTTCGCCAGGAGGAAGACCATGCCCGCCTCGGGCCAGCCGAGTTGGGGCCGCTCCCCCAGCCGCCAGAGGAAGAGGCCGTAGGCCAGGGGCAGCAGCAGCAGCGGCGCGAGGCCGATGAAGAAGGCGTTGTACCAGCGCAGGTTGCCCAGGGCCACGGAGCCCAGCACGTAGCCGCGCCCCTCGCGGCGCGGGAGCACGGTGAAGCGGAGGGGCTGGCCATTGAGCAGCGTGCCCACCAGCCAGTGGCAGAGCTCGTGGCAGAAGGTCCCGGGCAGGGCCAGCAGCGAGACCAGCCAGAAGGAGCGCCGGGCCTGGCTCAGCAGCCAGAGCATCCCGGCCATGGCCGCGAGGTAGC
>JAAXXS010000138.1 GCA_013334395.1 Holophagaceae bacterium | reverse complement strand
CGCCCCTCGGGCGGATGCAGCAGCAGGCCAAGGCCCCGCTCCCAGCCGGGCACCGGGGCGTGGCGGCTGTGCCAGACCTGGAGATCCAGCGTGGGGATGGCCGCGAGCAGCGCTGCGCTGGGGGCGGCCACGGGCTCTAGCAGCGCGGCGGCCTCCGGAGTGGGCAGGGCCAGCACCAGCTGCGCGGCTTCAAGAGAGATGCCCTGGCCCTGCACGCGCCAGCGGCCCCCGGGCAGGGCCTCCAGGCTCTGGGCCTGACGCTGGGGCTGCACGCAGCCCAGGCGCTCCGCCAGGGTCCGGGTCAGGGCGCCGGTGCCGCCCCGCAGGAGGCGGGTGGCCTCGGGGCCGTCGCGCAGAGCGCCGAGCAGCAAGCCGCCCCGGGCCTCCAGGGTCCGCAGCCGGGGCAGGGCCTCCACGCCGAGGCGCTCCGGCGGGGCCGCCAGGACTCCCGTGACCAGGGCCGGCAGGCACTCCTGGGCAAAGCCCGCCCCCAGGCGGCGGGCGAAGAAGCTGTGCAGGTCTTCCTCTAGGGGACCTGAGCCGATGAAAGGCTCGGCCAGCAGGCGCAGCTTCGCAGCCAGTCCCAAGCCCGGATCGGTCAGCAGGCCCCTCGGGGTGGCCGGGCTGGGACGCCTCCGCCCGCCCTTGCCGACCCAGCGGGGTCCCTTCGGCGCAGGGGGTTCGAGGGTCAGGTCCAGGGTTGTCAGCAGGTCCGCCAAGGCGCCCGTTCGGCCCAACCGCAGGCCCTGGGGACCGCGCTCCAGGTGGCCGGTTTCGCCGTTGGGGCCCGGCCAAGGCAGGGTCTGGGCCCAGCCGCCCACGGTGGCCAAGGCCTCCCAGACCTCCACCGCCTGCCCGGCCCGCTGTAGGTGCCAGGCCGCCAGCAGGCCGGAGATTCCGCCGCCGAGGATGAGGGTGTCGGGCTGAGTCGAGGTCACGGGGCTCCGGAAGCGGTGCTTCCGGAGTATGAAACAGATGCGGGGCGGGCAGGGCCTCAGGCGCCGGGTGGCCCGCACCTGCTGACCTCGAGCGCGAGCCGGTCCAGATTCTGCTCATGGGCCGACTCGAGGAAGGCACGCATGCGCACGGCAAACGCCGGGTCCTCGAAGACCCCGACCCAGGTCACGAGGGTTCCTGGAAGGGGGAATACACGGCTCCCGGCGTGGCGGAAAGCTCTCGGGAGTGGCGGAAGACGGACATCAATACCTCTGGGCCTTGGCGTGCCTCAATGGTCCCTCAGCGGCTCACCCCGGGATCTCCGCCTCGACGAGCTGGGCCAGGAGCGAGAGGGATTCCTGCCAGCCCAGGTAGCAGGCCTCAACCGGGATGACCTCGGGGATGCCCTCCTGGACAATCTTGAGCTCAACCCCGCAGGGGACCTGGCGGATCGCAATGGTTGTCTGCATCTCACCAGGAAGGTTGGGGTCGTCGAACTGGTCGGTGTGGCGGATCCATTCACTCGGGCGCAGCTCCAGGAAGACGCCCCCGAAGCTCTCGGCACGACCGGTCGAGAAGTTCGTGAAGGACAGCTTGAAGGTGCCGCCAATCCTGGGATCAAGATGGTGGACCTTGCCTGTGAACCCATGGGGTGGCAGCCACTTGACCATGGCATCCCCGTCCAGGAAGGCCCGGTAGACCCGATCAGGTGTGGACTTAAGGACCCGGTGAAGTTGAACGGTGCCAGTGGCCATGGGAGGCGCTCCTACTTTGAATCCCTTGGATGCGGCTGGCCCGGGACCCGTTCCAGGGACAAGGGCGCTGGATGGCGTCGTCCGGGAGGTCCGTGCGTTGCTCCTCGTGCCTCTCCTGGTTGCTCCCGGTGTTGCGGCTCGAAGGGCTGACGCCACCTTTCCCGCCGGCCGCCGGGCCGTTCCCGCCATCCCGCGGGCAGGGGGGGTCACCCCATGTTCAAAAAGAACCTGGCCTTGCAGTCGGGGCAGATGCCGTGGCTGAAGGCCGCCTCGGAGCGGCGGGTGATATACCCCTCCATCTGCTCCCAGGCCCCCTGCTCGTTGCGGATCTTCTTGCAGGTGGCGCAGATGGGCAGCAACCCATCCAGCACCTTGATGCGGGAATGGGCTTCCTGCAGCTCGTGGTTCAGACGCTCCCGCTCGCGCTCGACCTGCTTGCGTTCCGTGATGTCCCGGTGCTGCCAGATCCGCCCCCGCACCTCGCCATCGACGACGATGGGAACGAAGTCCACGAGGATCTCCCGCCCACTGCGGAGGCGAGTCTCCACGCCCAGGACGGGGCCACCCCGGGAGACCATCTCCTGGATGAGCTTCAGGGTACCCGGAGGATCCTCATAGGCCGGCAGGATGTGGGCCAGGGCCGCCTCAGCCGTGAGGCCGATGAACACCTCAGTAGGGAGATCGAGCCCGAGCTGCTCGCGGAAGCGCTGGTTCAAGAAGGCGATGCGCTCGTCCTCCCCTACCACCAGAAGGCCATAGTTCAGGTGGGACAGGATGGTGTGGTAGAGCCGGACAACATCTTGAACTTGTTGCATCAAGCGAGAGTATAGGCCTCTTTACGAGGGTGGCCTTGGGAAATCCGGCGCCGGGGACGACACCCGCGCCGGAACCAGACAACCCTGGCGCCAAAGGACCAGGGCCAGCTCGAGGGCCACGACCAGCAGCGCCGCGCCACTCCTGAAGCGGCCACGGACCTACATGGCGAAGATGCCGGGATTCGCTGCCCTGGAGATCTTCAGCCCCTTGCCCACGGCCACCCCCGAGCGGGTGGCCCGGTAGGCGGACAGGATGTTCGCGAGCCCCAGCACACCCGCCAGGAGAACGGCCATGACCACCACTGTGCGTTCGAGCATTGCCCTGTTCCTTGAAAGGGGGTTTTACGAGAGGCGTTTGGCACTCACGCCGCCACCGAGATGAGGCGCGCGGCCGAGCGGGCGGATGGGTGAGAGAGAGCGGAGGGCCTTGCCGGGAGCGAGGCCGTGCTGGTTGGGGCCGGCTTGAGCAAGGGGTTCGGCCGCAGGTAATGGGGCTTGATTGAGCGAAATTACGAAGGTTCAGGTTGGGAAACCATGTGGAGCAGGCCCCACCCATGACCATCCGGGTCGACGACGCTGTGTGAGTGCATAAATCTGAGGTCCTCGGGCTTATCGTAGGTTGAACCACCCGCCGCAAGGGCCTTGGCGACCATTTCATCCCCCTGCTCGCGGCTCTCGCAGCTGAGAGATATCAAGACTTCGACGGCCTGACTGGTGTCGCAGACAGCCTTGGGCGTGAACTCACGAAACTTGGCGTGGGTGGCCAACATGACCGAGATGGCATCACTGATGACGATGCACGCAGCTGTTTCATCGCTGAGCTGCGGGTTGTGAGAAAACCCATGCGCCTTGAAGAAGGCTACCGACCTCTGAAGGTCGGCGACCGGAAGGGTGATGAAGACCCTGTTGATCATGCCAACACCCTTTGACCTGGTGGTTGTCACGAGGGGAGTGCGGCCTAACGGACGATGCAAACCGGAACTGCCTGCACCCAGGGGCTGAACGGAACCGGGGAAGCGGAACCATGAGAGAGGGCGGAAGGCAATTTGCTTATCGACCAAGTGGATGGCACCGATGAATTGATGCCGAAGCTCATAGAGCTCTTGGTGATTCGGGCCCTCCTTGGCATCACGCGGGCATCGCGCTGGGCCTGACTCGGACCTCCGGTCCTCGGGGCTGCGCCCCCGCCATCGGCTGCGCCGATGCGGCCCTATCCTCCTTCCGCTGCGCTCTAGTCGGATGGTCACGGCCTTCCGGCCATTCAGCCCCCCAACATAGGCAACGGGCGCCTTTCAGCGCCCGTTGTGTGGGGTATTGGTGATTCAGCCTGCTACGTACGCCTTGAGGCCATCGGCGCTGGGCTTCATGGCCTTCTTGCCCTTGGCCCAGTTGGCGGGGCAGACTTCGCCGTGCTCTTCGCTGAAGTCGACGGCGTCCAGGACGCGGAGGACTTCCTCGACGTTGCGGCCCAGGTCGTTGTGGTTCACGGTGATGTGCTTCAGGATGCCGTCCTTGTTGATGATGAACAGGCCGCGCAGGCTGATGCCGATGGGGAGCAGCACGCCGTAGTCAGCGGCGATGGTCTTGTTCAGGTCGGACACCAGGGGGAAGGTGACGCCGTGGATGCCGCCTTCCTTGCGGGGGGTGTTGACCCAGGCGAGGTGGCTGAACTTGGAGTCGACGCTGACGCCGATCACCTGGGTGTTGCGGGCCTCGAACTCCTTGGCGGCGTCGGCGAAGGCCAGGATCTCGGTGGGGCAGACGAAGGTGAAGTCCAGGGGGTAGAAGAACAGCACCACCTTCTTGCCCTTGTAGTCGGACAGGGAGACCTGCTTGAACTGGCCGTCGACGAGGGCGTCGGCCTTAAAATCGGGTGCGGGCTGAGTGACGAATGCGGCCATGGTTGCCTCCATTTGCGGGGGATCGCCCCGAGGGTTCTCTGTGAAGATCCAGGCTAAGCCGACTAAAGGGTGCATTCAAGGAAAATATCCGACTAAATCGGTAAAGAATACCGAACCCGGGGGTCAACAGCCCCCCGCAGAGCCAGGCTCAGCGGGCCTCCCGTGCTAACCTCCCGGGTCCGGATTCCCGAGGTCCCATGCAGCCCATCCAGCTATCGGTCTTCTCTGAAACGGCCCGCCTCCGGCAGGTGGTGGTCCACGATCCAGGCCCCGAGATCGACCAGATGGTGCCGGGGATGATGGAGAAGCTGCTCTTCGACGACATCCTCCACGGCGACCTGGCCCGGCGGGAGCATGCCCAGTTCCGGCAGGTGCTGGCGAAGGTGGCCGACGAGGTGCTGGACATCCAGGACCTCTTCATCGCGGCGCTCCAGGTGGAGGGCGTTCAGGCGGCGTTCTTCACGGACCTGCGGCGCCTGACGGGGCTGCCGGAAGCGACCTGCGACTTTCTCCGGGAGCTGCCGTCGACCCTGGCCGCCCGGGCGGTCATCGGCGGGCTGCCCTGGGAGGACGCTCCGGCGCACACCCACTGGGAGCAGGAGTTCGACTACCGCGTGCGGCCCATTCCCAACCTGCTGTTCATGCGGGATCCCGCCTCGGTCATCGGGAACGGCTACACCGTGAACTCCATGGCCACCTGGGCCCGGGAGCGGGAGCCGCTGATCCTCAGTTATGTCTTCCGGCACCACCCGCGCCTGCGCCAGCATGCGGACCGGGAGCGCTGGTTCGATCAGGTGACGCCCCTGGTGCGAGGCGAGATCAAGGCCCCCGTGAGCCTGGAGGGCGGCGACATCCTGGTGCTCAACCCGCGGGTGCTGGCCGTGGGCTGCAGCGAGCGCACCCAGGCGGACGCCATCCACCTGCTGGCCGAGCGCCTGCGGGCCCACCGAGCGGGAGATCCTGCCAGCTTCGACCACCTGCTGATGGTGCTCATGCCCAAGAAGCGCAGCGCCATGCACCTGGACACAATCTTCACCCGCATCAGCGAGGGGGAGTGCCTGGTCTATCCCCCCTACTTCCTCAAGGGCAGCCGGGAGCTGCTGAACGTCACCAGCATCGACCTGCGCCACCCGGAGCTGCGCATGAGCACCCAGCCGGGTCTGCTGCCCGTGCTCCGGGGCCTGGGCATCGACCTGGAGCCGATCTTCTGCGGCGGGAACGACCTGATCATGCAGCAGCGGGAGCAGTGGACCGACGGGGCCAACGCCTTCTGTCTGGCGCCGGGTGTCATCACCAGCTACGGCCGCAACATCGCCACGGCCGAGGCCCTGGCCCGGGCAGGCTACGAAGTCCGCACCGCGGAAGACGTACTGGCGGACCCCGGGCTCGACCTGCTGGATGGCCGCAAGCGGCTCATCCAGATCGAGGCGGGGGAGCTGAGCCGGGCCCGGGGCGGCCCCCGCTGCATGACCATGCCCCTCGCCCGGGCAGGCGCCTGACGCAAGTGTTGGGAATGGTGGACAAGGCCAGGTGTTGTGGTTCCTGCTAAGATCTTCTTTCGCGCCTCGTCCCCCGAGGCGCCCCTTTTTTTATAGGGCCCTCATGACCTCCCCCACCGTCCCGAGCCTTCGGCACCGCCTGGAATACGGGCTGTTCCGGCTGCTGGATGGCATCCTGGGCCGCCTGCCCTGGGCCACGGTGCAGGCCCTGGGCGAGGCGGCGGGGTCGCTCTTCTACCTGCTGGATCCCCGGCACCGCCGCGTGGTGCGCGAGAACATGCGCTTCGCGGAGCTGGGCCTCAGCGAGGCGGAGACCCGGGCCATGGCCCGCGCCTGCTTCCAGCACTTCGGCTCCCTGTTCATCAGCCTGCTGCGCCTGCGCCACGCGACCCCCGAGGAGGTGGACCGCTGGATCAAGGTCGAGGGACTGGAACACTTCGACGCGGCCCAGGCCAGCGGCAAGGGCTTCATCCAGCTCACGGGACACTACGGCAACTGGGAGGCCATCGCCCTGGGCCAGAGCCGCCATGGCCGGACCCTGGACGCCATCGGCCGGGAGCTCGACAACCCGCTGCTGGAGCCCATCTCCCTGGCCTTCCGGACCCGCTTCGGGAACCGGGTGATCCTCAAGGCCGG
>JAAXXS010000137.1 GCA_013334395.1 Holophagaceae bacterium | reverse complement strand
TGGTCCGCCGGAGCCAGATGCCGGAGGGTCGCCGGTGGGACCGGGTAGACCTGGGGCTGCAGCTGCAGGGTCAGCAGGCTGGGCTGGGGCTCCCGGGCGGCCCAGGGCTCGAGGGCGGCCAGGGCCGGGTGCACCAGCTGGAGCCCCAGGATGAAGGCGGTGACGCGGACTTCCGCAGGCATCAGGAAGGGGGCCAGCAGGAACAACCAGAGGAAGGCGGCGACCATCGGATCAAGGCCGAGGATCACCGGCCCGGCCATGACAACGGCCCCCATCACGGCAGCGAGGGAGGGGGGAATCCGGCGACGCTTAAGCGGGTCCTCCCAGAGGTGCCTGAGGACGTTGCGGTAGCGGAGCCCCATGGTGAGCGCCCACCCCCAGAGCACCAGCGTCGCAGTCAGGCGGAGCATGCCCAGGTGCTGGACGAGCCAGAGCCAGCGGTGCACTGGATGTTCGACGCGAAGGCGGGTGAGGCGAAGCAGATCGGGGAAGCTCCAGAGCCAGCCCTGGATGCCCTGCCGCCGCATGAGTGTGATGCGGGTTCCGAGCAGGGTGGGATGATCGGGCGCCCAGCGCTCGACAGCCTGCAGCCCCTCCAGGCCTACCGCGGTCTTGCCAGCCAGGCCTTGCTGGCGGGCCCAGAACGCCATCGCCTCGACGAGCGGCGACATGTCCATGGTCGAGTAGGTTCGACGCAGCGCTTCCACCTCCAGCTGCGCCGTGCGGATGGCCTCCGGGTCGGCGGCCGCCACGGCATCCATGAGGTGCCGGGCCCGGTGGCTGAGTGCGACCGCCGGGAGGGTTTCCACCGGAGTGGGAGCCGGGATTCCGACCCCGGCGGCGGTCAGCTCCGCGAGTGGAAAGAAGAGCGAGGCCACCACCAGGAGGGTGATCCGGATGCCCCGCTTGAGTACCATGCCGAACCTCCTGCCTGGCAATGCCTTCATGATTTAGGCCCGGCGGTGGCTTCGGGCGCGGGCTTCAGATCCATGGCCCGCATCCTCAGCTGGTAGAGGATCTCCTGCAGCTCCGACGACTCGCTCTCGCTGCGGGCGCCTTCCGTTTTCTCCTTGAGCACACCCAGCAGGTCTACGTAAAACCTTGCGGCGGCGGGATTCGCGGGCGGGACTTCCTTCATCATCGGATGCGGCACGCCCATGGCGAGCAAGGCCTGCTCGGTCAGCAGGTGCATCAGAGCGGTCAAGGATGCCTCGGGCATGGCTGGACTCATGGGATACCTCGAACACTTTCAGGAGTTGTCTGGCGGGAAGCCTACCACAGCCCGAATTTTCCTGCACCCTCCGTGTGAATACAGCCTCTCCGGGGCCTCAGTCCCTGGGCAAAGCCGTCTTTTGACGAAAAGCACTCGGCGGGGACCGGGCCCTGTGAAACCATGGATGGGTTTGGAGGAAGACCCATGCGACGCCTCGTTTTAGCCCTTCTGCTCCCCGCGGCCTGCCTGTCCGTGCAGGCCGAGTCCACCGGCCGGATCGCCGGCCAGATCCTCACCAAGGATGGGAAGCCCGTTCCTGGCGCCAAGATCAACCTGAAGCGCACGGACCGCAACTGGAGCAAAGACCTGACCCCGGACAAGAACGGGAAGTTCCTCCAGGTGGGCCTGGAGCCCAAGGACTTCGAGTTCACCGTCACGGCCGAAGGCTTTTCGGAATTCAAGGAAATGATCAAGATCCCTCTTGGCGATGTCCTGGTCAAGAACATCACCCTGCTGACGCCTGCCGAATCCCGGGCCCAGGCCCTTGTCAGTGGAGGCATCCAGGTTCCCACCGAGGATCCCGGGGCGGCCCTCGACACGGAGGGACGGGATGCCTTCAACCAGGCCATCCCGTTCTACAACGAGGGCAAATACGCGGATGCCCTGCCCCTGGTCGAGAAGAGCCACAAGGTTCTTAGCGAGGCCCTGGCCAAGCTCAAGAACGAGGAGTCCAAGGCGGCCTTGGCCTTGGAGCTACTGAAGATCGAGCGGGTCCTGGGCATCTGCCTGGCCCAGGCCGGTGCTGTCAAGGAGGCCGGCGAGCCTTACCTGCTCAAGGCCCTGGAGCGCAATCCCAAGGACGAGCGGGTGCTCTCGGCCCTGATCGCGACCAGCAAGGCAAAGCAGGACAAGGGCGCTGAGCAGAAATACACCGCCGCCCTGGAAGCCATCCAGGGCCCCAACCCGGACCTGATCTACAACAAGGGCGTGGAGGCCTTCAACAATGGACAGACCAAGGAGGCCAAGACCTACTTCCTGAAGGCCCTCGAGGTCGCCCCCAAGTATGCCGAGGCGCACTTCCTGCTGGCCATGGTGGAGTTCGGCGACAACAACCTGCGCGGCACCAAGCAGCACCTCGAGAAGTACATCGAGCTGGCCCCTGCCGGGAAGAACGCCGCCACCGCCAAGGAAATGCTCAAGGATCCTTCGCTCAGGAAGCTCAAGTAGGCGAGTAATATCCCAAAAGTAAGGGCCCCGAACGGGGCCCTTACTTTTGGGATCCGTAAAAAATTAACTGAGGTCGAGGCTGATGGGGCAGTGGTCGGAGCCCAGCACGTCGGCGTGGATGCGGGCGTCAGTCACTCGGGCCAGCAGGGGGCGGCTGGCCAGGAAGAGGTCGATCCGCCAGCCCACGTTCCGCTCCCGGGCGCCGCCCCGGGCGGTCCACCAGGTGTACAGGCCCGGCTCGCCGGGATGCCGCTCCCGCAGCACGTCCGCCAGACCAGCCCCCAGGTAGAGCTTGAAGTCCTCCCGCTCCTCGGGCGTGAACCCGGGGTTCTTGGTGTTGTCCTTGGGCCGGGCCAGGTCGAGCTCCTCGGGGGCCACGTTCATGTCGCCCACCAGGATCACCTCGTCGCCAGCGGCGTGGTGCTGCGCCACCAGGGCCGCCAGGTCCCGGGCGAACTGCCGCTTGAACGGCAGGCGCACCAGGCCCGAGGAGGCGTTCGGGAAATAGCCCGCGATGAAGACCAGGCGGTCTTTCCGGGACACGATGATGCGGCCCTCGGCGTCGTAGGCGGCGATGCCCAGCCCCTTGGTGTGGCTGAAGCCCAGCTCCTTCTTGGTGAGGGTGGCCGAGCCGGCGTAGCCCTTCTTGCTGCTGGCGGGGAACCAGCAGACATCGTAGGCGCTCTCCAGCTGGCGGCGCACGCCCAGGTCGATCTCCTCCCACTCCGAGCGGATCTCCTGGAGCGAGAGCACGTCCGGCTCCGCCTCCTCCAGCCAGTCCATGAAGCCCTTCTTGAGGACCGACCGGAAGCCGTTCACGTTCCAGCTGTAGAACTTCACAGGTCCTCCACGAAGCGGTCGAGCAGGCGGTCCGTGCGCCAGCGCAGGAGGCCCAGCAGCAGGAAGCCACCCCAGCCCCTCAGGCGGCCTTCCAGGCGCAGGTGGGCGCCCCGGTCGTCGGGCCGGATCTGGATGTGACCCTGCTCGAGGGCCCCGGCCCGGGAGCGCTCCCAGCGCAGGCTGAGGGCATCGGCGGCGACTTCCACCGGCAGCCACTGGCTGAACGCCCGCAGGCTGCGCAGCTCGGCGGGGGAAGCCAGGGCCTGCAGCCGGGCGGCGATCTGCTCGAAGGGGGCGTCCGTGAGGATCTCCGCCTCGAAGGTGAAGACCGGCTGCCTCACTTGACCAGGAAGCCGGGCTGGGCGTCGTCCGGGGGCGCCACCAGGTAGGGCTTGCTGGCGTTGTCGCTGGCGGCGAGGAGCATGCCGTGGCTCTCGATGCCCATGAGCTTCCGGGGCGCCAGGTTGGCCACCACCACCACCAGCCGGTTCAGCAGCTGGTCGGGCTCGTAGGCCTTGCCGATGCCGCCCACGATGGTGCGCTGCTCGATGCCCAGGTCCACCTTCATCTTGATCAGCTTGTCGCTCTTGGGGACGCGCTCGGCCTCCAGGATCCGGCCCACGCGCAGGTCCACCTTGAAGAAGCTCTCGGCGTCCACGGTCTCGCGGATCTCGGGCACGTCCAGGGTGGGCTTGGTCTCGACGGGGGCCGCGGCGGCCTCGAGTTCGCTCATTTCCTTCTCCTTGTCGATGCGCTGGAACAGGGGCTTGGACTCGCCGATGGGACCGATGGCGGGGCCGTCCAGGGCGAAGCCGTGGAAGGTGCGCGCCCCGACCTGATCGCTGTGGCCCAGGCTCTCCCAGAGGCTCTGGGCCAGACCCGGCATCACCGGGGCCACCAGCAGGGCCGTGGCCCGCAGGGCCCGGTAGAGGTTCGCCAGCACCGCGTCCAGCTTGGGATCGTTGGCGGGATCCTTGGCCAGCTTCCAGGGCTCGGCCTTGACGATGTAGCCGTCCAGGGCGCGCAGGTAGGACCAGAGGGCGTCCAGGGCGGCGTGGAAGTCGTTGGCGCGGGCCTTCTCCAGGTACTCGGGGAAGACCTCCAGCAGCCGGGTCGCCAGCTCCTGGTCCTGCTCGTCCAGGACCGCCGGGACGGGCACCAGCCCACCCCGGTAGCGCTGGATCATGCTGAGGGTCCGCGAGGCCAGGTTGCCCAGCCCGTTGGCGAGGTCGGCGTTGAGTCGGTCCATGAAGCCCTCGAAGGAGAAGCCGCGGTCGTGGCCGACCTGCATCTCGCGCATGAAGAAGAAGCGCAGCGCATCGTTGCCGAAGCGCAGCAGGGTGTCTGGGCGCACCACATTGCCCTTGCTCTTGGACATCTTGTCGTCGCCCATGAGCCACCAGCCGTGGGCCAGGATGGTCTCCGGCAGGAACATGCCCGCGGACATGAGGAAGGCCGGCCAGTAGACCGCGTGGAAGCGGAGGATGTCCTTGCCCACCAGCTGCAGGTCCGGGGGCCAGCAGTTGGCCGGGCAGGCCGAGAGGTAGTTCAGCAGCGCGTCGAACCAGACGTAGATGACGTGCTTCTCGTCGCCGGGCACGGGGATGCCCCAGCTGATGCTGGTGCGGCTGATGGAGAGATCCTGGAGGCCGCCCTCCACGAAGCGCTTGACCTCGTTGAAGCGGAAGTCGGGCTGCACGAAGCCCGGGTGCGCCTCGAAGTAGGCCAGCAGGCGGTCCTGGTAGGCGCTCAGGCGGAAGAAGTAGGTCTCCTCCTCCAGCTCCACCAGCTGGTGGGCCAGCCCCTGGGCCTGGAGCTCCTTGGCCTGCATCTCGGTGACGTAGGCCTCGTCGCTGACCGAGTAGAGCCCCTTGTAGGTGGCCTTGTAGATGTCGCCCTTGTCCAGCAGGCGCTGGAAGAGGCGCTGCACCTGCTCTTTGTGGTCCTGGTCCGTGGTGCGGATGAGCCGGAAGTGGGTCATGCCCATGCGCTGCCAGAGGTCCGTGTAGTTGGCCACGACCTCATCAGCCAGGGCCTTGGGCGTGATCCCCCGGGCCGCCGCGGCCTTCTCCACCTTCTGGCCGTGCTCGTCGGTGCCCGTGAGGAAGTAGACCTCCTCCCCGCGCATGCGGTGGAACCGGGCGACCACGTCCGCCAGCACCGTGGTGTAGGTGTGGCCGATGTGGGGGCGGTCGTTCACGTAATAGATGGGGGTGGTGACGTAGAAGGGCTTGGACACGGGAGCTCCGGACCTTCCAGTCTACCGGCCCGGCGGCGGTTCCGCGAGGCCGCGCCCTGTCCGCTTCCAGCAGGTGGCCACATGGTCATCCACCAGGCCCATGGACTGGAGGTAGGCGTACATGATCGTGGGCCCCACGAAGGTGAAGCCACGCTTCTTCAGGGCCCGGCTCAGGGCCTCCGCCTCCGGGGACACCGCGGGGATATCCGCCAGCTGCTCCGGATGGTGGACCAGGGTCTGGCCGCCCACGAAGGACCAGAGGAAGGCGTCGAAGCTGCCGAACTCGGCCTGGACCGCCAGGAAGGCCCGGGCGTTCTTCCGCGCCCCGAAGACCTTCAGCCGGTTCCGCACGATGCCCGGGTCCCGAAGGATCGCCTCTAGCTCCGCATCCGTGAGCGCCGCCACCCTCGGGACGTCGAAGCCGTGGAAGAGCCTGCGGTAGGCCTCCCGCTTCCGGAGGATGGTGATCCAGCTGAGGCCCGCCTGCGCCCCTTCCAGCACCAGCTTCTCGAAGAGCCGCCGGTCGTCATGGACCGGAACGCCCCACTCCTCATCGTGGTACGCCACGTAGACCGGATCACTCCCACACCACCCGCACCTGATTGGTGTCATCCCTCCTCCTTGGCTTTTCCTGACGCAGAATCGGGCGGCAAAGCCGCCCGATTCTGCGAGGGGCTCACGCCCGGTTAGGCCTCAGTGACCGTAGCCTTGATAATCCGGTCATTGCCCCGGATGGCCTTCACCACGGCGATGTCGGCCTCGCCCACGCACTGCCCGAAGACCGTGTGTACGCCGTCCAGGTGAGCCACGTTGCGGCGGTCCCCGTTCACCACGAAGAACTGGCTGCCACCGGTGTTCTTGCCGGCGTGGGCCATGGAGAGCGCGCCCAGCTGGTGTTGGTGGGGGTTGCCCGCGGTCTCGCAGGGGATCTTCCAGCCCGGTCCGCCCGTGCCGGCCGAGCCGGAGGCGCCCTCGCGGCTGTTGGGGCAGCCGCCCTGGATCATGAAGTTCTCGATGACGCGGTG
>JAAXXS010000136.1 GCA_013334395.1 Holophagaceae bacterium | reverse complement strand
CGCCGGGCATGAGCTTCACGGGGCGGATGTTGGCGTACTGCCTGAAGCCCCGGCGAATGGGAATGAGCAGGCCCCACAGGGAGACATGGTCCGGGACGCCCGGGAAGCCCACAGCGCCCAGGAAGATCGAATCGTGGTGGCGGATCTGGTCCAGGCCGTCCTCGGGCATCATGCGGCCAGTCGCGAGAAACTGCTCACAGCTCCAGGGGAACTCATCCCAGCGGAAGCGCAGGCCGTGCTTGGCCGCGGCGGCTTCCAACACGCGGACGCCTTCGGGCACGACTTCCTTGCCAATGCCATCGCCGGGAATGACCGCGATCCTGAACTCCCGCATGGTGGACCTCCTCAGGAAAAACCAACCATATGCTTTATAAAGATGATAAATGGGTCCAGAAAGCGTATCGAGATGCCTCTTCACAATATCTGACTGACGAGTAGACTACGCACGAAATCAAACCATTTGGAGGCTCCCTATGAGCCCGAATCCTGTCCCCGAAACTCCCGGCGGCAGTGCCGCGAAAGGTTGGCAGGGGGCCCGTCCCCTGCCCGCCCTGGCCACCCTGGTCCTGGGTCTGGTGCTCTACTTCGGCCTGCCGAACGTGGTAGCCGTGCCCGATGCGAAGCTGTTCACGGGACAGCCCGTGGCGGCGAAGCCCGCGGCACCCGCGGTCAAGCCCGCCGCGAAGCCCGAGGCCAAGGCCGCACCCGCACCCGCCGTGGCCACCGCGCCCGCCAAGCCGCTGACCAAGGCCCAGGCCGAAGCGAAGGCCAAGGCGGATGCTGAGGTGAAGGCCAAGGCCGAGGCGGCAGCCAAGGTGAAGGCTGAGGCCGACGCCAAGGTGAAGGCCGAGGCCGACGCCAAGGCGGAGGCGAAGGCCAAGGCGGACGCCGAGGCCAAGCGGAAGGCCGACTGGGTGAGGGGTCTCCACCTCTTCGCCATCTTCGTCACCACCATCGCCGGCATCATCATGAAGGCCCTGCCCATGGGCGCTGTGGCCATGGTCGGCATCGCCGTGACAGCGCTGTCGGGCACCCTCAGCATCGCGGACTCCATGAGCGGCTTCTCGGACGTGGTGATCTGGCTCATCGTCCTGGCCTTCTTCATCTCCCGGGGCTTCATCAAGACCGGCCTCGGGGCCCGCATCGCCTACTCCTTCATGGCGCTCTTGGGCCGGCGCACCCTCGGCCTGAGCTACGGTCTGGCAGCCACGGACCTGGTCCTGGCTCCGGCCATCCCCAGCAACACTGCCCGGGGCGGGGGCATCGTCATGCCCATCATGGCCTCCCTGGCCCGGGCCTACGGCAGCCACCCCGGGGACGCCAGCGCGAAGAAGATGGGCGCCTTCCTGACGCTCACGGCCTACCAGGTGAACTGCATCACCAGCGCCATGTTCCTCACGGCCATGGCCGCCAACCCCCTGGCCCAGAAGCTGGCGGGTGACCTCAAGGTGACCATCACCTGGGGTGGCTGGGCTCTGGCGGCCCTGGTGCCTGGCCTCGTGGCCCTGATCCTGGTGCCCCTCCTGATCTACAAGCTCATGCGCCCGGAGATCACCGAGACCCCCGAGGCCGTGGAAATGGCCAAGGGTCACCTGCGCGACCTGGGGCCCATCAAGCGCCAGGAGTGGATGATGCTTGGCGTCTTCGTGATGCTGCTGGTGCTGTGGATCTTCGCCAAGCAGCTGGGCGACCTCAACGCCACCACCTCCGCCCTGGCCGGGCTGGCGGTGCTGCTGCTCGCGGGCGTCCTCAACTGGGAGGACATCAAGGCCGAGACCGGCGCCTGGGACACCCTGGTGTGGTTCGCGGCCCTGGTGATGATGGCCAGCTTCCTCAACAAGCTGGGCATGGTGCCCTGGTTCAGCAAGTCCATGGGCGGCATGGTGGCGGGCAAGGGCTGGCTGGTGGCCTTCCTGGTGCTGGCCCTGGTGTACTTCTACAGCCACTACTTCTTCGCCAGCAACACGGCGCACGTGGCTTCGATGTACGCGGCCTTCCTGGGGGTCTCCATCGCCGCGGGCGCTCCGCCGGTGCTGGCCGCGCTGGTGCTGGCCTTCTTCAGCAACCTCTTCGCGGGCATGACCCACTACGGGACGGGTCCCGCGCCGGTGCTCTTCGGCACGGGCTATGTGGAGCTGGGCACCTGGTGGCGCATGGGGCTGCTGATCAGCGTCGTGAACATCGTCATCTGGGTCGGCGTCGGCGGCCTGTGGTGGAAGGTGCTGGGCCTCTGGTAGCACCCGTCCGGACATGAAGAAGCCCCGCCAGCGAGCGGGGCTTCTTTCTGTTTACGGGAAGTCCTAGGCGAAGAGCTTCGACAGGCCGTAGGCGACGACGGTGGAGGTGCCGACGCCGATGAGGCCGGGGATCATGAAGCTGTGGTTGAGGAGGTACTTGCCGATCCGCGTGGTGCCTGTGCGGTCCATGTTGATGGCGGCCAGATCGCTGGGGTAGAAGGCGAAGAAGAAGTAGGCGTAGCTGGCGGGGATCAGGCTCAGCAGCAGGGGTGTGGGCAGGCCCAGGGCGTAGCCGAAGGGCAGCATGATGGTCAGCGTGGCGGCCTGGCTCTTCACGAAGGCGGACACGGCGAACATGGCAAGGGCGAAGGTCCAGGGGGCCATCTGCACCATGGTCTTGATGTTGGCGATGAGGTAGCTCTCGTTGGCCTTGATGAAGGTCTCGCTCATCCAGGCGATGCCGAAGATGGAGACGACGGCGATCATGCCCGCGATGAAGACGCTGGAGCGGGCGATCTCAGGGGCCTTCACCTTGGTGGCGAAGAGGATGAAGCTGCCGAAGGCCAGCATGACCATCTGCACCACGGTGGTCATGGGCACGGGCTTGCCGTTCACCAGGGGCAGCAGGCCGGGCTTCATGGCCACCAGGATGATGGCCAGCACGCCCGCGAAGAAGATGGCCACCGAGAGCTTGGCCGAGGTGGGGATCACCTTGTCCAGGGTGGTGACGTTGGCGTCCAGGCCCTTGGCGAAGTCAGGGTCCTTCAGGCGCTCGAGGTACTCGGGATCCTTGTCGAGGTCCAGGCCGCGGTTGAAGCTCCAGGCCGCCGCCACCAGCACGCCGATGATGCCCGCGGGCAGGGTGATGCGGATGATGTCGAAGAGGCCCACGGGATGGCCGTTCTTGGCGGCCATGGCCAGAAAGGTGGTGACGGCGGCCGCCACGGGGCTGGCGGTGATGCCCATCTGGGAGGCGATGCTGGAGATGGCCATGGGCCGCTCGGGCCGGATGCGGGTCTTCAGGGCCACGTCGGAGATGACCGGCAGCAGCGCGTAGACCGCGTGGCCGGTGCCAACGCAGACCGTGAGGAAGAAGGTGGAGAGCGGAGCCAGGATGGTCACGTACTTGGGATGGGCGCGCAGCAGGCGCTCGGTCAGCTGCACCAGATAGTCGAGGCCGCCCGAGACCTGGAGGGTCGCCGAGGCTGTCACCACGGCCAGGATGATCAGCATCACGTCGATGGGGGGCGTTCCCGGCGCCACCCGGAACCCGAAGACCAGCACCGCCACGCCGAGGCCGCCGATGAGCCCCAGGGCGACCCCGCCCTTGCGGATGCCGATCAGGATGGCACCCAGGACGAGCACGAATTGGATCCAGAACATCAAGGCGGGGGTCATATCGGATTCTCCTTTGGAGGCGGGACCCGGTGGTCTAACCACCGGATCGGTGATGCTCTGATTAATAGCAGATGCAATCATCATGAATGAGCCACTCGCCCTTTTGTAAGTTTAAAAACTCAACCGTTGCCAAGGGTTGAGGTGAACGCCGGGGCGCAGCCGGGAGGGGATTCGTGGGCCATTCGGCCCCGGGGAAGGGTAGGATGGCCTTTTCCGGATCGACCGCCGTGAGCCATCTTCCCTTCCACCTCGTGACCCTGACCCATGCGGACTGGGACGCCGCGCGGGCCTGTGCCCGGCGCCTGGGCGACGACGTCCTGCCGGAGCTGCGCCTGGACCTGTTTCCGGAGGAGGATCCCGAGGCCATGGTGGATGCCCTGAAGCGGCGCTGCCTGGTCACCTGCCGGCGGGTCTCGGAGGGGGGCCGCTGGCCGGACGAGGACGAAGCCGGCCGCCTTGACCGCCTGATCCAGGCCCTCAAGGGGCGGCCCGCCTGGCTGGACCTGGAGTGGGAGCTGCCCATCCCGCCGGAGATCCAGGCCGCCCGCACCCATGTCCGCCTGCTCCGGTCGGTCCACGTGGCGCCCGGGGTCTTCGACCTGGAGGCGCGCCTGCGCGCCCTGCCGGATGGGGACGCCTACAAGTGGGTCGGCTGGGCGGCCCGGCTGGGCGACAGCGGCCGCCTCCGCGCGCCCCTGGCCTGGGCCCGGGACCACGGCCTGGTGCTGGCGGCCTTCCTGATGGGACCCAAGGGGCTGCCCAGCCGGGCGCTCCAGGCCGCCTGGGGCGGCGCCTTCACCTTCGCGGCCCCGGACGATGGCCCCCCCGCCGCGCCCGGCCAGCTGCCCCTCGCCCTCTTGCGGGAGTGGCGCTGCGCGCGTCTGCATCCCGGGTATGGCCTCTGCGGGGTCATCGGGGAGCCGGTGCTGCACTCGCGGGGCCCCGCCTTCCACAACCCGCGCTTCCAGCGGGCCCTGAAGGACCTGATCTACGTGCCGCTGCTCTGCGGCGAGGCCGGTGAGGCCGTGGAGGCCCTGGACGACCTGGGCGTGCTGGGCCTGAGCATCACGGCGCCGCTGAAGCTCACCCTGCCGGCGGCTTTGGGTCTGGAAGGGCCCCTGAACACCCTCTGGCGGCGCGCGCCGGGGGAGCCCTGGCAGGGCGCCAACACGGACGCCGAAGCCTTTGGAGAGGCCCTCTCCCGGCTGGCGCCCGGTCCCGTGCTGCTGCTGGGCTCCGGCGGCGTGGCCTGCACCAGCAAGGCGCTGCTGGAGGCCTCGGGGCGGTCGGTTCTGCAGGTCTCCCGCCACGCCCCCGCCACCGCGGCGCAGGTGGCCGCCTTCGGCCCGGTGGGCCTCGTACAGGCCACCAGCCTCGGCATGGCCCCGGAGGACCCCGCACCCTTTCCCGAGCTCCTGGCGGCCGCTCAGCCCACCGCGCGCTGGGCCGTGGAGTGGATCTACAAGGAGGACACCGCCTTCGCCCTCTGGGCCCGGGAGGCGGGGCTCCTGGTGGTGGCGGGCGCCGCCCTCTTCGAGGCCCAGGCCGAGGCCCAGACTCGGCGCTTCATTGCGGACTGCGGCGGCCTGCCCGCCGAGCTCTGACCGCCGATAGCTGATAGCTTTATGCCATGCACCTGCTGCTGGTCGAGGACAAGGACAGTTTCCGCCGCCTGCTGGCGCAGGCGCTGGAAGGGTCGGTCTGGACCGTGCAGGCGGTGGCCGATCCCCAGGAGGCCCTGCGGGAGCTGGAGGCCCGGCCTTTCCAGGTGCTGGTCACGGACCTGCGGCTGCCGGGCATGAGCGGCCTCGAGCTCATCCGCCGCGCGCGACGGCTGCGGCCGGGGCTCCGCGTGGTGCTGATGTCAGCCTTCGGCGAGCCGAAGGACATCGTGGAGGCCATGCGTCTGGGCGCCGATGACTTCCTCCCCAAGCCGTTCGACCTGGACGTGTTCCTGGCCCTGCTGGACCGGCTGCAGGCCCTGGTGGGGGCTCCGCCGCCGGACCCCGCCGAGCTCTGGGTGGCCCACAGCCCCGCCATGCAGGCCCTGGACGCGGCCCTGACCCAGGCGGCCGGGACCTCGCTGCCGCTGCTGTTCCGGGGCGAGCGTGGGGCGGGCCGCGGGCGCTGCGCCCGCCGTCTCCATTTCCTCCGCCATGCCGAAGCGCCCTACCTGAGCCTGTCCGCCGCGACCCTGGGTCCGGAGGGACCCGAGCCCCAGCTGCTGGAGCTGCTGCGGGGCGGCAGCCTCTACCTGGGTGGCCTGGACTTCCTCTCTGCGGAGGCCACCGGGGCCCTGGCCCGCGCCATGGACAGCCCGGCGGGACAACAGCTCGCCTGGATGGGTGGCATCGATCCCGAAGGCAGCCTGCCGCCGGAGCTGGCAGGGCGGCTGGGCTCTCTGGAGCTGCGGGTGCCGCCGCTGCGGGAGCGTCGGGAGGACCTGCTGACCCTGGCCCGGCTGATCCTAGAGCGGGCCAGCCGCCGGGCCGGGAGGCCCCTCCGCTGGCTGGAGCGCTCCGCCGAGAAACAGCTGCTCGACCACCCCTGGCCTGGGAATGTGCGCGAGCTCGAGGACCTGATGGAAGGGACGCTGCGCACCGGCGACGGCCTCGCCCTCCGCGCCTTTCCCGAACTCGGGCTGGGTGGTTCCGCGCCGCTCTGCCTCCCCTGGCCGGACAGCGCCGACCTGGAGGCCATGCTGAAGGCCGTGGCCCGGTCCGCCGAGGCCCAGCTGCTCCAGCGCCAGCTGGCCAAGGATCGGGGGGACCTGCCCCGGGCGGCCGAAGCCCTGGGCCTGACAGTCCGAACCCTGGCTCAGCGCTTGCGGGACCATGGCATCTCTCTGGAAGATGGAGCAGGCCCGCTTCCCCGAAAGGCGCCATGACCCAGCCCCCGCCCATCCTCGTCCCCTCTGTCCGTGATCCGGACCGGGTGCG
>JAAXXS010000310.1 GCA_013334395.1 Holophagaceae bacterium | reverse complement strand
GCTTCCCCCGCTACGAGTCGCTCCGGCAGCAGGGCCTGATGTCCGACGAGGACTTCCGGCAGCAGAAGCTCAACAAGGAGAGCGCCGTGCTCTCCCACAGCTCCGCCAAGGCCAACGTGGCCCAGTATGAGGCGAACCTGAAGGCCATGCGGGACGGCCTCTCGAAGGCCACCCTCCGGGCCCCCATCGCCGGGCGCATCACGAGCCTCAAGGCCGAGAAGGGCGAGACCGCCATCCCGGGCATGAGCAACCTGCCCGGGGCCACGCTCATGATCATCTCCGACATGAGCCAGATGCAGGCGGAGATCAAGGTCAACGAGAGCGAGGTGGTGCGCACCAAGGTGGGCCAGACCGCCCAGGTCACCGTGGAGTCCCTGCCCGGCAAGGTCTTCCAGGGCTCGGTCATCGAGGTGGCCACGGGTACCGAGAAGACCGGAGTCGACGCGAACCTCTACAAGGTGAAGGTCCTCCTCGCCGGCCAGCGCGCCGACCTGGACAACCTCCGCCCCGGCATGAGCGCCCGCTCGGTCATCCTCACCCAGGAGACCAAGGGCGTGCTGCGGGTGCCGCTGCAGGCCGTGCTGGAACGGGAAGGCAGCCAGGAAGAGGCCACAAAGCAGGGCCTCCTGGCCCCCACCAACCGCAACATCGTGATGCTCTACAAGGACGGGAAGGCCGTCGAGCGCCCCGTCCAGGTGGGCATCGCCAACACCCAGTTCTTCGAGCTCAAGGAAGGCCTGGCCGAGGGTGACAAAGTGCTCACGGGCCCCATCCGGAAGCTGAAGGAGCTCAAGGACAAGGCCTCGGTCAAGCTGCGCGCCCGGTCCGACACCGAGCTGGCCAAGACGAAAGAACCGAAGAAGTAATGGACATCCGGGAACCCCTCTCCGCCGCGGTCCGCGCCCTGAAGGCCAACAAGCTCCGCTCGGCCCTCACCACCCTCGGCATCATCATCGGCGTGGCGGCGGTCATCGTCGTGGTGAGCCTCGTCCAGGGGCTCAAGACCAGCGTGCTCAAGCAGGTGGAGAAGGCCGGCAGCCAGACCCTCTTCGTGCGCCCCGTCTTCCCGGGCGAGATCCCGCCGGAGGAGTTCGCACGCATCAAGGACCGGGACCTCACCCTGGACCACATGCGCGCCCTGGCCAAGGACGTGCCCCAGCTCACGCACCTTACGCCCGTCTTCTTCACCAGCCTCGAGGTGAAGCTCGGGGGCCGCAACGCCACCACCCGCGTGGTGATGACCGACGAGAGCTACCTGGAGCTGAACAGCGTGAACCTGGGGGCGGGCCGCAACTTCGTCCCCTCGGACCTGCGCCTGGCCAGCAAGGTGGCCATCATCGGCCCCAGCCTCGTGGAGAAGCTGGGCATCCAGGGCAACCCCCTGGGCCGCACCCTGGTGGTGAACAACAACCTCAGCCTGGAGATCGTGGGGCTCCTGGAGCCCCAGGGCGGCTCCCTGGGCAACGACCCCGACGACGTGATCATGCTCCCCCTCAAGACCGGCTTCTCCCAGCTCACGGAGATCCAGCGCCGGCAGCTTTTCTTCCAGGCCCGGGTGGACCCCCGCCTCTCGGCGGATGACGGCGCGGACATCGTCACCGACGCGCTCCGGCGCATCAAGGGCCTGCGCGGCAAGCAGCCCAACAGCTTCAAAGTATTCAGCCCCAAGCAGATCACCGGCATCGTCAGCGGCATCACCGGCACCATCACCGCCGTGGCCGGGGGCATGGTGTCCATCGCCCTGCTGGTGGGCGGCATCGGCATCATGAACATCATGCTGGTGAGCGTCACGGAGCGGACCCGCGAGATCGGCATCCGCAAGGCCGTGGGCGCCAAGCGCCGGGATGTGCTGCTGCAGTTCCTCATCGAGGCCGCCTTCCTCTGCGTGCTGGGCGGCGCCATCGGCGTGGGCCTGGGCTTCATCCTCGGCGCCATCCTCGGCAAGGCCCTGCTGGGCTCCATGGGCTCCGTGCCCCTCTGGGCCGTCACCAGCGCCTTCGCCGT
>JAAXXS010000011.1 GCA_013334395.1 Holophagaceae bacterium | reverse complement strand
GACCAGGGTCTCCAGCAGCTCGGCCAGGGCCTTGCCGTTGGTGGAGATGTGCAGGCCCGTGTTGTAGCGCAGGTAGAGGGTGGTGCAGCCCAGGTCCCGGGCCAGGGCCGCGCCGTGATCCGGCCCATTCAGGCCCCACTGCCGCTCGTTGTGGCACAGCCCATGGATCAGGACCAGCAGGCGGGCGCCGGACCGCGGGATCGCCGCGGCGAGGGCGGCGGTCTCCAGGACCAGGGGTTGGCCTTCGTGGATCAGGCTCATGGGCGTGGCCAGAGGATTGCCCGTGGCGGCCAGGTGGTCCCCCAGCACGCCATTCAGGACCGCCCGCAGGGCCTCCCGCTGGGGCGAAGGATCCAGTTCCCCCTCCGGCGGGCCGAGGGGGGCCAGGGCGGCCTCCACGCCGAGCCCCACGGTCCGCGTCAGGGCACGGATGGTCCCGTAGACCAGCCCGCTGAGGCCCCGGCCCCCGACCGCATGGCGGGGCTTGCCCCCCGTCAGCGGATGCTGGATGCCCTGGTGCATGGCCTCCACCAGATCCGTCACGCCGACAGTCCCCTCCACCGCCAGCCGCGCCAGCCCACGCAGGTCCGAGGAAACAGCACGAAGGTAGGGGATCATCTGCGTTGATGATCCGCGGGTTCGGGCGAGGGAGGAAGGGGTAGGACCTGCCCTGGTCTGCCCGGATCCCAAGTCCATTCCTACCACATCATGTATGGCTGCAACGGAGGTTTGGGAGAGGCGTGCCGTAACCGCGTCAGCTCGGCCACGGTGGTGAGCCTTGCGACAAACCTGTCGGATGGGTAGGCGGCCCGGAAGGCCCTCCCGTAGGTTCGGCCAAGTTCCACACAGGCGGCGGGATCCTTCAGGGCGGCCTGCACGGCGCTCTGGATCTGGTCTGGGTGGAAACAGAAGGCCGCATCGTTCAACTCAGGGAGGAGCCCCTCCAGCCAGGAACTTTGATTGGTCAAGGCGAAAGAGTAGCTTCCTGCTGACCGCATCATCCGGTCATGGCAGGACGTGTCGAGGTTCGGAGACATATCGATGACCCCCAGTTGGGTCTGGTAGATGGCTTCCGTGGCCTGGAAGGTCTGCGCGGGCAACAGTGTGGCGACAGCACCCGCCGTATCCAGGTGATCCCAGCGGTTCCCTTGGATGACCACCGGGCACGCGAGCAGGGCCTGTGCGAGCAGGGTGGACTTTGTGCGTCGGAGGTAGTCATCCATCTGGGCCGCAAAGAAACACAGCAAGGGGGCATTCGCTCGAATGTCGATTCGCTGGCTTGCCAGGTAGGAGTGGACCAGACCATGTAGATCAAGCTTGCCGACCTTGAGGCCGGTGGCTCGGACCTCCCGGGATAGCTCCAGAAGCTGGTTGGCCACTTCGGGAGCCAGTCGCTCCCTCCAGAGGGTCTCGAGGTCCGCAGGGTTCCCGCCATTCTTGATGAAATGCAGCGTCCCCTTCTCTCGCAGGGAGAAGTCGATCTCAGCCTCCGGGGTGTCCGAGATGAGCCACGGGTGGATCAGCATGGATACCGAAGTGCTCTTGGGGAGCACGGATTGATGGAAGGCTAGGAACTCCTCGCAACCATATAGATTCACGGAAGTCCTGGGCAGGTCTCCATGACGTTCAAGGAAATAGGCGGGAATATCTCCCTGCAGCTTGAGCAGAGGAATATTGAAGAATTCCCATGCGTTCTGATTGCCGCCCTTGCGGGTAGCGACCTCCAGGCTTTGCCCAATGCCAAGATAGGTCAGGCCGAAGAGAACATGCCCCGACGAGATGGTATTAAAAAAACGCTGAGACTCCTTAGGATTGAAATCGGATACGTTAAAGATCTCAACCTTCAGATCAGACAACTCGCAGAGGTGCGCAAGGGAGGTCATCAGGCCCGTAATGGCATCATTTTCCCCTCTGCCAGTGAGAACTGCGACGGTATTCCTGGTATTTTCCATGCAGGCAACTCCCCGATACCCTCTCGGCATTCTGTAACAAAGAAAGTGCTGATTTTCATATTCTCCATGAAAATCCCCACGGTCAAACGATTGGACCAGGTATTCCGTGGGTAATCATGGACTCACCACCAAGGGAGGTCCGGGGATGGATAATCATAAAAACGAAGGAGAAGCCGATACTAACCATTCAAGGAGGTGCTCTCATGACCTTGCGGGATTGTAAAATAATCGATCTTCCCAAAGTGGAAGACCGAAGAGGCAATCTCACCTTTGTTGAAGGCAACAACCACATTCCCTTCGATATCAAAAGGGTCTATTACCTCTATGACGTCCCCGGCGGGGCCGAGCGCGGTGGGCACGCCCACAAGAACCTGCACCAGTTCGTAATCGCCATGTCGGGCAGCTTCGACATGCTGCTGGACGACGGCCACACCAAGTTCAAGTACCACCTTAACCGCTCTTATTATGGCCTTTATATACCACCCATGATGTGGCGGGAGATTGACAATTTTTCCTCAGGATCGGTCTGCCTCGTCTTGGCTTCTGAGCACTTCGACGAGAACGACTATTTCCGGGATCATCAGCAGTTCATCCAGGCCATCAACACCAAGAGATAACCTGAAATCCCAGCTGGGACCATCCAGATGCGGGATGCTGGACCTTTCCGGAGGCAGTCATGGGGGGAGCCGTCAGGCCATGAGTGAACCATCAGGCTCAGGGACGATCCGATTCCTCGACCTGCGTGCGAGCTACCTCGAACTCAAAGAGGAGATCGATGAGGCTGTGGCCCGCGTCCTCCAGAGCGGCTGGTACCTCCTAGGCAAAGAGCTGGAAGCCTTCGAGTGTGAGTTCGCCGCCTATACCGAGTCTCGGCACTGCGCCGGGGTTGCCAATGGTCTTGAGGGCCTGGTCCTCTCGCTGAAAGCGCTTGGGGTGGGGCCCGGTGATGAGGTGATTGTGCCCTCCAACACCTATATCGCAACCTGGCTGGCCGTGTCCCAGGCCGGGGCCACCCCGGTCCCCGTGGAACCCATCCCGGGGGTGTGGAACCTGGACCCGGATCGCATCGAAGCGGCCCTGACGCCCAGGACCAAGGTGATCCTGCCGGTGCACCTCTATGGCCAGCCCGCCGACCTCGCACCCATCCTGGGCCTGGCCCGAAAGCACGGGCTCCGGGTGCTGGAGGATGCCGCCCAGGCCCACGGCGCCCGCTATGGGGGCAAACGCATCGGAGCCCACGGAGACCTTGTGTCCTGGAGCTTTTACCCGGGGAAGAACCTGGGGTGTTTTGGGGATGGTGGTGCGGTGACCACAGATGATCCGGTCCTGGTGGACCGAATCCGAACCCTGCGGAATTACGGAAGCCGGGTGAAGTATCAAAACGACATCAAGGGGCACAACTCCCGGCTGGATGAGCTCCAGGCCGCCGTCCTCCGGGTGAAGCTCAAGCACCTGGATACCTGGAATGGGCGGAGAGTTTCGATTGCCAAGCGTTACCTGGAGGGCTTCGCGGGCCATGCCGCCATTGGGCTACCCAAGGTGATTGCCGGGGTTGCCCCCGCCTGGCACCTCTTTGTGATCGATGTTCCATCCAGGGACCCCCTTCGGGCCGCGCTTGAGGCGAGGGGCGTCGAGACCCTCATCCACTACCCGGTCCCGCCTCACCTGAGCGAGGCCTTTGCCCACGACCAGGCCTGGGGCGAGTTTTCGATTGCAGAGCAGGCGGCTCAGACCCACCTGAGTCTGCCCATGGGGCCTCATCTATCGGCTGAGGCAGTCGCTCGGGTAACGGAGAGCGTTCTGAGGGCTCTTTCAAGTTTGTGATTCCTACCGGCGCGGCCTTTCTTGTTCATCCTGCCATCTGAAGGTTCGGTCCTCTGGGAGTATCCATGCGTGATGATGTAGAGAAATACGCTGAATCGCGGCAGTTCGTCAAAGAGGGAAAGGCACAAGAAGCCTATCAGATGGTACTGGATCTAATCCTGAAAGGCACTTCTCTATGGGAGCCCTATTACGAGGCGGCTATATTTTCTTTTTACAATAACGACTACAAAACGGCGCTTGGGTTCTTTAGGATGGCTGCACGGAAGGAAAAAATTACCTTTGTATCCACTCTGGACTTGACCAATCTTTTAATGATGATGGGCAACTACTCGGAGGCCCTGGATATTTGGAAGAACAAACTTTCTGGACCTCATGCTCCAAATGTCCTTGAGGCGTTTATGGAGTTCCTTTCGGGAATGACAGAACCTTCGAAACGGGCCGAGGATTTCTTCAAGTCAAGAGTTGGAGGACCGAAAATTGAATACCCAGAATTTTGCCAGCTAATGAGACAAAGTGTTCTTCCACAACAGGTCCAAATCACGCCAAGGGAAGAAATCCAACCTACCAGGGTCCAGTATTTCAATATGGAAGCCCCGGCTGCTCCGGCCACATTTTTCCCCGCTCTCTCCATGTTCAATGTGAGCGGGGCCGTCGTCAGTCCCTATTCAGACACGGTAATCATGGGCGATAAAGGAATCATCCCTGATTATTTCAATCTTGAGGAACACCTATTCTACGACACGTTCACCAGGCGATCGATCCCCATGGCTGGCGGCGACTTGCTTCTTGTCTCGAAGGATGTTGTTCTCGGGCACTTAAAGACAGGTGTCATTTTGACATCCTACGCCATCAGCAACTGGGCACACTTCCTGACCGAAATCATGCCCATTGTCAGTTTGGTGGAAGAGCTGATGATTCCGACCCACGTGCCTCTTCTCATCAGCAAGCCGTTCGCCGAGCAGACGATTCAGTTTCTTAATCTAGTGAAGTCACCCGGGCGACCCATCGAAATCATTTCATCTAAGACGCTGGTGGACGAGGCCATCTGGTTTACGCCCACCACGACCGTCCCCTTCGAATACTTGAAATCAAGGTGCGGGAAACCGGTCCATTATTCCCCCTCCGACCTCCTCTTTTCGCCAGGAGCCCTTGCCTCGCTGAGGGCGAGAATTGCGAGCTTGGGCATCGGAAGTACGGAGGATAAACGGGTGAAGGTGTTCGTTGATCGCAACTCTGCTCGAAGGCGGGTGACCAACCGCGATGCAGTGGTTGCTTATTTCTCGGATGCAGGCTATGTGATAACACAGCCAGAGCAAATCCCGCTCAACGATCAGATAGATCTCTTTTCGAAAGCTTCGGTTATCGTGGGGCAAACGGGGGCGGGACTGGCCAATATGCTGTTCGCCCCAAAGGGGGCCAACATTATCGTCCTTTCCGGAAACCCGGAGGATCCGGGGCCTCACAGCTACTTCCCCAACTTGGCTCGGGCTCTGGGCCACGAGATGGACTACATAGCCTTTGGTCCACCCACAGCCGACCTTCACATTGATTTCGAGGTGGGAATGGAGAGTCTGGACCGGTTACGAGTGCTTCTCTAGGTGTTGTTGACTACATCCAAACACATGCCTTCAAGTGTCGTCATGGTGGGTGGAACCCGGGGTGGCACACATCTACTAGGTATCTAGGCGGATTACTTCGTATGATGTAATTCAAATGATATTGATAAGACTCTATCCAAGAGAGGAGGTAGACCAATGCAAATTGAACTTCCTAAATGGGGACCAGACAGGTTTGATGTGGATGCAGATATGGATCTACTCCACAGCCTAACGGATGACATGGAAAATAGTTTGAGCTCCTTGGGTAGGCCGGCATCGTCTTGGATGCTATCGAAGGAACAGGCCAGAGGCTCCATGTCGGATCTAATGAAAGATTGGTGCGGTAGTGTTGGAGAACTTTCCCTATCCGATGTTAGCAAAATAACATCAGTTTCGGGCTCCCACAGCATGATCTCCGGTTATGAAACGTACTTGAGATCGATAGACCACCAGCAATTGCTGCAGGGCCTTTCGTTGGGTGAGTTGGGGGATGCGAACTGGCGGGTAATGGATCTTGGCAGCCTAATGGACTATCTCTTGCTTTCTGCCTTTCTGGATATTTCTCAAGACAATTTAAAAATTCTTGAGGTGGGTGGCGGGTTTGGGCGTTTAGCCGAATTTCTTACACTAACCGGTGGACCCCACATGCAATACGTGAACATTGACGCTGTGCCCGCCTCGCTGATGTATTGCCATCAGTATCTCAAACACCGATTTCCGGACCGCAAAGTCATGCTGTTTTCGCCAGACAGAGACATAGATAGCGATTGTGATTTTCTAGTGGTGCCAGCCTGGCATCTAGATCAATTGCAATTATCGAACTTTGATCTAGGGATCAACATAGAGAGCATGCAGGAGATGAACCAGGAGTTAGTCGACAGCTACCTGGGGTATTTTGAACGAAAAGTGCGAACGGATGGATTGATCTATTTGGTTAATTCAAGAGACTACAAATTTCAAGGTTCATGGAATATTCCCAACAATTGGCAATGTCTGTTTCGACACAGAACTCCACGATCATGGACCCCAAACCATCCCGCAGAAATATTTCGACGAACGACGCGCGATCAATCCAGACAAAACTTGTTACGAACAGCCACCTTCTGCCAAGAACTTGCGCGTCTCAAGAAATACACTCAGATAATCAAATTAGAACCCACAAATCAGCAAACTTCCTGCACTAATGACTCCGCAATAGTTGGACTCATTACTACACACGGGGCAGTTACCCAACCCATATCCTTCAAGCCTTTTCCATCGGATGTCGAACTGACTCGTAGCCGGGTAGGCCATTTGCTTTATTCAATTCAAGATGAGTACGCGGGACCATCATTAAGGGAATATGGTGAGTTCCGCCAGAAGGAGTTGGAACTTTTCAAACAAGTTATCACTCCTGGAGATGTCGTTATTGATGCAGGTGCCCACATAGGTTCTCACACCGTGGCCTTCGCGCAATTGGTGGAGCCTGGAGGCGTCGTAGTCGCCTTTGAACCCCAATCTCGCCTTTACAAAATACTAAATGCAAATCTCGTAATTAACAGTATCCCTAATGTCCTCACTTATGCCATGGCACTTGGAAACAGCGAGGGTGAATTCTGGACCTCCCATCCAGATCCATCCCAACCCTATCCTCAATCGAAAATCAGGACTGATGCAACCGAGGATGTGGACCCAGTTCCATTTGTGAAACTAGATGACTTTCAGTTAGAGCGCCTGAATTTTCTCAGGTTGCATGTGGAAGGATTTATATCTAAGGTCCTTGAGGGTTCCAAAAATACCATCGAGCGGTGCCGGCCCATTATGTACATCGAAAATGAGCAAACAGAAAATGTTTCCGAGCTCATTAGGCAGGTGATGGATATGGGTTACCGCCTCTGGTGGCACATATCTCCGTTTTTTGTTTCCGAGAACTTCAAGGAAAGCCCAGAAAATATATTCCCTGGGATGGTATCACTCAACATTTTGGCCCTGCCCAGCGATATGAAGCCCATTGATGGTCTCCAACCAATTCTGGCCCCAGGGCCCCCTAAGATGTAATGCAAATGTTCCGAGGTTGATAGATTAACTATGCATTCATTCTTTCTGAAGAAATTTGAACTGGGATATTGAGCGCGCCCTATTATATTATCGCTTATGTGTTCTGTTTGGCGCTTCCCTGATGTCTTGAAATTTCACGCTCCGCTACCTACGTTGAGTTCAAGCGACCCACAAGCCTCACCAGCGCTCAACTCATACAGTCACGCACCCTTGCTGGAAACGCACCACCCCATTGGGGGTCGCCGCTGGGCGCCCTTACCCCGCTATCCACCTGAAACAGCGAGGAACTCCAATTGGGTGTCAAAGGGAATACCAGGGCGGTGATGGGGCAGAAAAACAATTCATCAACAAAATTATAAGTAGTGGCATAAATCACACAATACCATTGTTATTTACAGGCCAACATTATAAACTATAATTTGCCTTTGAATACTTGCTGCCACTATCCCTAGTCTCAACTCACTACTGCACCCCTGCAAGGGAATACCATCGCGGTGAAAGGTGATGTTTAATAGACCTTTCTCCCAGACTTGGCACTGAGTTGCTCAAATTCTTCAATCATTTCTTGCAACCGCTGATCTGATGGCCTTGCCCCTTCTTGGAGATAGGCAACTATTTGGTCGCGCACATCAGAAAAACCATGTTTCTTAATTGCATAATCATTAACAGAAATATCTTTACCGGGAATATATTTTGAAAAAGGTTTTAAATTTTTTGTCAAGGCAGCGCCCATTGCTACGATTGAGAAATGACCTATCACCGAATATTGGTGCACAGAACATCCTACCGATAGATTAGCGCCTCTCAGTAGTCTAACGATTCCACCCATGACCACCATTGGAGTGATTACTACATCATCATCGATTATTGCATCGTGTGGCACATGAACACTCTGCATTAGAAATACCCTATTGCAGATCCGCGTTATATCCCTATAACAAGGTTTTTGTATGGCCGTGTACTCTCGAATTATATTATCATTTCCTATTTCAATGCGTGATTCAGAACAATCATACCTAGGGTTTCTCGTGTCTTGTCCAGGAGTTCCAATCGTCACATGGGGGCCAATCCAGTTCCCATCTCCTAACGTCATAGGACCATAGATGACAGAATATGGCCCTATTTCGTTGTTATCACCTAACTCAACCTTGCCCTGAATAATTACTGTCGGGTGTATGGAGTTACTCATCGCATCCCTTCAACTAGTCTACCGCTGCCGGAAGAGAACTATCCGTGGACGAACTATTATGGAAATTTATAATATAGGCCCATAGTGGTTAGATAGATTCATTCAAATACTCTATGCCATTCTTGCTTCTTGAGGGTACGAGTGGGATTCCCCAAAGCAATTAATTTAACATGGAGGCCCTCGAACAACGCCACCCCCTGCCGAGGATTCATCAATCAACGATTGTGGTATTCTCCTTAACTGTCACATCCATGCCTACGAATAATTCATCTTAGATATGAATCTTGCCTCCGAGTATTACATCCCGGGTATCTCCATGTGCCGCCCAATACGGATGTCGTGACCAGCAACCGCATTGAACCGGGCAAACAAGTCCTCGCCGAAATGAGCACTATTGGAAATGACCGCGCCAGAGAAGATGGTCCAGGATAGTAACAGAGTGGCATATTCCGAGGTGTATTGACGTCCCCCCAAAAAAAACTAGACCAAGGATAGTGTGAGTCCTCCCCCTCTGGGGGGGCCCCTTGAAAAAGAGCAGATACACTGAGGAGCAGATCATCTTGGCCTTGAAAGAGCGCGAGGCCGGTCCGTTGTTGGTATACCTGCTCGCACTCGTGACTCGCGGTAAACAGCTTTGGCCCTAATGACTTCAACAGCGCGAGTCTTCATCCTGAATTAGCCTCTTCAAGTAGTTACCGTATTCCGTTTTCCTGTGCTTCTCGGCGAGGGTCGCGACCTGGGAAGCAGGGATCCACCCATTGCTGAAGGCAATCTCTTCGGGACACGCGACCATCAGGCCTTGGCGCTTCTGGATGGTGCTCACAAACCCGCTGGCCTCCAGCAGGCTTTCGTGGGTTCCCGTGTCCAACCAGGCAAACCCACGGCGGAGAGGCGTGACCTGTAACACCCCTTGATCAAGGTAGATCTGATTCAAGTCCGTGATCTCCAGCTCGCCCCGCTTGGAGGGTTTGAGAGACTTGGCATGCGCCACAACATGACAGTCATAGAAATACAGGCCCGTCACCGCCCAGTTGGATCTCGGGGCGGTTGGTTTCTCTTCGATGGAAAGGGCCCTGAAGGATGGGTCCACTTCGACGACACCAAATCGCTCAGGATCCTTCACCTGATGGGCAAAGACCCGGGCGCCTTCGGTCAGTTGGGCGGCTTGCTGGAGCAGCGGGGTGAAACCCTGCCCGAAAAACAGATTGTCTCCCAGGACCAAGCAGCAGGTGTCGCCCCCAATGAAGGACTCTCCAATGAGGAAGGCCTGAGCCAGTCCCTCCGGCCTTGCCTGGACAGCATATTCGAGGTGAAGACCCCAGGCAGAGCCATCCCCCAACAAGTTCTGGAAGAGGGGGACATCGATGGCCGTGGAGATGATCAAGATGTCCCTGATCCCCGCCAGCATGAGGGTTGACAACGGATAGTAGATCATCGGCTTGTCGTAGATGGGGAGCATCTGCTTTGAGATCGCCAAGGTGGCCGGGTGCAGTCGCGTGCCGGCCCCACCCGCCAACACAATCCCCTTCATGGATGGCCTCCCTGGAAGAAACAGTCATATAGTAGCCCGAATCAGGCAATCTAGCCTTGCGGGTGGGGGCTCTGGCGCTTCAGGGGGACCTGAAGCGCACCATCTTTGGATCCACTCCATCCTTCACCAGAGGATCGAAATGAAGAAATTCGTTACCGACACCATGCTGATGCCGACCTATGTGAGCCGGTTCTCCTGCATCGGCGGGGACTGCGAAGACACCTGCTGTGCTGGTTGGGGCGTCACCCTGGACAAGGAGAGCTTCCTGCAATACCAGTCCAGCTTCGACCCGGTGCTGCGGCCACTGTTCTCCAGATACGTGAAACGCTATGCTGCGTCCAAGTCCGACCTGGACTACGGGCACATCGAGCTCCAGGGGGATGTCTGCCAGAGCTGCAGCATGCTCAGCGAAACCAAGCTGTGCCGAATCCAGGAGCGTCTCGGCGAAGCGGCGCTTTCGAACACCTGCGCCTACTACCCGCGGACCATCCACCGCTTCGGGGACCTGCACCAGATGGTCCTCTCACTTTCCTGCCCGGAGGCGGCGCGCCTGGCGCTCCTCACGGAGGACGCCTTCGATCTACAGGGAGAGGAACGCACCGCGCCCCTGGACTACATCACTGAGGTCAAACCCTCCGGGGGGCTCAGCGTCGAGGCCATGGAGGACGTCCGAACCCTGCTGTTCCAGATCCTGCGCAGCCCGGATGCGACGCTTTCCGACCGCCTGAAGCTGATCGGGCGCAGCTGCGACCGGCTCACGGACCTGATCTCGCAGCGTCGGACCGGGGAGCTTCCGGCACTGCTACTCAGCATCGAAGCGGATCTGGACTCCGGGGCGGCCATGGCCCCCCTGGCGGTCCAGGGGGAACATACGAACCTTCAGGCCGAGGTGGCCGCCGGTCTTTTTCTGGCGGCCTGGAAGGCCACGGAATTGCCCCATGTCCGGCAAGTCCTCGGGGAGGCGGCCCTGGGCCTGGGGATCCGGGAAGGGGAGCCGGTGGATGATCACGCCCTGGTCCGCGCCTACCAGGAGGGCCTGCGCCGCCTGGGGCCCGCCCTGGAGACCGTGCCCTGGCTGTTGGAACACTACTTCTTGAACGAGGCCCTGCGGGAGGTCTTCCCCTGGGGGCAGGAGAGCCCTCGGCAGCACTTCGCGTCCCTCGTCATCCGCTTCGCCCTCATCCGGCTCCTGCTGGCTGGCCGGGCCGCGGCCAGGGAGACGCCCCTCACGCCCGCCGAGTTGGCCGAAACCATCCAGGTGGCCTGCCGACGCTATCAGCATGATGTGAACTTCACCAAGTACGCCCTCCAGAGCCTCGCCCGCAGCGGGTGGGATTCTCTGGAGCGGCTCCAGGCACTGCTCTAGGTGTGGGCCCCGGTAAGGTCCAGACCGGGGAATCTGCGTGCCCCCCAAAAAATTAATTAAAGGTTTTTCCACATGAACCCGAAGAAGGGGTGTCGGGAGGTTCCCTCCCCCACAACCCGGTAGCACGGATGCTGCCAAACCTACATCACGGAGGATGTTATGGTTACCATTCTTAGTAACGTCAGTGCGCTCGCCGCTAGCCGCCAGCTGGGCGTCAGCAAGCTTGGCCTGACCCAGGCCATCACGCGGCTCACCACCGGTCGGCGCGTCAACAGCTCCTACGACGACGCAGCCAGCCAGGTTGCCGGCAACACTGCCCAGGCCGCTTCACGGTCGGCCGCTGCTTCCGTTGTCACGGATCAGGCCGCCTACTTCACGGCTCTGGCTGCGGACGGCAACAACGCGAACCTGACCCAGCAGGCCTACCGCATGGCCGAGCTGGAAGGGTCTGGCAACTCAGGGGGCGCGGAATACACTGCCCTCAAGACCGCCACGGGCGGTAGCAGCTCTGCGAATGTCCTGAGCACCGTCGCTACCAACTCGGCCACACAGGCTGCGGCCATGTCCTCGGCCCTCGCCAACGCTCAGACTCATGGGATCACGGCGGAGACCCAGCAGGGAATCGCCGACGCCTACCTGGGCGCGGACATGGGTGCCGAGATGGCCAACCTGACCAAGTATCAGATCCTCATGCAGGCGGGCACCAGCGCCTTGAGCAGCGCGAACTCGTCCGCCCAGACGATCATGGGCCTCTTCCGCTAGAGTTTAGGAACCTAATCTCCGGGGGGGGGCGGAATCTGCCCTCCCCCGGTTATCTGCATTCCGGAGAGGAGGTACCATGGTCAATCAAGTCACGTTCGCCAGTGGCGGTGCCATGCTATCGAGTGGTGCGCCCCAGCCGGTCGTCTCCCGTCCGGCCCCGGTTGTCTCAGCGCCATCCCAAGCCACGAGCCCGGCCCCAGCGACGGGATCCGGCTCGCAGGAGGCCGCCGTGGCTCAGGTCAATCAGCACCTGGCCCAGGGCCAGACCGACCTCAAGCTCATGGTGGATCACGATTCGGGCAAGACGGTGTTCCAGGTCATCCAGCAGGGCACAGGGCAGGTGCTGTTCCAGGTGCCCTCGGTCGAGGTGCTGGGCATGTCCCGGCGGGTACGCGAATTGCAGAATACAGCGATGAAATCGGGAGGCTTGGTGGACCAGCAGGGTTAACGGTCTAACCGCCCTAAGGTCAACCTGAGCTTCGAGGTGCAGAATGGTCACATTCACGACAAGCACGGATTCGAGCTCGGCGAGCTTGAACGGCCTGAGCACGGGCATCGACACCACGGCCCTCATCAAGGCCATCATGGCCCAGAAGTCGACCAACGTTAACCGCCTCAAAGCCCAGCAGACACTCAACACCCAGAAGAACACCGCCCTCGCTTCCCTCACGACTCAGCTGACGGCCCTCAACACCAGCCTGGCGGTGCTGCAAGACAAGTTCAACTCCCGCACAGTGACAAGCTCTGACAGCAGCAACGCCTATGTCACCGCCACGGCTACCGGGGTCTCCTCGGGAAGCTTCGACATCCAGGTCAACACGGTGGCTACCAAGGGTCGGCTCTCGGCGAAGCTCGATGGAAGTGGTTACACCACCAATCTGTCCGTGGCCAACCCATCTGATTCCACCGGGTCCAGCGTCTTCACGGCGGGGACCCCGGCCACATTTGCACTCCAGGGCACGGATGGAAAAATCTACACCATCACCCTGGACAGCAGCTCCAACACCTTGAACGGTCTGCGGGACAAGATCAACGCGGTGGCCGGTTCCAGCGTCACGGCCTCGGTGGTGAACACGGGCAAGGGCGCCAAGCCCTACCAGCTGGTGATCACCGCCAAGGACACGGGCGCCGGCAGCACCAGCGGCAACGTGACCCTGGCCGACGTCACCAGCAACGATGGCACGACGGTGGCCAACAACCTGGGGATCTCGGCGGGCACGGTGGATAGCCTCAGCACGCCCACGACGCTCGCCGGCGGGCTGGCGGCCGCCGCCGGCAACGGCGCCGCGGCCACGGATGCGAACTTCACCGTCAACGGCGTCACCCTCACCCGCAGCACCAACAAGGTCACGGATGCAGTGGATGGCATGACCTTCACCCTCAAGCAGGGTGGTCAGGCCGGCATTTCTACCCTGACTGTCGCCCAGGATGCGACCGGCACTGCGGCGTCTCTGCAGGATTTCATCACCAAGTACAACCAACTGGTGAAGGACTACAAGACGGCTTCCACGGCCACCAAGAATGCGGATGGCAGCATCGCCCAGGCGCCCCTGTCCAATGATCTGACCACCCGGTCCATGATGGCCAACCTCAAGGCCGCCCTGGTGGGGGCCTCCGCCGGCCTCTCCAGCGGTGCCACCTACAAGTCCCTGGCCAGCGTGGGGGTCACCAGCCAGGCCGATGGCACCCTGTACCTGAACAGCTACGCCTTCCAGCAGGCCTTGAACGCGGACCCGGCCTCGGTGCAGAGTCTCTTCACCTTCTCGGGCACCTCCACCAGTCCGGCCGTAACGGTCAAGAGCGGGGGCTCCGCCACCACCACGGGCAGCGTGGACTTCGTCATCACGGACACCGGCGGGGGAGCCCTGGTGGGCACCCTCACCCAGAACGGCGTGACCTCCGATCCCATCCCTGTCATCAGTGGGGTCCTCGTGGGCACGGGCAGCTATGCCGGGCTGAGCCTAGCCGTCACCGGTACTGGCACAGGCACGCTCAGCCTCAGCCGGGGCGCCGGGCAGGCGGCCTGGGATTTCATAAATACGTATACAGGCGCGACTGGAAACATCGCGAACCTGATCAACACCATCACCGCCCAGAACACCAACCTTGCCCCCCAGATCGCTCGGGCCCAGTCGCTGCTGGACCGGGAGTCGCTGAGCCTGAAGCAGAAATTTGCCCAGATGGAAGCCGTCGTGGGCCAGATGAAGATGACCTCGGGCTCGCTCTTCGGGGCCTAGCGGGCCCTGGTTCTCATGTCCGGCGGGGATCTGTCGAAAGAATCCGGTAGAGGCTGACCATGAATGCTTACGCCAGATCTGCTGATGCCTACCTCAGCCAGCGCATCCTCGGGACCAGCCCCGAACAGCAGGCGGCCCTCATCATGGAAGCGGGGCAGCTCCACCTGGGCAGGGCCATCCAGGCCTTGAACCAGGACAATCTCGCTGCCGCAACCCGGAGCTACATCCGTGTCTCGGAAGTCATCCAGGAAGCCACCATCCGTCTGAACCTTGAGGGTGGCGGCGAGCTGGCCCACAACCTCGCGAAGTTGTACGACTGGTGGACCCGGGAGACCATGGCCGCCGCTCGGACCAGGGATACCCATCGGCTGGCCGCCGTGGCCCATGGCATGGGCGAGATCCGCCAGGCCTGGGAACAGTTCCACAAGAAGAAGCTCGAAACCAGCGAGGTTCCGACCTTCCAGCTTGGAAACCGGGTCGGATGAACGACACCCGGGTCCGTGCGGCCATCGAACAGATGGAAGCCTGGCTGGCCGACGCGAGTTGGGAACCCAACGCTGACACGCTGGCCCAGTGGGACACCGAGTTCCAGGCAGCTCTCGCGGAGGCCGAGAAGGCTTCAGGATGGCCAGAACTCAGGGACCGAGCGCATGCAGCAGGCCACCAGCTGGAGGCACGGCGAGTGGTGCTGGCCGCTGCACTGGATCAGGTAAGGCGAGAGCTTGAGGTCCAGGAGCGCGGGGTCCGGGCGCTCAAAGGCTATGGGGCGAGCACCCGCTGACGCCTGTTGCGGGCTACGCGTCCTGCGCCAGGTCTGTGACCACCTGCTGAATCACGGATCCCCAATCCCCGTAGGCTGGCTGCCGGTAGAGCCGCAGCGTCGGGTACCAGGGACTGTCGAGCCGATCCAGCATCCATCGGTAATCCGGCTGCCAGGCCAGGAGGAGCAGGGTGGGAATGCCCATGGCTCCGGCCAGATGGGCCACGGAGGTGTCCACCGTGATCAGCAGATCCATGCTGTCCAGTGCCAGGGCTGTGTCCGAGAAAGACTGCAGCAGGGGCTCCAGTGACACCAGGCCTGGCAGGGGAGGGATGTCCTGTCGGCCCACCTGCAGGCTGAACCAGGACACGCCCGGCAGGGCCGCCAGGGGTCCCAGGGCTGCACCCGAAAGCGAGCGTTCAAGGTCCCGGGCGTGGCTGGATCCGCCGGCCCACACCAGCCCGATCCTGGTCCCGCCCTGCCCTGCCCCCAGCCTTTCCAGAAGCTCGTGCCGAGGGGCGACGGTCTTCGGAACGCCCAGGTAGGGAACCTCGGAAGGGATCGAGTCGAGGTCCGTCTGGAAGACCCAGGGCAAAGACATGAGGGAGATCTGAAGGTCAAAGGGCGGCAGAACGACCCCCTGGGAGATAACGAGGTCCACGCCCCTGCAGGTGGCCGCAACCGCCGTCAGGGCAGGCTGGGTCTCGAGGAGCACCCTGCCCCCCAGGGCCTTCACCAGCGGGAGATACCGCACGAACATGAAGGTGTCACCGAGGCCCTGCTCGGCCCAAACCAGGAGGGTCTTCCCGGTGAAGGATTCGCCGTTCCAGGTGGGCTGAGCGAAGCTTCGCTGCGGCCTCAGGGAGCTCGGCACCTTCATCCGTGCCTCGAACCGTTCCCAGCCCTGGCGCATATTGCCTTGGAGCAGATCCACAAAGCTTTCCTCGTAGTCCACGTATGCCGAGGTGGGATCCACCTTTCGAAAACGCTCAATCTCGGCCCGGTATTCCGCCCAGAGCCCCAGGGAGTAGCACGGGCCCATGACGCTCTTGTGCACGAGAAAGCTCTCGGGTTCCTGCCGAAGCACCGCGGCAATCTCCCGGCTGGCCGAAGCCGCATCTCCCATCCAGGTTAGGCAGGTGATCCACAGCAGCCGGGCCTTCTCGTCGTTGGGGTGGTCCGCCACCAGCTTCCGGAAATGGCCTTCGGCTTCGACCAGGTTCCCCTGCGTCATCTGGATGGAACCGAGATGGGCCTTCGCCCTGAAGTTGCTTGGATCGAGCCGGAGCGCGGTGGAGCAGGCTCCTTCCGCCTCTTTCAGTTTGCCTAGCGTGAGCAGCTTCCCGGCGTAGTCGGACCAGGTGCCCGCATCTCCCGGTTGCTGGTCCAGGAACGCCTTATAGGCCATCGCAGCCTTCAGGTGGTTTCCGGAGCGGTCAAGCTCCCGGGCACGCTGGAGCAGCTTGTGATGTTTCGGGCTCACCCATGGCTCCCGCGAGAAGACTCGCCTCCCTTTTCTCATGAAATGATTCAGGACGGAACTTGCGTCTTCCGGCCTTAGGCTGAAGGCAGCGCTACATCTGGAACCGATGCGTGCACTCCACCCAGCTCTCGGAGCCGTCCCGGTATCGCTCCCGCTTCCAGATGGGCACGCGCTGCTTGATCTCGTCCATGATCCAGGCGGAGGCCTGGTAGCTCTCGGCGCGGTGGGCGCTGCTGGTGGCGACGATGACGGCCGCCTCAGTGAGGGGCACTACGCCGATGCGGTGGTGGATGGCGCAGCGGGTGAGGCCGAAGCGCTCGATGGCCTTCTCCCGCAGGAGGCCCAGCTCCTTCTCAGCCATGGGGACATAGGCCTCGTAGGCCAGTTCCAACACCGGCCGACCCTCGTGGTGATCCCGGGCCCGACCCTCGAAGAGGACCAGGGCGCCCGCATGGGGATCTTCCATGACACTTCGTAAAGCCATCCCGTCGAGAGGCGCTTCCTGAACCGCTATCCAGGGGATCATGCGTGTCTCCGCTGCAGCCCCAACCATACACTGAACCGACACCGAGGTTCGCCATGCCCAGCCTGCACATCGCCCCGAACGCCGTCTTGGAGAGCCTGGGCCGCCACATGCTGATGGACGGCTTCCACCTGGTCATGGACCTCGACAAGTCCCACGGCTCCTGGATCGTGGATGCTCGCGACGGGCGTAAATACCTCGATTTCTACACCTTCTTCGCCACGGCACCCCTGGGGCACAACCACCCGCGCCTGCGGGAGGCCGCCTTCATCCAGCGCCTGGGCGAGATCGCAGTCCACAAGCCCGCCAACTCGGACATCTACACCACGGCCTACGCGGAGTGGGTGGAGGCCTTCGGCACCCACGCGGCGCCGGACTATCTGCCCCACCTGTTCTGGATCGACGGCGGCGCCCTGGCCGTGGAGAACGCCCTGAAGGCCGCCTTCGACTGGAAGGTTCGCAAGAACCTGGCCGCGGGCAAGGGGGAGAAGGGCTCCCAGGTGATCCACTTCCGCGAGGCCTTCCATGGCCGCTCCGGTTACACCCTGAGCCTCACGAACACGGCGGATCCCCGGAAGCACCAGTACTTCCCCAAGTTCCCCTGGCCCCGGGTGCCGAACCCCAAGCTGACCTTCCCCATGGACCTCGCGAAGACCGAGGCCGCGGAGGCGGAGGCCATCGCCGCCATCGAGGCTGCCGTGGCGCAGAACCCCGATGACATCGCCTGCCTGATCGTCGAGCCCATCCAGGGCGAGGGCGGGGACAACCACTTCCGCGGCGAGTTCCTGCGGCAGCTGCGCGTGCTGGCAGACCGTCACGAGTTCCTGCTGATCTTCGACGAAGTGCAAACCGGCTTCGGTGCCACGGGCAAGTGGTGGGCGCACCAGTGGTTCGACGTGCAGCCGGACATCCTCGCCTTCGGCAAGAAGTCCCAGACCTGCGGCATCGCCGCGGGCCGCCGCCTCGACGAGGTGGAGAGCGTGTTCCAGGTGCCCAGCCGCATCAACAGCACCTGGGGGGGCAACCTGGTGGACATGGTGCGCGGCACGCGCATCATCGACGTCATCCGCGAAGAGAACCTGCTGGCGCATGGCGTGAAGCAGGGCGAGCGCCTGCTCAAGGGCCTCCAGGAGATCCACCGGGACTTCCCGGAGCTCACCTCGAACCCGCGCGGCCGGGGCCTCTTCTGCGCCCTGGACATCGCCTCGCCCGAGCTGCGGAACGCCGTGGTGGCCAAGGGCCGCGACCAGGGCATGATGATCCTCTCCACGGGCGTCCAGGGCCTGCGCTTCCGCCCCGCCATGAACCTCCGAACCGAGGACCTGGACCTGGGCGTGGAGCTGCTCCGCAAGGCTGTTGCCGCAGTCGCGGCCACTGCGCCTACTCTGGTGGGATGAAGATCGAGCTGTACTGCGACGGCGCATGTCTTGGCAATCCCGGCCCCGGCGGCTGGGGCTACCTGCTCCGGGTGCGCCTGGCCTCGGGCGTCCAGGAGAAGGAAGCCGCCGAGGCGGAACCGGACACCACCAACAACCGCATGGAGCTGACCGCGGCCATCCGGGGCCTGGAGGCGCTCACCAAGCCCTGCGAGGTGCTGCTCCAGAGCGACAGCCAGTACGTGGTGAAGGGAATCCAGTCCTGGCTGAAGGACTGGAAGCGCAGGGGTTGGAAGAAAGCGGACGGCAAGCCCGTCCTGAACGCGGACCTCTGGCAGGCCCTCGACGCCCAGCTGGCGCGCCACCAGGTGGAGGCCCGCTGGGTCAAGGGCCATGCGGGCCACGCTGAAAATGAGCGGGTGGACCGCCTCGCCACCGAGGCGGCCCAGACCCTCAGATAGGTCCGTCCTTAGCGCCGCTTCTGGAACCGGTAGACGATATCCGGGGTCCACCCGCGCACCGGCTTGCCGTCCCGTGTGGCGGGGCTGAAGGTGGACTTGTTGGCGGCCTCGACAGCGGCCTCGTCAAAACCGTAGGTGCCAGGCACGCCTTCGATCACGGTCACCTTCATGGGCTGCCCCTGCTCGTTGACGTAGACCTTCAGCCGGACCAGATGGTCCTGGTTCAGCTCCCAGCGCGTCTGCAGCGCGCGCGGTGGGAAGACCGGGGCCACCTGGCTCATGAGGCGGGCCGGCTCGCTGACAGTCGGCGCGGCTGGGGCCGGAGCCGGCGGAGGCGGGGCGGGGCTGGCCTGGGTCTTAGCAGCCTCCTGTTGGGGCGGCGCGGCCTCCGGCGTTGGGCCTGGGGGTGCAGGGACTGAGGCTGGAGGAAGCGCGGTGGTCTTGGCTTCGGCCGCCCGCTGCTCGTCCAGACGCTGCGCCGCCAGCTTCTGCTGGCGCTCCACATCCTGGCTGCGCTGGCGGGCCTCCTCCAACTGCTTCTGGATCCGCGCCCGGTCCTCCACCGACCGGGTCTCGCCCAGCTGCTTCTGAAGCTGGGCTGTCTTCTCGGACTCGGCCCTGGCCCTGGCATCGAGGTCGGCCTTCTGCTGCTCCAGCTGCTTCTTCAGGAGGGACAGCTCCGACAGCTCCGCCAGCTGCTTCTGTACCGCTGGGTCCGTCCGGGGGCGGAGCAGGAACATGGCGCCCAGGCCCAGGATCACCACCGCGACAAGGCCGCCCCCGATGAGCAGCGGAGTGTGCTTCGAACCAGCCGGGGACTCGGGCTGGCCTTCGCTGGGCAGCACGCGCGCGGCCCCGCTCCGCAGGGACTCGCCCGCAGCGGTGTAGGCCAGGTAGTTGTCCCCCTGCTCCGCCTTCATGGCCAGGGCGTCCCGGTCGTTCTCCTCCCGGAACAGCGTGTGCATGAAGAAGGCCATGTTGAAGGTGGTGGGGCTGTAGTCACCGTCGTAGAGGACCCGTTCCAGCTCCGCGCTGAAGGCCTCTACCGTGGCAAAGGGCTGGCGGCCCAGCAGCAGCCGTCCAAGGAAGGCCCGGAGCTCCGCCGGCAAGGGCGCATCCTCCTGGGCGGCCTTCAAGGTGGCCTGCTCGAGGACCGTCTGGAGGTCGGCACCCACAGGAATGGGCTCGAAGGTCAGCAGCTCGTAGAGCACCGCACCCAGGGCGAAGAAGTCCCGCTGGAGCGGGGTCGTCTCCTCAGCCTGGAGGTAGGGGGCCAGCTTCTGCCGGAGGGTCGGCGCCTTGGGCAGCAGGCTCTTCACCAAGGGGGCGTAGGGCGCATCCAGGATCTGGGTGGAGCCTTCGAGGCTCACCCAGACGCTGTGCGGACTGAGGACGCCATGGCTGAGCCCCTTGGCATGAAGCTGCACGAGGCCCTGGGCCACCCCCTGGATCACCGTCAGGGCGTGATCGACCCCGAAGGGAACCTGCTCCTGGCGCGCCCGGTCGATGAGCTGGGCCAGGCTCCGCCCGGCCACATGGTCCCAGGCCAGGTGCGGCGTCTTCCCGTCCTCGATCTGGTAGCCCAGACCGAAGATCCGCGCCCCACCCAGCAGGGGCACCACCCGCCCGGCCTCGGCCAGCCGGGTGTCCAGCCCCGCCTGGAAGAGCTCTTCCGAGAAGGTGCGGGCCAGGACGTGCCGGTCGAACCCGTTCCCGGAGATGAGCACGGCCCGGTGGATGGCGCCGAAGGGATCACTGGTCAGCTCGGAGGCGAGCAGGTAGGACCCGAGGCGGGAATAGGTACCCATGTCCATCTCCGGAACGAATTGAGGTTGAGGGTGGTGAAGGGAAAGCGGTGCGGCTGGCGGTCAGGCGGGAGGCGAAATGATCAGGGGCCACCCGGGGGAAGCTCCCACTGATCTCCCGCGGCCCGCCAGAGCAGGATCCACAGGTTGGCGGTGGCGTAGACCCCGTTGGAGAAGGCCAGCTGGAGCTGGGCGAAAGGCAGGGAGAGCTCGTCCCAGGGACCGATGCGGCGACCCGCCGATCCATCGAAGTGCTCCTGGAGGCGCTTGTGGCGGTCCTGCTTGAGCGCCAGGAAGCGGCGCAGGGGCGGACCGGGATCAAGGCTGCCCTGGGCGGCCCAGTAGGCTTCCTGGGTCACCAGCAGGTGCGGCAGGTGCTGGTCCGCGTAGGCCTCGAAGGACTCCCGGAGCGGGCTCAGGCCCTCGGTGGCCGAGGGATCCAGCAGCAGCTGGACCTGATGGGCGAGGGCCCCCAGATCCCGGACGAGCTCCTCGGGGCGGCGGCCTTCCTCGCTCAGGCGCAGGACCGTGCGGAACTGGGCCTCCACCTGCTCCACGGTGGGCGGCTGGTCGTTCGCCACGCCCCGGGCGCTCTCCAGCAGGATCTGCGGGTGGGCCCGGAGCAGGGCCGCCATGGGTCGCGGCACGAGGCGGATGGCCTTGGCGGTCTGGGCCTCATGCACCTTGGGCGACCAGGCGCCCAGCGGCCCGCAGGCCAGCAGCAGCGTCAGGAGCGGACGGCCGAACCGCTTCATGGGTTGGCCTCCCGAGCCAGGGTGGACTCGGCCTCGGCCATGGGGTCCATGGGGATGCCCAGGGCCCGGAGCCGGTGCAGGAGGGTGGTCCGGCGCATGCCCAGGCGGCGGGCGGTCTCGCTCTTGTTCCAGCCCGTGGCCTGGAGCGACTCGAGGATGAGGTGGCGCTCGAGGTCCGCCAGGAACTGGCCCAGGTCCTGGTTCTGGGAGAGGGACGGGAAGGCCACCGAGGGCAGCACGCCGGCGATGGAGGCGGGCAGGTCCTGGAGCAGCAGGCGCTCGGGATCTGAGCCCAGGGCCATGGCCCGCTCCACCGCGTTCTCCAGCTCGCGCACATTGCCCGGCCAGCCATAGGCCTCCATGGCCTGCAGGGCCGTGGGCTCCACCTGCTTCAGGGGCAGCCCGAGCTCCCGGGCGAACTTCCGGGTGAAGTGCGCCACCAGCACCGGGATGTCCTGGGGGTGCTCGCGGAGCGGGTGCAGCTGCACGGGGATCACATTGAGCCGGTAGAAGAGGTCCTCGCGGAAGCGTTTCTGCTCCACCAGGGAGCCCAGGTCCTCATTGGTCGCCGCCAGCAGGCGGAAGTCCGACTTCACCGTGCGCGTGGACCCCAGCGGCGTGAACTCCCGCTCCTGGATGACCCGCAGCAGCTTCACCTGCAGGCTCATGGGCATGGTGCCGATCTCGTCGAGGAAGAGGGTGCCTCCCTCGGCCTGCTGGAACCGGCCGGGCCGGTCGGTGCGCGCGTCGGTGTAGGCCCCGCGCACATGGCCGAAGAGTTCGTCCTCCAGCAGTGTCTCGGGAATGGCGCCGCAGTGGATGGGCACGAAGGGCCCCTGGGCGCGCGGGCTCCACTGGTGGATGGCCCGGGCCGCCAGCTCCTTGCCGGTGCCGGAGGGGCCGGTGATCAGCACCGTGGAGGGCGAGGGCGCCACCCGGCGGAGCAGGGACTGCAGGTTGTGCCAGGTCTCGGAGCGGCCCACCATCTGGGGCCCGGTCAGCTTGCCCTGGATCTGCTCGCGCAGGCGCTTGTTCTCCTGGTTCAGCTGGGACTTCTCGATGGCGCGCAGCAGCGTGTGCTCCAGCTCCTCGACGCGGAAGGGCTTGGGCACGTAGTCGTAGATGCCCATCTTCATGGCCTGCAGGGCCGTCTCCACCGAGGTGGTACCCGACAGCACCACCACCACGGTGTCAGGCTTGGCGACGCCCTGGCGGGCCAGCTCCAGGCCGCTCAGGTCCGGCAGCATGAGGTCCACCACCGCGAGGTCGAAGTGCTCAGTTCGCAGGAACTGGGCGGCCCGCAGGCCCGAGCCCGTGCCGACCACCTCGTGGCCATGCCGGGACAGCAGCGTGCCAACCACCTCAAGGATGGTGGGATCGTCATCCACCAGAAGCGCCCTAGCTGTGTGCATGCCCTCAGGGTTCCAGTCCAACTCGAACCTGTCAAGAGTTGGACACTTTGGTAAACTTTGCCCATGCTCTCCAGGTCCACCCTCTGGCAGCGCCTTTCCGGAGCTCCCCTCTGGCCCCTGGCCTGGGCTCTGGCCGCGGCCTGCGCGGTGCCCTGGCTGGTTCCCGAACGCTGGAACGGCCAGGTGGCGCCGGGCTGGGTGGCCCTGGGAGTCCTGGCCTGGGCGCTCTCGCTGCCGCTGCTCGGTCGCCGCCGCTGGCTCCTGGTGCCCCTGACCCTGAGCCTGGTGGGCGGAACCTTCCTGGGCCTGGCCCAGAAGGCCCGGTGGGAGACGAATCTGCCCAGTGGCTTCCAGGCCCTGGAGGGCAGGATCGGCCGGCCCTGGACCCTGCAGGGCGACCGGCTGCGGAGCCAGCTGGAGCTGACCGCGCCGCCAGCGCTGAAGGGCCTGTCGCTGCCCCTCACAGTGCCCGCCGAGGGTGAGCAGCCCCCGCCCGCGCCCGGCACGCCGGTCCGCGTCCGGGCCGAGCTGCGGCCCGTCCAGCCCGGTCCCGTCTTCCTGGCGGAGCGGCCCTTGTGGCGCGCGCGGAGCGACGAGGCTCCGCGCCGCATCCACCTGGCCTCCGCCCAGCTGCTGGAGGCCACCGGACCTGCGGCGCCCGGCCCCCTGCTGCGCCTGCAGACCTTCATCCGGCGCCGCTTTGACGCGCTGCCCCTGGGCCCGACGGCCAAGGACCTGTGGGGGGCGCTGGCCCTGGGCATCCCCCCGGCGGACGAGGCCCACTTTAGCGTCTTCGCGGAGAGCGGCACCATCCACATCCTGGTGGTCTCGGGCCTGCAGGTCACCCTGGTGCTGGCGGCCCTGGAGGCCCTGCTGCGCCGCCTCCGCCTGCGCGGCGCCACCGCCGCAGCCATGGCCGGGGGCCTGCTCTACGCGGCCCTGGTGGGCTTCTCTGCCCCGGTGTGGCGGGGTCTCTTCATGGGCTTCGCCTGGGCCATCGGGCGCGGCACGGGCTGGAAGCTGCCGCCCGTTGTGGGCCTGCACCTGGCCCTGCTGCTCTGGCTGCTGGGGCACCCGGCCGCAGGGGTCGAGCCCGGCTTCCTGCTGGCCTGGTGGGCCCTGCTCGGCCTCCTGTGGGGGGCGGAACCCCTGGCGGGCCTCCTGGCCCCGCTGCTGGGCCCCCTGGCCCTGCCCCTGGCCCGCCTGACCGCGCCCTGGCTCTCCACCCTGCCCCTCCTGGCCCTGCTGCACGGCGGCGCGCCCTGGTGGGGCGTCCTGGCCAACCTCCTGGTGCTGCCCCTGGTGGCCTTTCTGACCCCCGTCTGCCTCGCCCTGATCCTGCTGCCCCTGCCGGGGCTCACCCAGGGGGCGGGGGCCCTCCTGGACTGGATGGGGAATCAGCTGGTGCCCGCCCTCACGGGGATCGCGCCGCTGGCCACCGGGATCCTCTGGCCCTGGCTGCTGCTGGCCCTCGGCTGGCTGGCCCTGGCCCACCTGCAGGGGCGGCTGCGCCGCACCCGGTTCCTGACCGTGAGCCTGGTGGCCTGTTCCCTGGGGCTGCTCGCCAGCCGTGGCACGGGTCAGGCCCCGGCCACCCTCACGCTGGAGTCCGTGGACATCGGCCAAGGTGACGCGCTGCTGCTGCGGGTGCCGGGCGGCGAGGCCACGCTCATCGACACGGGGCCGGGGCCCTGGACCGGCCGCCGCCTCGCGCGGGTGCTCAGCCGGCGGGGCGTCCGCGAGCCCGTGCACCTGCTGCTGACCCACGCGCACGGGGATCACGCGGGCGGCTGGGCCACCCTCGCCCGGATCTGGCCCCTGGCCTCCACGAGCGTGCCGGTCACCGCCGACGATGAGGACCCCTGGGCGCCCTACCGTCCCAGTGCCGGGAGCGAGCTCGCAGGACTCCTGCGCAGTGATGCCTGGTCCCGCGGACCGGCGGCCTTCAGCGTCCGGTGGCCCCCCGGCGCCTTCGCCCTGCCCGACGCCAACATGGTGTCCATCGTGCTGCGGGTGGCCTGGCAGGACCGGGAGCTCTGGCTCATGGGCGACGCCCTGGCCGTGCAGGAGCGGGACCTGCTGGACCTGGGGGAGCCCGGCCCCGGCCGCCACCGCCTGCTCAAGGCGGGCCACCATGGCAGCCGCAACGCCTCGGATCCGGTCTGGGTCGCGGCGCTCCAGCCCGAGCTCGTCATCATCCCGGCAGGGTTCCGCAACCGCTTCGAGCACCCCCACGCCGAGACCCGAGAGACCTTCCGCCGCCACGGCCTCACGCCCTGGATCACGGGGCCATCCTGCGGAGTGCAGGTGGCGGCGGTATCCAGTGGCTGGCAGATCCGGACCGGCGCGGGCGCCGAAGCCTTCACGCCACTCCGAACCAGCCCGCTGCCTTGAGGGCCGCCACCAGCAGCTGGCTGCCCCGGGCGTGGTTGGCCTGCCACTGGGCCGGGGCGGCGGGTCCCACGTCGTTCACGACCACCAGGGCCGCGCCGCAGGGCGCGCCCGCAGCCTGACAGGCGGCGAAGACCCCCGTGAGCTCCAGGTGCTCCGCCGGCGCCACCGCGCCCAGCAGGGCCGCGCCCTCCAGGGTTGAGGTGATGGCTGGAGGCACGGCCACGGCCTTTGCGGGCCAGGGGCCGCTCAGGGTCGAAGCCCAGCGGGTTGGTTCGAGCCGCGGCCGGTAGGCGCCGCCCCGGAGTTCCTCCACCGAGGTGGCGATGGCCTCGCCCGCCCAGAGGCACTCGAAGAGCGCCAGCCGCTTGTCATAGCGGCCGCAGGTGCCCAGGAAGAGCACCGCCTCAGGCCGCTGCTCGGCCAGCAGCCGCGCGGTCGTCGCCGCGGCCGTCACCGCGCCGACGCCCACGGTGGCCACGGTCCAGCCCGCGGGGGGTGCGGCGGCGAGGGGCCCCAGCTCGGGGGCGAAGGCGGACAGGAGGAGGCGCATGGGGAGATTCTACGCGAGATGCCGCAGCGCCCAGGCGGCGACGGGGATGGAGAGCCCATTGCCCAGCAGCCGGTAGCGGACCTCCAGGGACAGCGCCTCGGGAAAGCTGAACCCCTCGGGCAGGCCCAGCAGGCGCGCCACCTCCCGGGGCGAGAAGCGGCGCACGCCGCGCGCCGTGCGCAGGAAGGACCCGCTGCCCACATAGCGCCGGCCGTAGCCGCCGATGAAGCACGCGGTGCGGCAGTCCCCAGGCCCGACAAGATCTAGGCCCTCGTAGTGGCGGGCCAGCACCTCCGGCGGCAGGTAGAGCCGCTCGTCCTCCACTGCATCCAGGAACTCCGCCACGGCGCGCGGCGCCAGAATCGGCAGCGGCAGGGCCTGCAGCGGCTTCCGCGAGGCCACCACATAGACGCGGGACCGCTGGTTGGGCCAGGGGAGCTGGCTGGGGCAGGCCTGCAGATCCAGCTGGTGCATCCCGTGCGCGCGGACGCGATCCGAGAGCAGCGCATGGGCGTCGGAACCCAGGAAGCCGGTCACGTTCTCGAGCACCAGGTGTTCCGGCGGCGCCTCGCGGAACACGTCCATCAGGTGGCGGAAGGCCCGCGAGCGGCGATCCTCCAGGCCCTGGTGGTTCCCCATGCGGCAGAAGGGCTGGCAGGGTGGGCTGAGCAGCCAGGTGTCGGCGCCATGGGCGGCCAGCGCCGCCCGAGACACAGCGGCCAGCTCCTGGGGCCGAGGAAGGTCTCCGTGGTTCAGCCGGTAGGTGGCGTTGGCGGCCTCGCTCACGTCGTAGGCCGCCACCACCCGGCCGCGGTCCCCGAGGGCGCAGCGCCAGCCGCCCAGCCCCGAGAACAGCTCGAGCACGCGCATCAGCAGCCGCAGCCGGTGCCACACCCTCCGCAGGCCGCCTGCAGGGTGGTGGCCTTGGCCAGGCCCTGGCCCGCGAAGAAGAGCCGGAGCGCCAGCGCCAGCGCCGTCAGCGCATCGGCCCAGGGCACCCAGAGCCCCAGCAGCGTGCCCGCCGCCAGCAGCACCGCCAGCTCCAGCAGGACCCGGGACCGGGCGGCGTCAAGTTCCAACGCGGGATGCAGGCCCGCCAGGCCGCGCTTGGCGACCCAGAGGAACCCCAGCAGCACCAAGGCCGCCAGGGCCAGCCCCCGCGTGGCGGCATCCGCCGAGGGCATCCACTCGCCCCGCAGGGCCAGCAGGCCCACGCCGGCCAGGCCCAGCGCCAGGAGACGCAGCAGGTGGGCGGTGGCCCGCAGGGTCACCCGATCCCGCTCGAGGCCCTCGTTGCCGAGCCCGCCCCCGATGCGGGCCCCCAGGCTGAGGGCGGGTGCGACCTGCAGAAGGCACGCCACGCCGAAGCCCCCGAGGGCGAGGGCGCCCTGGGACCAGCCCAGCCAAAGCGCGGCGCTCCCGAGGAGCAGCGCGGCCAGAACGGTGACTCGAGTCAGCCGGAGGGAGCGGGTGAGGTCCGCCGTCACCGGGTCAGCTTCCGGTACTTGATGCGGTGCGGGTCGAAGGGCTTGAGGCCCAGCACGTCCTTGCGGTAGGCCTCGTACTCGCTGTAGTTCCCGTCGAAGAACTGCACCTGGGAATCGCCCTCGAAGGCCAGGATGTGCGTGGCCAGGCGGTCCAGAAACCAGCGGTCGTGACTCACCAGGACGGCGCTGCCGGCGAAGGCCTCGATGGCTTCCTCCAGGGCCCGCATGGTGTTCACATCCAGGTCGTTGGTGGGCTCATCGAAAAACAGCAGGTTGGCTTCGCTCTTGAGTGTGAGCGCCAGGTTCAGGCGGTTCTGCTGGCCCCCGCTCAGCTCGGAGATCTTCTTCTGCTGGGAGTCGCCGGAGAAGCCGAAGCGGCTTAGCCAGGCCCGGGCGTTGATGAGCTTGCCGCCCAGCTCGATCTGCTCGTAGCCGCCGCTGACGGCCTCGAAGACACTCTTCTCGGGATTCAGGTTCGAGCGGAGCTGGTCGACGTAGGCCATGTGCACGGTCTCGCCGATGCGGATGCTGCCCGCGTCCGGCCCCTCCTGGCCCGTGAGCAGGCGCAGCAGCGTGGACTTGCCGGCGCCGTTGGGGCCGATGACGCCGAGGATGCCGCCGCGGGGGATGGCGAAGGTCAGGTTCTCGAAGAGCACCCGGTCGCCGTAGGCCTTGGTGACCCCTTCCAGCTCGGCCACCAGGTCGCCCAGGCGCGGGCCGCTGGGAATGTAGATCTCCAGCTCCTGCTCCTTCAGGCGGCCTTCCTCGCCAGCCAGGCTCTCGAAGTTGGCGATGCGCGCCTTGCTCTTGGTGTGCTGGCCCTTGGGCGACATTCGGATCCACTCCAGCTCGCGCTCCAGGGTCTTCTGGCGCCGCTGATCGGACTTCTCCTCCCGCGCCAGGCGGCCCTGCTTCTGCTCCAGCCAGCTCGAGTAGTTGCCCTTCCAGGGGATGCCCTCGCCCCGGTCCAGCTCGAGGATCCACTCGGCCACATGGTCCAGGAAGTAGCGGTCATGGGTGACGGCGATGACGGTGCCCTTGTACTCCTGGAGGTGCTTCTCCAGCCAGGCGACGGTCTCCGCGTCCAGGTGGTTTGTGGGCTCGTCCAGCAGCAGGATGTCCGGCTGCTGGAGCAGGAGCCGGCACAGGGCCACGCGGCGCCGCTCGCCACCGGAGAGCACGGCGATCTTGGTGTCGGGATCGGGGCAGCGCAGGGCGTCCATGGCCTGGTCCAGGCGAGAGTCCAGGTCCCAGCAGTCGTGGGCGTCGATCTTCTCCTGGAGCTCGCCCTGCTTCGCCAGCAGGGCATCCATGTCCGCGTCGGGATCGGCGAACTGCTCGCTGATGGCGTTGTAGGCCTTCAGCCAGCCTACCTGCTCGGCGGCGCCCTCCTCGACGATTTCCAGCACGGTCTTGTCGGGGTCGAGCTGCGGTTCCTGGTCGAGGATGCCCGTGGTGTAGCCCTTGCTGAGCACGGCCTCGCCATTGAAGTCCTGGTCCACGCCCGCCATGATCCGCAGCACGGTGCTCTTGCCCGAGCCATTGAGGCCCAGGACGCCGATCTTGGCACCGTAGAAGTAGCTGAGGGAGATGTCCTTGATGACCGGCTTGTTGTTGTAGATCTTGCTGACCCGCATCATCGAGTAGATGATCTCGGGCTGCTCGGTGGCCGGACGGGAGGAAGGCTTCGCCATGTGTTTTGCCCGAAAAGGGTGATTCTATCGCGCTTCCCCGTGCGGGTCGCCCACCTTTGCCCCCGGTTAGCCCTGGTCGGATACCAATTAATTCATCCGTGGCCCTTGCGGTCTATGGTCTCCATTTGTAATTTTGAGGTGTTCCATCCCTGAGGTGGACCATCCTTCATCTGCCCGACCCGACGAAATCGGAGGCATCCGTGAACCAGGTGGTGGCACGCTTCCAGAACGGCCAGACCCTCAAGGGCCTGACCAATGATTTCTTCCCGGCCAAAGAGGCCTTCCACATCTCCCCGGCGGGAACCACGGTCAGCGCCAAACCAATTGAAGTGAAGGTCGCCGAGCTCAAAGCCCTCTGCTTCGTGCGGAGCCTGGAGGGCGACCCCCAGCACCACAAGACCAACGAGTTTCCGCCCATCACTCCCGCGGCAGGCCGCAAGGTGGAGGTCACCTTCCGGGACGGGGAGGTGCTGCTGGGCACCACCCAGGGCTACCAGCCGAGTCGGCCAGGGTTCTTTGTGGTGCCGGCGGATCCGCTCTCCAACAACGAGCGCTGCTATGTGGTGGCCGCCGCCGCCAAGGCGGTCCGCTGCCTCTAGCCATACAAGCCCAGGCCCCGGCTACCTGAGCAGCGCGGGGCCTGCTGCCGGGTTGGAGCCTAGTCCAGGTTGGCCTGGGCGGCGGCCAGGGTGGCGATGGGCACGCGGTAGGGGCTGCAGCTCACGTAGTCGAGCCCGACCTTGTGGAAGAACTGCACGCTGCGGGGATCCCCGCCGTGCTCGCCGCAGACGCCGAGCTTGATGCCCGGGCGGGCGGTGCGACCCTTGTCGCAGGCGATGCGCACCAGCTCTCCGATGCCCTCCTGATCCAGGCTCTGGAAGGGGTCATCCTCCAGGATCTTCTTGCCGACATACTCCGGCAGGAAGGTGCCGGCATCGTCGCGGCTGAAGCCGAAGCCCATCTGGGTGAGGTCGTTGGTGCCGAAGCTGAAGAACTCGGCCTCCTGGGCGATGCGGTCGGCGGTGATGGCGGCGCGGGGGATCTCGATCATGGTGCCGATGGGGCAGGCGAACTGGGTGCCGCGCTCCTTGTTGACCAGCCCGATCTCATCCACCATCTCGGCCTTGGTGAAGGCCAGCTCCCGCACGGTGCCGATGAGGGGCACCATCACTTCGGGCACGGCCTTGATCCCCTTGGCAGCCACGTTGAGCGCGGCCTCGGCGATGGCTCGCACCTGCATGCGGATGATCTCGGGGAAGGTGATGCCGAGGCGGCAGCCGCGGTGGCCCATCATCGGATTGAACTCGTGGAGCTGCGCCACGCGGCGTTCCACGGTGGCGAGGCCCACGCCGAGCACCTCCGCCATCTCCCGCTGCCCGGCTTCATCCTGGGGCAGGAACTCGTGGAGCGGGGGATCCAGCAGGCGGATGTTCACAGGCAGGCCGTCCATGGCCTTGAAGATTCCTTCGAAGTCTTCGCGCTGCATGGGGAGGAGCTTGGCCAGGGCCTTCTTCCGGCCTTCCACATCCGCGGCGAGGATCATCTCCCGCACGGCGATGATGCGGTCGCCCTCGAAGAACATGTGCTCGGTGCGGCAGAGGCCGATGCCCTGGGCGCCGAAGGCGCGGGCCACGGCGGCGTCATGCGGCGTGTCGGCGTTGGTGCGCACCTTGAGGCGCTTGGCCGCGTGGCTCCAGGTCATGATCTTGGCGAAGCGCTGGTAGAGCTCGCTGTCCTCGGGCTTCAGGCGCCCGTCCACCAGCACCTGGTTCACCTCGGAGGGATGCGCGCTCAGCTGGCCCGCGAACACCTCGCCGCTGGAGCCGTCGATGGAGATCCAGTCCACGCCAGCCTTCAGCTCCCGGTTGCCGACGCGCACGATGCCAAGCGCAAGGTCGATCTGCAGGGCGGAGGCGCCGCAGACACAGGGCTTGCCCATGCCGCGGGCGACCACGGCCGCGTGGCTGGTCATGCCTCCGCGGGCCGTGAGGATGCCCTCGGAGGCCACCATGCCGGAGATGTCCTCGGGGCTGGTCTCAACACGGACCAGGACCACCGGGCCTTCCTTGGCCAGCTTCTCGGCGGCCTCTGCGGTGAGGGCGATGCGTCCCGTGGCCGCGCCAGGCCCTGCATTGAGCCCCTTGGTGAGCAGCTGTCCACTGCTGCGCAGGCGGTCCTTCTCCTTGGGGTCGAAGACCGGCGCGAGCAGCTGCGACAGGCTGTCGGCATCGATCCGTCGCAGGGCGGTGTTGCTGTCGATGAGCCCCTCGTCCACCAGGTCGATGGCGATGCGGATGCCGGCCATGGCCGTGCGCTTGCCATTGCGGGTCTGGAGCAGGTAGAGCTTGCCGCGCTCGATGGTGAACTCGATGTCCTGCATGTCCTTGAAGTGGTGCTCCAGCCGCTTGCAGGTGGCGTCCAGCTCCGTGAAGGAGGCGGGCATCACTTCCTCGAGGCTCTGCAGCCCCGTGCCTGCGGCCTGCGCTTGCGTGATGGGCTGCGGGGTGCGGATCCCCGCTACCACGTCCTCGCCCTGGGCGTTGATGAGGTACTCACCGTAGAAGATCTTCTCGCCGGTGGCGGGATCCCGCGTGAAGGCCACGCCGGTGCCGCAGTCGTCACCCATGTTGCCGAAGACCATGCTCTGCACGTTGACGCCGGTGCCCCACTCGTCGGGGATGCGGTTCAGGCGGCGGTAGGTGATGGCGCGGCCCGTGTTCCAGCTCTCGAACACGGCGCGGATGGCGCCCCAGAGCTGCTGCATGGGATCCTGCGGGAAAGGCGCACCGGTCTCGTCGAGCACGATGTCCTTGAAGGCGACCACCATGGCCTTCCAGTCATCCACATCCAGATCCGTATCGAGGTGCTTGCCGAGCCGCTCCTTGGCACGCTCAAGCTCAGACTCGAAGAGGCCATGCTCGACATTGAGCACGACGTTGCTGTACATCGTGACGAAGCGGCGGTAGGAGTCCCAGGCGAAGCGGGGGTTGCCGCTGGCGCGCTCCAGAGCCACCACGGTCTGGTCGTTGAGGCCAAGGTTGAGGACGGTGTCCATCATGCCGGGCATGGAAACACGCGCGCCGGAGCGAACCGACAGCAGGAGCGGATTTTCCGTGGCGCCGAAGCCGCAGCCACGCACGCCCTCCAGCCACCGCAGGGCCTCCACGACCTCTGCCTGCAGCTCGTCGGTGAGCTTCCGACCATTGGTGTAGTAGGCACCGCATTGCTCGGTGGTGAGAGTGAATCCCGGTGGCACGGGAATGCCCAATCCGGCCATCTCGGCGAGGTTGCAACCTTTGCCGCCCAAGAGGTTGCGCATCGCTGCACCCCCTTCGTTGCGGTCTCCCCCGAAGGTATAGACACCCTTGCTCATCAAATCCTCCACACGGAAGGATCAGTATATCCATGACATGCGGATCACGAATGGAAAAGCCCCCGGGAATTCGGGGACTGGGTACACAAAAACGGGCCACCCATTTCGGGGTGACCCGTCTTGATTTAACGTCGCAGCGACCTACTTTTCCACTCCTGTTCAGAGCAGTATCATCGGCCCTCCAGGTCTTAACGGCCGTGTTCGGGATGGGAACGGGTGTGACCCCTGGGGAAAAGCCACGACGAAGGGT
>JAAXXS010000135.1 GCA_013334395.1 Holophagaceae bacterium | reverse complement strand
TTTCCTGAAGACCTTATGCCCTCTTCATTACTTCGGCGATGCAGCGCTCGATGCCGACCCAGACGTCGCTGAGGCGGGCGTCGTCGAACATGTAGGCGGCGGTGGTGATTAGCTTGTTCGCTTCGTCGATGACGACCTCGCGGGCGCTGGGGGTGTCGTGGTGCTGCTGGCCGAGCTTGGTCACGGCGGCGGCGCAGCCGGCGTCGTTGCCCAGGGTCAGTTCGGTAGAGGTCTTCCCCGCGAGGGTCAGGGCCACCAGGGCCGGGGCGATGCAGATGGCGCCCACGGGCTTCCCGGCGTCGAAGAAGCCGCGCACGAAGGCGGCCACGTCGGGGCGTACGTCGCCCTCGGCGCCCTTGAAGGCGAAGCTGCAGTGGTTCTTGGCCACGCCATAGCCGCCGGGCATGACCAGGGCGTCGTAGTCCTCCACCTTGGCCTTGGCCAAGTCCAGGCACTGGCCCACCCGGGCGATGCGGCTGGACTCCTCCAGGATGTTGCGGACGGCGCCGGGCACCGGCTGGCCCGAGATGTGGTTGATGACGTGGTGCTGGGGGGCGTCCGGCGCGAGGCACTGGAAGGTGGCGCCGTGCTGGTCCAGGGCCAACAGGGTGAGCACGGCTTCGCGCACTTCCGCGCCGTCCAGGTGGCCGCAGCCGGCCAGCAGCACCGCGACCTTGGGTGTCTTCGCCATGGGAGCCTCCTCAGGATGTCGCCCCATTATGGCTCCGCCGGGAAGCCGGCGCCGGATCTCGTCTACCCTGGTCCCATGCGCCTCTCCTCCCGTCTGCCGCAGGGCCTCGAGCCCAACGCCCTGTCGGCTGCCCTGGCCCGGCGGCGGGCGGCGGGACAAGCTGTGCTGGACCTCACGGTGTCGAACCCCACCCGCTGCGGCTTCACCTACCCCGAGGCGGCGATCCGCGCGGCCCTGGCCCAGCCGACGGTGCTGGCCTACGATCCCGATCCCCTGGGCACCCGCTCCGCCCGGGAGGCCGTGGCAGCCCACCACGGCCATGGGCTGCGGGCCCTGGACCTGCTGCTCACGGCCTCCACCAGCGAGGGCTACGGTCTGCTCTTCAAGCTGCTGGGCGACCCCGGGGACGAGGTGCTGGTGCCGAGCCCGGCCTATCCCCTGTTCCACTGGCTGGCCCGGCTCGAGGGCCTGGTGGCCCGGCCGGTGCAGTCCTACTTCCACGAGCGCTGGCACCTGGACCTCGGGGCCCTGGAGGCGGCGGCCGGTCCCCGAACCCGGGCCGTGGTGGTGGTGAACCCCAACAACCCCACGGGCCATTTTCTATCGAAGGCGGAGTGGGATAGCCTCACGGCCCTCTGCGCCCGCCGGGGCCTGGCCCTGCTGGTGGACGAGGTCTTTGCGGACTACGCCCTGGAGCCGCCCGAGGATCGCCTGGCCACGGCCCTGGCCGACCCGGCGCCGCCCTGCCCGGTGTTCCTGCTATCGGGGCTCAGCAAGGTGGCCACCCTGCCCCAGCTCAAGCTGGGCTGGATCGCCGTGCGGGGCCCCGGCGCCGCCGAGCACCTGGAGGCCCTGGCCTTCCTGGCGGACCAGTACCTGTCCGTGTCGGCCCCGGTGCAGGCCGCCGCGGGCACCCTGCTGGCCCTGGCGCCGGCGCTGCGGGCGCAGGTGCAAGCCCGGCTCCGGGCCAACCTCGCCACCCTGGACGCCGCCCTGGCCGACCATCCCCACCTGGCCCGCCTGCCCGTGGAGGGGGGCTGGTCCGCGCTGCTGCGTCGCCCCGCGGTGGACGCCGACGAGGCCTGCGCCCTGCGGCTGCTGGAGGCGACGGGCACCCTGGTGCATCCCGGCTCCTTCTTCGACCTGCCGGGAGACGGCCATCTGGTGCTGAGCCTGCTCACGGCGGAGGCTGATTTCCGCGCGGGCCTGCACCAGATCTTCCCCCACCTCTGACCTGCCTGCATAATCACGGCATCCCCATGACCACCCTCGCCTCCTGTCCCAGCTGCGGTGCCGCCCTGAACTTCAGGCCGGGCACCATGGTCACGGTCTGCCCCTACTGCAAGGCCCTGGCGGCGCGGCGGGACCGCAACCCCGAGCTGCTGGGCAAGGTGGCGGACCTGGTGGACACCGGATCCCCCCTGGGCCTAGGGGCATCGGGCACCCATGCGGGCCGCGCCTTCACCCTGGCGGGCCGGGTGCAGCTCAAGCATCCCCTGGGCGGCGTCTGGGACGAGTGGTACCTGGCCCTGGACGACGGACGCTGGGGCTGGCTGGCCGAGGCCCAGGGCCGCTTCTACCTCACCTTCACCCAGGCCCCCCACGGCACCCTGCCCCCCGCAGACGCCCTGCAGCCGGGGGGCCAGGCGGACCTGGGACCCGACGGCCTCTGGACCGTGGGCGAGGTCAGCCAGGCCACCTTCCACAGCGCCGAGGGCGAGATCCCCTGGGCCGTGGACCCGGGCGCCACCTACCGCTTCGCGGACCTCTCCGGTCGCAACGGCGCCTTCGCCACCCTGGACTACAGCGAGGAGCCGCCCCTGTTCTTCCTGGGCCGCGAGACGCCCCTGGCGGAGCTGGGCCTCCAGGGGGGCCGCCGAAAGCCCGCCAAGGTGGGCGTCCAGAGCCTGGGCTGCCCCCACTGCGGCGGCAGCCTCAGCCTGCACGCCCCGGACCAGACCCAGCGCGTGGGCTGCCCCAGCTGCGGCAGCCTGCTCTCCGCGGCGGACGGCAAGCTGGCCTTCCTGAAGAGCCTGAAGCAGCCTCGCCAGGATGTGGTGATCCCCCTGGGCGCCGAGGGCACCCTGCAGGGCGAGCGCGTCACCTGCATCGGCCAGCTGCGCCGCAGCTGCAGCATCGACGGCACCGACTACCCCTGGAACGAATACCTGCTGCTGGACAGCCAGCACGGCTTCCGGTGGCTGGTGCAGAGCGACGGCCACTGGAGCCTGGCCACGGCCGTGGCGCCGGGCGAGGTGCCCGCCGTGCGGGACGGCCAGAAGAACCTGAGCGCCCTGGGGCAGAGCTGGCGGCGCTTCCAGGACGTGACGGCCGTGGTCGAAGGTGTCTGGGGCGAGTTCTACTGGGCCGTGGAGCAGGGCGAGCGGGTGGAGGTGGCCGAGTTCGTGGCCCCGCCCCTCAGCCTCACCTGCGAGCGGCAGGCCCATCGCGGCGGCGGCGGCGAGGTGAACTGGAGCCTGTCCACCTACCTGGAGCCCGAGATGATCTGGGCCGCCTTCAAGCTGGAGGGCGTCCCCTCCGCGCCCCAGGGCATCGCCTCCTTCCAGCCCAACCCCCACAAGGCCGCCCTGGCGAAGGCCGCCCTCTGGGTGGTGGGCGCCCTGGGCCTGCTGCTGGTCGTGGTCATGGCCGAGTCCATGACCCACCGCAACATCGAGCTGTTCCACCAGCGGCTGGACCTCTTCGAGCTGGCGCGCCTCGACCCCGCCTCCGCCGCGGCGCCGGACCGGCGCATCCCCGCCAAGCGGCCCGCCCCGTCACCCGGCGCCACGTCCGCGGCCGAGCCCCAGGAGCCCGTCTTCTTCTCGGGCCCCATCGAGATCAAGGATGGCTACAAGAACCTGGCCCTCACGGTGGAGGCCCCGGTGAACAATGCCTGGATCGCCCTGGAGGGCGCCCTGGTGAGCGAGACCACGGGCGTGGCCGAGCTGTTCCTGGTGGAGTCCAGCTTCTACCACGGCGTGGACGGCGGCGAGTCCTGGGCCGAGGGCGCCCAGGCCCAGACCGTCTTCCTCAGCGCCGTGCCCGCGGGCACCTACATCCTGCGCCTCGCCCCCACCTGGGACAGCCGGGTGCCGCCCGTCCGCGCCGTCGACGTGCGGCTGCACCAGGGCGTGATGCGCTGGCTCTATCCGGGCCTGGCCCTGCTGGCCATCCTGCTGGTGCCGCTGCTCATGGTGCTGCGCATGGCAGCCTTCGAGAGCTGGCGCTGGCAGGAGAGCATGTATTCATCCAAGACCGGAGGCAGCTGATGCGGATCCTCTACCTGCTCTTCCTGGGCGCCGGCTTCAGCGTGGTGGTGGCCAACGGCTTCTTCGGCCGGGAGTTCTTCGGCAACCGCCGCCGCGCGGACCTGCCGCCCAGCGTGCGGCAGACCCCCGGCGCCTACCGCACCTTCCTGCACAACAACGGCTTTCACGGAGGTAAGTGATGTTCACGAACCAGCTGCTGCACCAGCTCCTCGTCGCTGCCCTCTTCTCCGTGCTGGGCCTGCTGATCCTCGGCCTGGTCTGGCTGGTGCTCGTCAAGGTCCTGCCCTTCTCCCTGCGCAAGGAGATGGAGGACGACCAGAACGTCGCCCTGGGCATCGTCCTCGGCAGCCTCATCCTGGGCATCTCCATCATCATCGCCGCCGCGATTCATGGATGAGGCCGCTCAGCCCACGCTGAAGGCTCCGCTGCTGTTCCTCAGCGTGCTGCTCATCTCGAGCTGCGGGCTGATCTACGAGCTGGTGGCGGGGACGCTGTCGAGCTACCTGCTGGGGGACTCGGTCACGCAGTTCTCCACGGTGATCGGCGTCTACCTCAGCGCCATGGGCCTGGGCTCCTACCTTTCGAAGTTCCTGCAGCGCGGCCTGGCCCGGCGCTTCGTGGACCTGGAGCTGGCGGTGGCCCTGGTGGGCGGCTTCTCAGCGCCGATCCTGTTCATGGCCTTCGCCCACACCCACGCCTTCCGGGTGGTGCTCTACAGCGTGGTGGCGTCGGTGGGCACCCTGGTGGGCCTAGAGATCCCCATCCTCATGCGGATCCTCAAGGACCAGATCCGCTTCAAGGATCTCGTCGCGGGCGTCCTCACCCTGGACTACATCGGCGCGCTGTTCGCGTCCCTGCTGTTTCCCCTGCTGTTCATGCCCAAGCTGGGCCTGGTGCGGACCAGCCTGCTCTTCGGCCTCCTGAATGCCGGGGTGGGGCTCTGGTCCACGCACCTGCTGGTGACGCAGCTGGGCCCCACGCGGATGATCCGCCTGCGCTGCCTCGCGGTGATGGCGATCCTGGCCGTTGGGCTAGGCTTCGCCGGAAAGTTCACCCTGGCGGTGGAAGAGGAGATCTTCTCGGACGAGATCGTCTACGCCCGGGACAGCGAGTACCAGCGCATCGTCCTCACCCGGGGCCGGGGCAGCTTCCAGCTCTTCCTCAACGGCAACCTGCAGTTCTCTTCGGCGGACGAGTACCGCTACCACGAGGCCCTGGTGCACCCGGCCTTCAGCGTGAAGCCGGATGCGCAGCGGGTGCTGATCTGTGGCGGCGGCGACGGCCTCGCTGTGCGCGAGGTGCTGAAACACCCCTCGGTCCGCGAGGTGGTGCTGGTGGACCTCGACCCGGCCATGACCGACATGGCCCGGCGCCAGCCCATGGTGCGCAAGCTCAACAGCGCCGCCCTGGATGATCCCCGGGTGCGGGTGGTGAACGCGGACGCCATGGTCTGGCTGCAGGAGACCGCCGGGGCCCCCTTCGACCTGGCCATGGTGGACTTCCCGGATCCCAACACCTACGCCCTGGGCAAGCTCTACACCGCGCGCTTCTACCGGCTGCTGCAGCGGCGCCTCACGGCGGATGCGGTCATCGCCGTGCAGAGCACCTCGCCGCTCATGGCCCGGGAGTCCTTCTGGTGCATCACCGCCACCATGGAGTCGGCGGGCCTCAAGGTGCGGCCCTACCACCTGGCGGTGCCCTCCTTCGGCGTATGGGGCTTCGCGCTGGCCTCGAAGCGCGACTTCGCGGTGCCCACCCGGGTGCTGCCGGGCCTGCGCCACCTGTCCGATGAGGCCACCGCCGCCATGTTCGCCTTCCCCAAGGACATGGACCGGGTGCCGGTGGAGGTGAACCGCCTGGACAACCAGGTGCTCGTGCACCTCTACGCCCGGGAGTGGAGACGCTGGTCGTGAAGCGCCGGGACTTCCTGGCAGCCACGGCGGCCGCGGCCCTGCCCCTGGCCTGCCGACCCAGGCCCGCCTTCCCCTTCGGCGGCGAGCTGGCGGGGCCCAACCTGGCCCTGGGCCACTGGCTGAGGGGCGGGGCCTTCCCGGAGCCCGAGCGCTTCGAGCCCATCTCCACGCTGGTCGTGGGCGGCGGCGTGGCGGGCCTCAGCGCCGCATGGCGCCTGGCGGGCGGCGGCCTGGATGACTTCGCGGTGCTGGAGCTCGAAACCGAACCCGGCGGCACCTCGCGCTCGGGCCAGAACCACGTCAGCCCCTTCCCCTGGGCGGCCCACTACCTGCCGGTGCCGGACCGGGGCAACCACGCGGTGCTGCGGCTGCTGAAGGAGTGCGGCGTGCTCGAAGGCTTCGACGCCAAGGGCGAGCCGAGGTTTGCCGAGGAGGCCACGGTGCGCTCGCCGGAGGAGCGCATTTTCGCCCACGGCCAGTGGTGGGAGGGCCTCTACCTGCGGGCCGGGGCCAGCTCCGAGGACGAGCGCCAGTACCACGCCTTCTTCCGCGAGGTGGACCACTGGGCGGCCTTCCGCGACCGCCGGGGCCGACCTGCCTTCAGCATCCCGCGCTCCCGCTGCTCGGACACCCCCGAGGCCCGGGCCCTGGACCAGCTCACCTTCGCCGCCTGGCTGGACCAGCGCGGGCTGCAGTCGCCGCGCCTGCGCTGGCTGCTGGACTACGCCTGCCGGGACGACTACGGCTCCCGCCTGGAGACCACCAGCGCCTGGGCCGGCCTCTTCTACTTCGCCGCCCGCAAGCAGGGCCCCGGCGAGGACTCCCGGCC
>JAAXXS010000309.1 GCA_013334395.1 Holophagaceae bacterium | reverse complement strand
TCTCCTGGATGCCCTTCACCAGGACAGCCGTGATGATGAGCACGATGATCAGCGCCGGCAGGTTCATCACGGCGCCCGTGGCGGCGAAGTGGCCCGTGGCCGGGTCGTACTTCCAGGGGGACTCGCTAAGCAGCTTCGGGATGTGGATGCCGATCTTGCTGACGGCGCTCTGGAAGTAGGCGGACCAGCCCGTGGCCACGGCCGCGCTGGAGACGCCGTATTCCAGGATGAGGTCCCAGCCGATGATCCAGGCGAAGAGCTCCCCCAGGGTGGCGTAGGCATAGGTGTAGGCCGAGCCCGCCACGGGCACCATGGCGGCGAACTCCGCGTAGCAGAGGGCGGCGAAGATGCAGGTGATCCCGGCGATGACGTAGGACAGCATCAGCGAGGGACCCGCGATGTTGTGGGCGGCGGCGCCAGTGGCCACGAAGATGCCCGCGCCGATGATGGCGCCGATGCCCAGGGCCGTGAGCTGGACGGGACCCAGCACCCGGCGGAGGCGGTTCTCGCCCTTGGCTTCTTCCAGGAGCATGGCCAGGGGCTTGCGGGCAAAGAGCTGAGAGACCTTGCGCGGGTCGTTCGACATGAACAAAACTCCAGACAATCCGGGGGGAAGGACCCGGAAAGGTGTTCCAGGGGCAGGGCGGGGCGTTCGGCGATGGTACACCAGCTATGATTCCGCATGCTTCCGGCGGTTCTCCAGGGCGCCCTTTCCGGGGCGCAGGGTTCCCTGCTCCTGTGTCGGGGCTGCCTGGGGTCCGTGGGCGCGGGTGCGGAAGCGGGGCTCTGCGCCCGCTGCTGGCGCGGCCTGGTGCCCCTGGCGGAGGACCGCTGTCCGCGCTGCGCCTTGGTCCATGAGGACGGGGACTGTCCGGACGCCACCGCCTGGGAGTGCGGGGACGCGCTGTGGGACTACCACGGCGGCCGGCCTCCCCTGGGGGCGCTGCTGCTGCCGGGCCTCAAGGCCGGCGAACGGGGCTGGCGCCGGGCCCTGCTCACGCGTGTGGCCGCCGTGGCCCTGCCGGACTGGGCCGCCACCGTGGACCGGGTGACCGCCGTGCCCAGCGCCCTGCCCCACCGCCTGCTGCGGGGCTTCGACTTCGGGGCCGAGCTCGGCACCCTCCTGGCCGAGCGGCTCGGGCGGCCGTTCCAGCCCCTCCTGACCAAGGCCTGGCACAGCGGCCGCCAGGCCGCCCGCACCGAGACCCAGCGCCGCCGCCTGCCCCGGAAGGCCATCACCCTGCGTCGCGGTGCGAAACCCGCGGGCGTGGTGCTGCTGGTGGACGACGTGTGGACCACGGGCACCACCCTGCTGCGCTGCGCCCAGGCCCTGCAGGCCGGCGGCGCCGACGAAGTGCGCGTGCTGACCCTGTTCCGGGCGCTGTGATTCCGAACGGGCAAAGAGCAGAAAGATCACCGCCAAGACGCCAAGACGCCAAGAACTGCATGGGGCAAGGAACTGGGTAGGCAGTCGCGGTGCCGTCCAGAAGGGCCTGCTTGTCTTGGCGCTCTTGGCGTCTTGGCGGTGAGGCTTGTTATTGAAGCCCGAATTCAGCCCAGGGCCTGCCTCACGACAGCGGCACCCCGGGCGGCGCGGATGTAGGAGGCGGGCCAGGGGGCCTCGACGCCGAGCTCCTGGGCGGCGCGCAGGGGCCAGCGGGGATCCCGCAGCAGCTCGCGGCCAAGCAGGATCAGGTCCGCGGAGCCCTCGGCCAGGATCTGCTCGGCTTGTCGGGACTCGGTAATGAGGCCCACGGCCCCGGTGGGAATGCCGGTGGCGGCGCGGATGCGGGCCGCGAAGGGCACCTGATAGCCGGGGCCGACGGGGATCTTCGCGCCGGGCACCAGGCCGCCGGAGGAGCAGTCCACCAGATCCGCGCCCAGGTCCTTCAGGGCCGCGGCCAGCTGCACGGACTGCTCCAGGTCCCAGCCGCCCTCGACCCAGTCTGTGGCGGAGATGCGCACGAAGAGCGGCAGGCGCTCGGGCCACTCCTTCCGGACCGCGGCCACCACCTCCCGGGCCAGCCGGGTGCGGTTCTCGAAGCTGCCGCCGTA
>JAAXXS010000134.1 GCA_013334395.1 Holophagaceae bacterium | reverse complement strand
GGGTCTCCGGTGCGATTGTAGACCTGCCAGCCCACCACCACGCCCTGCATCTGCATGCCCAACGTGGCGAGCCCGAGGGAGGTGATGAACCAGCGGTAGTCGCGGCTTCTCAGCGCCGCGTAGGGATCGTGGGGTGCGATGGCATCATCCACCGGAGGCTACTCGTACCTGAGGACGCAGCTCACTCATACCTCAGGGCGTCGATCACATCGCGACCGCCGGATCGCAGAGCAGGCTCCGGGGGAGCCTGCGGCGCGAGGCATCCGGCGCCGAGCGAATCAGGGATGCATGCGAAGAAGCGGATCACTCATACCTCAGGGCGTCGATCACATCCAGCCTGGCGGCCTTCAGCGCAGGCAGGAAGCCCGCGGCCACGCCTACCATCGCGGAGAAGCCGATGCCTAGGCCCACGGCCCAGGACTCGGTCACGGCGGGCACCTGGAACTTCTGGAGGATGAAGACGGCCGAGTAGGCGAAGCCCACGCCGATGATGCCGCCCAGCAGCGAGAGCACGATGGCCTCGATGAGGAACTGCCAGAGGATGCTGTGCTGGGTGGCGCCCAGGGCCCGGCGGATGCCGATCTCGCGGGTCCGCTCCGTGACGCTCACCAGCATGATGTTCGAGATGCCGATGCCGCCCACCACGAGGGAGATGCTGGCAGCCACGGCGAGCAGCGCGGTGAGGATGCCCGCCTGGGCGCTCTGCATCTGCACGATGTCGTCCTGCTTCCGGATCTGGAAGGGGTTGTCATCCTTGGGGGCGGTCTTCATCCGCTGGCGCAGCAGGGCCGTGATCTCCGCCTCGGCCATGACCGCCTTGCCCTCCTGGGCACTCACCATGATCTGCTGGATCTTGTCGCGCCCCATGATCTTGCGCATGACCGTCGTGTAGGGGGCGACGATCAGGTCATCCTGGTCGCCCATGAGCCCGGCGCCCTTCTTCTCGAGCACGCCGATGACCACGAAGGGCAGCGCCCCCACGCGCACCGTGAGGCCCAGGGGATCCTCACCGTTGGGGAACAGGTTGTCCTTCACCGTCTGCCCCAGCACGCAGACCTTGGCCATGCCGCGCACTTCGCTGTCGGTGAAGAAGCGGCCGGATTCCACGTCCCAGCCGCGGATCTGCAGGAAGTTCGGATTCGATCCCTGGATCTGGCTCACGTAGGAGCTGTTCTGGTAGATCAGCGGCCGGGAGGTCCGCACCAGCTGGCTGGCGGCGACCACGCTGCTGCCGGCCAGTTCCTGCTCAATGAGCGTGACATCGCTCTCCAGCAGGATCTCGGCGCTGCCCATGGCCGAAGGGCCGAAGCGGTTGCTGCCCTGCCCCGGGTAGATCTGGAGCATGTTGGAACCCATGTTCTGGATCAGGGCGATGGAGGCCCGCTTGGAGCCCTCGCCGATGCCGATCATGGCGATGACCGCCCCCACGCCCACGATGATCCCGAGCATGGTCAGGAAGGCGCGCATCTTGTTCCGCGTGATGGCGAATAAGGCGAGCTTGAAGAACTCCAGGAAGCGCATAAGTCCTCCCGGCTAGTGCCGTCCGCCCGGACCAGCCGGCGTGCCGCCGAGGGGGGAGGGGCTGCCCGCGCCAGCCTTGGTGTTCTCCACGCCGACGAGGATCTGCAGGCCCTCCTGGAGCCCTTCGGCGGTGACCTCCGTGAACTGGCCGTCCGTGACGCCAGCCTTGACCACGATGGCCTTGGGCTTGCCGTTCTCGAGGACCCAGATGCGGTCCTCGCGCCGCTGCACCATGCCGCCCTTGCCGCCGGTCCCGGTCTGGGCGCCGCCGCTGGGTCGCTGAGGACCGCCCAGGGTCGCGGGCTGCCCCAGGCGCGGGCCGTCCGTCTTCTTCTCGTCCTTGATGAAGGCCGCGGGGTTGAAGCGCAGGGAGGAATTGGGTACCCGGAGCACGTCCCGGCGCTGGTTGGTGACGATGGTGACGTTGGCGGTCATGCCGGGTCGCAGGGCGAGGTCGCCCAGGAACTTGGGGCCGCCCAGCTGGCTGGCGCCACCAGGGATGCGGGCAAGCAGCTTGGGATCGCCATTGGGCGCCTGGGAGCTGAAGGACATGACCTTGCCCGCCGGAGCCTGCCCGCGGCCGGGCTGGGCCTGGCCTTGCCCCTGTCCCGCCTGGCGCTCCTTGAAGCGCTTCAGGAAATCAGCCTTGGTGGTGCCGGCGGGGAGGCGGTCTTTGGCGCGCTCCCAGGCCTTCTCCGGATCCGGGGCGCCTTCCCGACCTGCGGGGGCTCCCTGGCCTCGGCCTTCGGGCTTGGCCGGGGTGGCCGTGCCAGCGGGGCCGCCATGGCGACCTGCGCCGCCCTCGGCCTTGGCAGGCTCGCCTTCCGCATTGGGGAGGGGCTCATTGGGCACGACCATCTCGACCACATAGTTCACGACGTTCTGGGTGGTGACGGGCTCCTGGCGGACCAGGCTCACCGTGGCGGCGAACTGCTTGTCCGGAAGGCTGTCCACCGTGAACAGCGCGCGCTGCCCCACCTTCACGTCGTCGATGTCCGATTCCCCGATGTTCACCTGGACCTTCATCTGGGAGAGATCCTGGGCGATCTGGAACAGGTTCGGCGTGCTGAAGCTGGCGGCCACGGTCTGGCCCACATCCGCGAGGCGGGAGATGACGACGCCATCCACCGGGGCGGTGATGTTGCAGTAGCCGAGGTTGGCCTTGGCCCGATCCAGGGAGGCCTTGGCGTTCTCGAAGGTGGTCAGCGAAGTCTGGTAGGTCACCTGCTTGGCCTCGAGGTCCTGGTCCGCCAGCAGCTTCTCGGCCGCCAGGCGCTTGGCCCGCTCGTACTGGCGGCGGGCGTCATCCATGTTTGTCCGGGCCCGCTCCATCCCGGCTTCGGCGTCCTTCAGCTGGGTCTCCCAGATGGTCGGGTCGATCTGCGCGATGAGCTGGTCCTTCTTCACGATGCTGTTGTAGTCCACGTAGAGGGCCGAGATCACGCCCGACACCTGGGTGCCCACCGCCACCTGCACCACGGGACTCACGGCCCCGGTGGCATTGATGCGCTGCGTGACGTTGCCCCGCTCCACTTTGGCCTGCCGCCACTTGATCTCTTCCTTGGGCCGGGTGAGAACATAGGCCGTCCCTCCTGCCACCAGTGCGACGCCGACCCCAATGCCAATCCAGGTGTTCCGCTTCATGGTGCCGCACTCCGCATCTCTAGGGGCCGGACCGGGCCCAGCCTTCAAGCTTCGCATAACGATGTATGGACCACCACTTCAGGATGCAGGTTGAGCACGGATTCCGTGGTCAGCGCAGCAGCCCGAGGCCGTCCACCAGAGCCCGGCGGGCGAAGCCGTTGGCGAGGAAGGCCTGGAGGAAGCCTCCCGCCATGACGATGGCCGCGCAGACCAGGACGCTGGCGCCCGCCAGGGGGGCGTGTACGGCCGGCCGGTCCGAAGCCAGGCGCTCGGCCTCGGCCCCGGGGGACTGGAGGAACAGGGCCACCAGGAAGCGCAGGTAGTAGTAGGCGCTCACCAGACTCGCCAGCACGCCGAGGATGGCCATGCCCACATGGCCTGTGGCCACGAGCTCGCGGAAGATCATGTACTTGCCGTAGAAGCCGCCCATGGGGGGGATGCCCGCCAGGCTGAGCATGATGATGGCGGCCGAGACCCCCATGGCCGGGCGCTTCCAGCCCAGCCCCCGCAGGTCATCGAAGGTGGTCTTCTCGCCCACGAGCCCGAAGGCCGTCAGCAGACCGAAGGCGCCCATGTTCATGGCCAGGTAGATGACCAGGTAGAAGAGCACGCCGTTGAAGGCGGCGGGAGTGCCCGCCACGAAGCCCAGCATGAGGTAGCCCGCGTGGCTGATGCTGGAGTAGGCCAGCATGCGCTTGACGTTGGTCTGGACCAGGGCAGTGAGGTTTCCCAGGACCAGCGTGGCCACGGCCAGCACGGCCACCACCGCCTGCATCTTCACGCCCACGGCGCCCAGCGGCGCCAGGCTGCCCGGGAAGATGCGGAGCAGGGCGATGAACGCCACGCCCTTGGTCGCCACGGACATGAAGCCAGCGATGGGATGGGGAGAGGCCTCGTAGGCGTCCGGCGTCCACTGGTGGAAGGGGACGGCGGAGACCTTGAACAGGAAGCCCAGCAGCAGCAGGGCCGCGCCCACCAGAACCAGGGGATCCGTTCCGAGCCCCTTGGCCGCGAGGACCGGGGCCGCGACAGCCAGGTCCAGGGTGCCACTGAGGCCGTAGATGAGCACACCGCCCATGAGGAAGCAGCTGGAGGCCACGGCGCCGGTGAGGAAGTACTTCATGCCGCCTTCGGCGCTCTCGGAACGGGCGCGCACGGTGCCCACCAGGGCGTAAAGCGGGATGCTGAAGAGCTCAAGGCCCAGAAACAGCGCCACAAAGTGGGTCGTGGCGGCGAAAAGAATCATGCCCGACACGGAGAAGAGCAGCAGGGCGAGGGTCTCGCCCTTCACCCAACCCTCCTGGTGGAAGTGGTCCCACCCCTGGAGGATGGTCAGGGCCGCGGCCACCACCACGAAGATGCCCGTGAACTGGGCCAGGCGATCCATGTGGAGCTGGAAGAAGACGGGCTGAGAGCCGGTGGTCCAGAGGTCCGTCAGGTACCAGAAGGTGGCGCCCACGGCGAGCAGGGCCGTGCCGTACATGGCGGCGCGGATCCACTTGGTGGTGGCCTGATCCTTGTCCAGGGACATGAGGGCGACCAGACAGCCGCCAATCACCGGGTAGAGCAGCGGCAGCAGGGCCGCCCACTGGCTGGGAGTGAGGCTCATCGGTGCACCTCATGGGCGGCGGGTTTGGCGGCGTGGCCCTCGGGGCCGGCCTCGTGAACCGCAGGGGCCTGGTGCACGGCGGGCTTCAGCACGTAGGTTCGGATGGGTGGGGCGTTGGCCTCCCGGAGCAGGTTGGCCACGGGCGCCTCGCTGACAGCCACGAAGGTCCGCGGATGGATGCCCATCCAGAGGATCAGCACCACCAGGGGCAGCATCACCGCCACTTCCCGGGCGTTCAGGTCGCTGTGCAGGTGGTGGGTGCCGCTGTCCTCGTCCTTGTTCTCGGGGCCCCAGAAGACCCGCTTGAACATCCAGAGCATGTAGACCGCGCCCAGCAGGACGCCGGAAGTGGCCAGGGAGGCGTAGAGGCGGCCCCAGCCGAAGCCGGACAGGAAGGCGCCGTTCAGGATCCAGAACTCGCCCACGAACCCGTTGGTGAGGGGCAGGCCGATGGAGCTGAGGGTCACGATGAGGAAGAAGGCCGTGAACACGGGCATCTTCACGGCCACGCCGCCGAAGTCCGCGATCATGCGGGTGTGGGCCCGGTCATAGACCATGCCCACCAGCAGGAAGAGCGCGCCGGTGCTGATGCCGTGGTTGAGCATCTGGAGCATGGCGCCCTGGGTGCCGATGACGGTGAAGGAGGCTAGGCCCAGCATCACGAAGCCCATGTGGCTCACGGAGGAGTAGGCCACCAGCTTCTTGATGTCGCGCTGGACCATGGCGACCAGGGCCCCGTAGACGATGGCGATGACGCTCAGCAGGGCTAGGGGCTTGGCGTAGTGCATCGCCGCCGCTGGGAAGATCGGGATGGCGAAGCGGAGGAAGCCGTACCCGCCCAGCTTCAGAAGCACGCCGGCCAGGATGACCGAGCCCGCCGTGGGCGCCTGGACGTGGGCGTCCGGCAGCCAGGTGTGCAGCGGGAAGAGGGGCACCTTGATGGCGAAGGCCACGGCGAAGGAGATGAAGAGCCAGCACTGGACGCCGAAGGGCAGCGCCGAGGCGGCCTGGCCCATGAGGATGGGGTTGAAGCCGCCGGCCTTGTTGGCGAGGTAGAGCAGCGCGACCAGCCAGAGGAGCGAGCCGCTCAGGGTGTAGAGGAAGAACTTGTTGGCCGCGTAGCGGCGCTCATCGCCGCCCCAGACCCCGATCATGAAATACATCGGGATCAGCATGGCTTCCCAGAACAGGTAGAAGAAGAACAGGTCCTGGGCCATCAGGGCGCCCAGCATGCCCGTCTCCAGCAGCAGGAACAGCGCGGCGAAGGTGCCGATACGGTCCTTCAGGCTGTTCCAGGTGCCCAGCATGGTGAGCGGGACCAGGAAGGTGGTCAGCAGCACCAGCCAGAGATTCAGGCCGTCCACCGCCAGATGGTAGTCCACCGGCAGGCCCACCAGGGTGAACCAGGGGGACCGCTCGATGAGGATCGTGCCGCCGGTGCCGCCGTGACCCAGCAGCCAGGCCAGGCTCAGGACGAAGAGCGCCAGGGCGCCCATGAAGCCGAGCAGGCGGGAGAGGCGCCCGAGCGAGTGGGGCAGCGCCATGATCAGGAAGCCGAGAACCGTCGGCGCGAAGACCAGGAAGGTGAGGGGATGGGAGTTCAGCCAGGTCATCGCCCCACCTACTTCAGGAAGACATAGAGGAGGACCGCGGCACCCAGCGCCATGCTGAGCGCGTAGTTGCGCACCCGGCCGGTCTGGAAGAGGGCGGTGAAGTCCCCGAAGACCCGGGCCAGCGCGCCCGGCAGGTTCACCCCCACGCCGTCGATGATGATCACGTCGAAGAGCTTCCAGAGCACGTTGCCGAACCAGCGGATGGGGCCGAGCAGGAAGCGCTCCACGCCCTCGTCCACGTAGTACTTGTTCAGCAGCAGGTCATGGATGAAGGGATGCCGGGCCGCGAAGGCGATCTCCGCCGCGGGTCCGTTCTTGTACTTCGACCAGCCCAGGAAGCCCATGAGGAGCCCCAGGCCCGTGGAGATGCAGGCCAGCAGCACCGCCGGTCCCGCGTGGTGCCCGTGGGCGCCGTGGACCTGGCCGTAGGT
>JAAXXS010000133.1 GCA_013334395.1 Holophagaceae bacterium | reverse complement strand
GCTGCGCATGGCGTGGCCCACCGGCGCTGCGGCAAGCTCATCGTGGCCGCGGACGAGCGCGACCTGCCCGCCCTGGCGCGCATCCGCGCCCAGGCCGAAGCCAACGGCGTGCCCGACCTCCGCTGGCTGACTGCGGCCGAGGCCCTGGCCCTCGAGCCCCGCCTGCGCTGCCAGGGGGCCCTGCACTCCGAGGGCACGGGCATCATCGACAGCCACGGCCTCATGCGCGCCCTGCGGCTGGACGCCGAGACCCACGGCGCCGTGGTGGTGCTGAAGAGCCCGGTCCTGGGTGGACGGCTGACCGCCGAGGGGCTGGAGGTCCGGGTTGGCGGGGACGAACCCATGACGCTATTGGCGGACCAGGTCTTCAACGCCGCAGGGCTGGGTGCCCAGCGCGTGGCGCAGGGCTTCGAGGGCCTCCGCCCCGGCAGCGTCCCGGCCCTGCACCTGGCCAAGGGCAACTACTACAGCCTGGCGGGGACCGCGCCCTTCTCCCGGCTGGTATATCCCATACCCTCCCAGGGTGGCCTGGGCGTGCACCTCACCCTGGACCTGGGCGGGCAGGCCCGGTTCGGACCCGATGTGGAGTGGCTCGACCGGGAGGACTACGACGTGGACCCGCGCCGGGCCGACAGCTTCTATGCCGAGATCCGCCGCTACTGGCCCGGGCTGCCGGAAGGGGCGCTCCAGCCCGCCTACGCCGGCATCCGGCCCAAGCTCCACGGCCCCGGCGAACCCGCCCCGGACTTCGTCATCCAGCGCGACGACGCCCACGGCCTGCCGGGTCTGGTGAACCTCTTTGGCATCGAGAGCCCAGGCCTCACGGCCTGTCTTGCCCTGGCGGAGGCTGTGGCAGGCTGATCGGGCTACCCTGAGGCATGGATGCCCCCCTGTCTGTCCCCGCCCAGTCCACCGAGCCGCCGGAGATCTCCCTCTGCCTGGAGCTGGGCCGGGCCTACCAGGCTTACGGCATTCCCGCCCACCGCTTCGAGGACGCCCTGGGCCGCATCGCGAAGCGACTCGGCCTGGAGGGGCAGTTCTTCGCGCTGCCCACGGCCTTCTTCGCCACGCTTGGGAAGGATGGGAAGAGCTGGACCTTCATCCAGCGCAGCCTCTCGGGGGACGTCAACCTGGCCAAGCTCTCGGACCTGCAGGACACCACCGACGCCCTCATCGCCGGCAGCCTCTCCACGGGCGAGGCCCGCGACCGCGTGCGCGAGATCCTCGCCGGACCGGATCGCTGGGGCGCCCTGCTGACGGTGCTCTGCTTTGGCCTGGGTTCGGCGCCCGCGGCGGTGTTCTTCGGGGGCGGGTGGCGGGAGCTGGTGCTGACCGCCGTGCTCGGCAGCCTGGTCGGCACCCTGGCGGTTCTCCTGGGACGGCGGGCCGGGCCGACGCAGCTGCTCTATCCCCTGGCGGGCACCCTCGTGGGCTTCCTGGCCCTCGCCGCCGCCTACCGGTTCCCCCATGTCTCACCTCAGGTGCTGACCCTGGGTGGGCTCATCGTCCTCATCCCGGGCCTGCGGCTGGTGGTGTCCATGAACGAGCTGGCCACGGGCAACCTGGTGGCAGGCACGGCCCGGCTGGTGGACGCGGGCATGACCTTCCTCTCGCTGGGCTTCGGCGTGGCCCTGGGTCAGCGCCTCGCCGCGCCCCTGCTGGACCGGGCCCTGCTGGGCACGCCCCTGCCCCTGCCCGGCTGGGTCCTGCTGCCGACCCTGCTGCTCGCGGCCGCGGCCTTCATGGTGATCTTCAAGGCCCGGCCCTCGGACCTGCCCTGGATCTTCGGCGCCTGCGCCCTGGCCTTCTACGGCTCCCGCCTGGGCGCCACCCTGCTGGGGCCCCAGTTCGGCGTGGGCCTGGGCGCCTTCGCCCTGGGTCTGGCCAGCAACCTCTTCACCCGCGTCCGCCGCCGCCCCTCGGCGGTGACCCTGCTGCCGGGGCTGGTGGTGCTGGTGCCGGGCGGCCTCGGCTTCAAGGGCCTCGAGTTCATCATCCAGAAGCAGCTGGTGCTGGGGCTCGACACCGCCTTCCAGGCCCTCTTCGTGGCCATCGCCCTCCTGATGGGCCTGCTGCTGGCCCAGGTCGCCGTGCACCCCCGGACCGCGCTCTAGGAGACACCCCTCACCGGGTAATGGTGGAGGCCTCCCCGTCTTCGTGCAGGAGGCGGTCGAGGTCCTTCCAGCTTAGGGAGAACCTCCCTTTCTGGCCCCAGTCCGGGCCCCAGGAGTTGATGGCCCAGACGCGCTTCTGCTCGGCGTCCACCCCCAGCAGCTCGAAGGCGTGGCCTCCGCGCTGCTCGCCGCCCAGCTTCACGTAGCCTTTGGCGTCCGGCTTGTCGAAGCCCTCGTACCAGTTGACCCCCACTTCCACAGGACCCAGGGTGGACAGGGTCTTCAGGACATCGTCCAGTCCGAAGCACCAGTGATAGCCCGTGGCGTAACCCAGATCCCGCAGCGCCTTCATGGCGCCGAGCACCGTGGAGCCCGTGTCCTGGGGCGGCCAGACCCCCACGATGACGTCATCGCGGGTGGCCCGGCTGTAGACCTTCCGAGCCATGGCTTCGGTGTAGCGGGAGCCCTTCTGCTTATAGGGGGCAGTGCAGAGGACACCGACGGCGCCGTTGCCGGTGCAGGAGCCGAGCGCACCCTGATCGAAGGCGGCCACGGTGCGCTCCCACGTCCGGGTCACGATCTTGGCTGCCTTGGTCAGCGGCACGGGGAAGGCCCGGCTGCGCTCATCAAAGTGCAGGTGGCGTCCCAGGCGCCCGCCGTGGGTGGACGGATGCTCGGGAATCACCCCTACGCGGTGGGGATTGGAAGGAGCGGCCATGGTCGCCTCCAGGGAGCGCTGCGGTTGGTGTCAGGAAGAATGGCAACAGGCTAATTAGGGCCGTATATATGTCAATGAGCGTCCAGAATTTATCTGAAAAAACAGTGCCCAGGCCCGCTCGCCAAGGCCTCCTACCCCGTTCCGGTTGAATCAATGGATCACTATTTTGAAGATAATTTTAGTGCATCTACATCATATTTGAGACATCCTAGAATGCGAGGTGTTCCATGTCCCTCCTTCCCTTCACCCAGAGAGCCAACGACGCGCTGGTGGCGGCGCGGCAGCGGGCCGTCCAGGACCAGCACCCGGAGCTCGTTCCCCAGCACCTGTTCAACGCCCTGCTCGCCCCGGAAGCGGGCCTGCGGCCGCTGCTGGAGCGGGCCGGACTGAGCCCGGAGTCCATCCAGGGCCTGGCGGATGCGGCCGAAGAGCTGGTCGCGCGACTGCCCCGGGCCGTGGGGGGCGCCGAGCCCCAGGTGGGTCCCGCCTTCCGGCACTTCCTGGAGGTGGCCAGCGACACCGGGCGCGGCCTGAGCGACCGCTTCCTGGCCACGGACGCCCTCCTGCTGGCCCTGGCCAACGCCCACACGGACGCCAAGCAGGCCCTGGAGCGCTTCGGCCTGGACCGCAAGACGCTGGAGGCCGCCATCCGGGAGGTCCGCAAGGGCTCGCGGGTGGAGGACGAGAAGGCCGAGGAGAAATTCGCCGCCCTGGAGAAATACGCCAAGGACTACTCGGCCCTGGCCGCCGCGGGCAAGCTGGACCCGGTCATCGGCCGGGAGGATGAGGTCCGCCGCATCCTTCAGGTGCTCTCGCGGCGCACCAAGAACAACCCCGTGCTCATCGGCGAGCCCGGGGTCGGCAAGACCGCCATCGTGGAGGGGCTGGCCCAGCGCATCTCCAAGAACGACGTCCCCGAGAGCCTCAAGGGCCTGCGGGTCATGGGCCTGGACATGGGCGCCCTGGTGGCCGGCACCCAGTATCGCGGCCAGTTCGAGGAGCGCCTGAAGGGCGTCATCCAGGAGATCGAGAAGGCCGCGGGCCAGATCGTGCTGTTCATCGACGAGCTGCACCTCCTGGTGGGCGCCGGCGCTGTTCAGGGCGGCATGGACGCGGCCAACCTGCTCAAGCCCGCCCTGGCCCGGGGCGAGCTGCGCTGCATCGGCGCCACCACCCTGGACGAGTACCGGAAGTACATCGAGAAGGACGCCGCCCTGGAGCGCCGCTTCCAGCCGGTGTTCGTGGATGAGCCGGATGTGGAGGACGCCATCTCCATCCTGCGCGGCCTCAAGGAGCGCTACGAACTGCACCACGGCGTGCGCATCCAGGACGCGGCCCTGGTGGCCGCCGCCCAGCTGAGCCATCGCTACATCCCGGACCGCTTCCTGCCCGACAAGGCCGTGGACCTCATGGACGAGGCCGCCAGCGCCGTGCGCATCCAGCTGGACAGCCGCCCTGAGTCCATCGACGTGCGGGAGCGCCGGGAGATGCAGCTGCAGATGGAGCGGCACTCCCTCACCAAGGAGAAGGACGCGGCCAGCCGCGCCCGCCTCGCCGAGCTCGACAAGGAGCTGGCGGAGCTGAACGAGGAGCTGGGCGGCCTGCGGGCCCAGTGGGAGAACGAGAAGAAGGACATCGAAGGCGCCCGGGGCCTCCAGAAGAAGCTGGATGACCTGCGCAGCGAGCACGAGCAGGCCAAGTCGAAGGGCGACTACGAGCGCGCCTCGCGGCTGGAATACGGGGAGATCCCCACCCTGGAGAAGCAGCTGGCAGCGGCCTCCCCGCGGGAGAGCGCCATGCTCCGCCTGGAGGTGGGCGAGGCCGACATCGCCGCCATCGTCAGCCGCTGGACCGGCGTCCCCGTGAGCCGGATCCTCGAGGGCGAGGTGGAGAAGCTGCTGCGCATGGAGACCCGGCTCCGGGAGCGGGTGGTGGGCCAGGATCCCGCCCTGACGGCCATCTCCGACGCCCTCCGCCGCAACCGGGCGGGCCTGAGCGACCCCAAGCGCCCCATCGGCAGCTTCCTCTTCCTGGGCCCCACCGGCGTGGGCAAGACCGAAGTGGCCCGAGCCCTGGCGGACTTCCTCTTCGACGACGAGAACGCCCTGGTCCGCATCGACATGAGCGAGTTCACCCACGAGGCCGACGCCACCCGCCTCATCGGCGCCGCGCCCGGCTACATCGGCTACGAAGAGGGCGGCCGCCTCACCGAGGCCATCCGCCGCCGTCCCTACGCCGTCATCCTCCTGGACGAGATGGAGAAGGCCCACCCCCGGATCTTCGACCTCTTCCTGCAGGTGCTGGAGGATGGCCGGCTCACGGACGGCCAGGGCCGCACCGTGAACTTCCGCAACACCGTGGTGCTCATGACCACCAACCTCGGCAGCCAGGCCATCTTCGACGCCGGCGGCGATCCCACCCAGGCCGAGGAGGAGATCCAGGCCGCCCTCCACGGGCACTTCCGTCCTGAGTTCCTGAACCGTCTGGACGAGGTGGTGCTGTTCCGCTCCCTGTCCAAGGAGGACATGAAGGCCGTGGCCCGGATCCAGCTCCACCGGGTGGAGGGCCTCCTCCAGGCCCAGCGCCTGGGGCTGGAGGTGGCCGAAGGGGCTCTGGACTGGCTGGCGGAGGAGGGCTTCGACCCCCACTTCGGCGCCCGCCCCCTCAAGCGGCTCATCCAGCAGGTGGTGGTCAACCCCCTGTCCCGCCAGGTCCTCCAGGGCCTGCTCCAACCCGGTGACATCGCCCGGCTCGAGGTCCGCGATGGCCAGCTCTTCGTCGAGGTTGAGGCCGTCCAGTAAGCCGAAGCACTCCACGCCGAAACTTTCCCACCTCACCTGCCCATCCGATGAGACCGGTGTAGCTGGAGTCGGCGTGCCCCTTTCCCCCCCCATTCCCATCCTGATCGTGGATGACGAAGCCGACCTGCGGGACCTCCTGGTGGAGGCCCTCCAGGACCAGGGCTACGCGGCGGTGGGCGCCGACGGCGGAGCCCGGGCCCTGGCCCTGGTGCAGAAGCAGCACTTTCCAGTGATCTTCACGGACCTGAACATGCCCGGCGGCCTGTCCGGCCTGGAGCTGCTGCGGGCGGTCCACGAGCTGGATCCGCGCAGCATGGGCATCCTGATGACGGGCTACGCCACCACGGAGTCCGCCATCCAGGCCCTCAAGCGCGGCGCCTACGACTTCATCCAGAAGCCCTTCAAGCTGGCCGAGATCGAGGCCGGCCTCGAGCGGGCCCTGGAGCACTACCGGCTGCTCCGGGAGAACGAGGAATACCAGCAGAACCTGGAGCGCATGGTGGAGGCCCGCACCCAGGAGATCCTGGGGCTGAAGAACGACATCGAGCGGCTCTTCGAGGGCTTCGTGAACGCCTCGGTGACCGCCATCGAGGCCCGGGATCCCAGCACCTCCGGCCACTCCAGCCGCGTGGCCGACCTCACCGTGGGCCTGGCCGAGGCCGTGAACAGCACCCCCAACGGACCCTATGGCGCCCTCCACTTCAATCCTGTCCAGATCCGTGAGATCCGCTACGCCAGCCTGCTGCACGACTTCGGCAAGGTCGGCGTCCGGGAGCAGGTGCTGGTGAAGGCCAAGAAGATCGAAGGCGAGCGCCTCGAGAGCATCTACCAGCGGCTGCACCAGCGGACCCTCGAGGCCATGCGGGACAGCCTGCTGGCGGCCTGGAGCAAAGGCAGCGCCTTCGACCACGACACCGTGGGCGCCCTCCTCCGCGGACAGGACGAGGAGGCCCGGCGGCTCATGGAGCTGATCCGGCGCAGCAACGAGCCGACGGTACTGCCCCAGGAAGTGGCCCTGGAGCTGAACCTGCTGGAGGATCTCACCTACCAGCACTGGTCCGGGGGCCACCGGACCCTCATCGATCCCCACGACATCAGCCTCCTGAGGATCCCCAAGGGCAGCCTCTCGGAGGACGAGCGCGATGAGATCCAGAACCACGTGACCTACACCTACAAGTTCCTGAGCCAGATCCCCTGGACCTCAGA
>JAAXXS010000308.1 GCA_013334395.1 Holophagaceae bacterium | reverse complement strand
GTTGCCGCTGCTGCTGCCTCTGGCACGGGCGGGGGCGTGAACCCCAAGACCACCTGCGTGATGGCTGCCATCGAAGTCCACTTCTAGACCGCACCACCCACCCGCGCGGAGGGGAACCCCTTCCGCGCGGGTTTTTTATCTCTGAAGGAAGCTTCATGACCGTCTTCACCTATCGGTGCACGGATTGCGGACGCGCCTTTGCGCGGGACGAAGTGCGCTACCTCTGCCCCGTCTGCGGCCCGGCCTATCGGCCCGGAATTCCCTTGCTGGGCGTGCTGGAAGCGGTCTTCGACTACGAAAGCATCGGTCGCACCTTCAGCCGGACCAAGCCGGACTGGAGCCTCTTTTGCGCGGTGGAGCCGGAATTCCACCCCCCCATCCAGGTGGGCAACACGCCCCTGGGCCGGGTGGACCGCCTCGGTGCCGAGCTGGGCCTGCCCAGCCTGTGGGTGAAGAACGACGGCCTGAATCCCAGCGGCAGCCTGAAGGACCGCGCCTCGTTCCTGGTGGTGGCCGAAGCCCGTCGCCTGGGCATCGACCTGGTCGTGGCGGCCTCCACGGGCAATGCCGCCTCGGCCCTGGCCGCGGTGTGCGCCACCACGGATACCAAGGCGCTGATCTTCGTGCCCGAGAAGGCCCCCAAGGCCAAGCTGGTGCAGATGGTGCTGTATGGCGCGAAGGTGGTCCCCGTGAAGGGCACCTACGATGACGCCTTCGCCCTCTCTCTGGAATACACCGCCCAGCGCGGCGGCCTCAACCGTAACACCGCCTATCATCCCCTCACCATCGAGGGCAAGAAGACCGCGGGCCTGGAGATCTGGGCCCAGCTGGGCTATCAGGTGCCCGAGGCCATCCTCATCTCCGTGGGCGACGGCGTCATCCTCGGCGGCGTGCACAAGGCCTTTGTGGACCTGCAGCGGGCCGGCCTCATCGACCGCCTGCCGCGCCTCATCGGCGTCCAGGCCGAGACCTCCGACGCCATCCACCGCTACGTGGAGACGGGCGTCTACAGCGATGCGGCCAACCCGACCACCCGGGCCGATTCGATCTCTGTGACCTGCCCGAGCAACGCCCACGGCGCAAGGCGCGCGGTGCTGGACAGCCAGGGGCTGACCCTCACGGTGACTGACGACGAGATCCTCGAGGCCCAGGCTCTGCTCGCGGGCCGCAGTGGCATCTTCACGGAGCCTGCCGGCGCCACGGCCCTGGCGGGCCTGGTCAAGCTCCAGGCGGGCCCGAACCGCCTGACCGGCTCGGGTCCGGTGGTCATTCTCGCCACGGGCCACGGCCTCAAGGACGTCGAGGCGCCCCTGTCGCGCATCAGCATTCCCGCCGCTGTCGCGCCCGTGCTGGCTTCGTTGAGCCTGTGAAGACCCTCGTCCGCAATGGCCGGGTGGCCCTCGACGGGAAGCTCCAGGCGCTGGATGTGCTGGTCGAGGGCGAGCGCATCGCGGCCGTGGGAACCCTGGATGCGGCCTCCGCCGACCGGGTGGTGGACGCCCAGGGCTGCTACGTGCTGCCGGGCTTCATCGACTTCCACACCCACGTGGACGACCAGATCGGCCCCTACTACCTGGCCGACACCTACGAGTCCGCCACCCGGGTGGGCCTGGAGAACGGCATCACCACCCTCTGCACCTTCGTCACCCAGGAGCCCGGCGACACCCTGCTGCGCGGCCTGGAGCAGGCCCGGGCCAAGGCTGAAGGCAACACCCATTCGGATGTCCTCTGGCACCTCACGCCCACCACCTTCAGCCCCGGGGACCTCGCGACCCTGCGGGTCCTCCAGGCCGGCGGCTACCGCACCCTGAAGCTCTACACCACCTACAAGGCCGCGGGCATCTTCGCCAGCTACGACCTCATCGAGGAGCTCTTCCAGAGCCTCGGCGACCTGGGCGGCTGCTTCCTGGTGCACTGCGAAGATGACGAGATCATCGCCGCCGTGGACGCCCGCGGGCTGGACCTGAGCAAGGCCTTCACGCACACCCTGCTGCGGCCCGAGGCCGCCGAGGTGGTCGCCATCCAGCGGGTGGTGGACCTGGCGCTGAAGCACCGGGCCACCCTCCATGTGGTGCATGTGTCCACGCTCGATGGCGCCC
>JAAXXS010000307.1 GCA_013334395.1 Holophagaceae bacterium | reverse complement strand
GCCGGCGCACCGCGCAAGCGGCGAGGGTTGACCCGACCGAGCCGGCGGGTAGGTCGCACGAGGTGGGTGGTGACATTCATCCCAGAGGAATGACGCTCCACGACAGAACCCGGCTTACCGATCCACCACGGCCTCCGCAAGGGGGCCGTGCTTGTGTCCTCCGGGGGTTCCTCGCTGCGCGAATACCCCCGGACCCCCGAGCTCAGAGCGGGCCAAGCCCGCACCTCGCTTGTGTCCTCCGGGGGTTCCTCGCTGCGCGAATACCCCCGGACCCCCGAGCTCAGAGCGGGCCAAGCCCGCACCTCGCTTGTGTCCTCCTCTGGGTGGCCCCGTCAGTCGGAGTAATCTGCGCTGCGCGCCTCCAGGTATCGCCACGCCTCGCGTGGCTCCCACTCGCCCTTCGGGCTCGCGGACCCGGAGCCTCCCCCCGGGACCCCCGCGCAGAGGTCGGCAGAGCCGGCCTCTGCTTTGCCCTCCGACAAGCAGCTCCGACTCTGCGAGCCTGCTGAAGTCCTCCCGGGACTGGCTCATAGTGGGGAGATGCGCCGCCCTTCGTCCCAGACTGCCGCCCTCCTGGTGACGGCGCTCGCGTTCCATGTGGACATGCTCCTCTACTACCTGCTGGTGCCGCTGCTGCCGCGCTATGCGCGGGACCTGCACCTCAACCCGATGCAGGTCGGGGTGCTCTTCGGCAGCTATGCGGTGGCCCTGCTGCTGGCCACCTTCCCGGTGGCGGTGCTCACGGACCGCTACGGTCGGCGGCTCCCCATGCTCTGGGGCCTGGCGGGGCTGGCCGTGACCACGCTGGTGTTCGCGGTGTCAAACCAGTATTGGCTGCTGGTGCTGGCGCGGTTCTGCCAGGGGGTCGCGGGTGCGGCCACCTGGCTGCCGGGCATGGCCCTGCTGGCGGACCACTTCCCGCCCGAGTCGAGGGGACGCGCCATGGGCACGGCCTTCGCCGCCGCCAACCTCGGGGTGCTGATCGGGCCGCCCATCTCGGGCTTCCTGGCCCAGCACGCGGGACCTGCGGCGCCCTTCCTCCTGGGTGCGGGACTGGTGGCCCTGGACGCCGCGGGCCGGGCCTTCCTGCTGCCAGAGGTCGAGGCTGACCGGGGTGAGCGCCTGCCCTTTCGCCAGCTGCTGGCCAATCCGGTGATCCGGATCTTCGCCGGGGCCATGGCCCTGGGCTCGTGCCTGTGGGGCCTGCTGGAGTCGACGGTCCCGCTGGACATGGACCACCGGCTGGGCCTCGGCCCTTCGGGCATCGGTCTCTGCTTCGCGGCCATGGCCCTCGCGCACACCTTCACGTCACCCCTGATGGGGCGCCTGTCCGACCGCATCGGCCGGGCCAGGGTCCTGCGCATGGGCCTGGTGCTGACCCCGCTGCTCCTGCCTCTGCCGGCCCTGCTGCCGAAGCTCTGGATGGTGGTGCTGGCGATGATGGGGTTGGGCAGCGCGGCCAGCTTCATCATGAGCCCCTGCAGCCCTGCCGTCGCCGATCAGGTGGAGCGGCAGGGCAGCCAGAGCTTCGCTTCCGCCTTCTCCATCCTGAACCTCGCCTACTCGGTGGGCTTGATGATCGGTCCTCTGGTGGGCGGGGTGCTCGTGCAGTCCCTGGGGCTGCCCCTGGCCCTGGGCCTCTGCGGGCTGGGGTTTGCCGCCTACCTCCTGGCGCTGGGTCGCGTCAGCGCTTGATCGCCCGGTAGATCCAGCGGTCCGCAGCCTCGTCCCAGGGACGCCCGTCCAGCCCGCCGCAGGCCCGGTCCAGGTCAAAGCCAGACGCCTCAAGGTAGGCGCGGGCTTCCAGGTCCGTGGGGATCCAGATGTCGTGGCAGAACCGCTCCCCCTGGCAGAGGCGCTCCGTGAGGATGCGGCGCCCGTCGGGACTCCAGGTGACCCGCTCCTGGTAGCCCTCCTGGTAGTCCATCCAGTAACCATCGACCTCGGCCACGCTCGCCTGGAGGCGGGAGCGCCCCGCCAGGTCCAGCAGCAGCACGCCGCCGGGCCGAAGCACCCGGGCAAACTCGGTCAGCTGGTGGAGGTTCTCGGCCTCCGTGGCGAAGTAGCCCCAGCTGGTGTAGGCGCAGAAGACGCCGTCGGCAACGGCGTCCTTGATGGGCAGGG
>JAAXXS010000306.1 GCA_013334395.1 Holophagaceae bacterium | reverse complement strand
GGAGACCCTGGTCAAGCAGCAGGCCACCGGCATCGAGGCCCAGCGCAACGAGCCCCAAGCCAAGGCCATGGAGTTCATGGCTCCCCTCTTCGATGCCTATCCGGCGGGCCATCCCTCCGCCTTCCGCAGCCCTGACGCCCGCCTGGAGGAGCTCAAGGCCCTCAAGGTGGAGGACCTCAAGGCCTTCCACCAGGGCTTCTATGGCGCCGATCACGCGGAGTTCGCCGCCGTCGGCGACTTCGATGCGGCTGAGCTGCAGAAGCTGGCCACCGAGGCCTTCGGAACCTGGACCGCCAAGGCTCCCTACCTCCGGATTCCCGGGCGGCTGAAGGTGCCCACCGGGCAGCGCAAGGCCATCGAGACCCCGGACAAGAAGGGTGCCTTCTTCCTGGCCCAGACCCGCTGGGCCATGAAGGACACGGACGCAGACTACCCCGCCTTCCTCATGGCCAATCAGATCCTCGGCGGCGGCGCCCTCAAGAGCCGCCTCGCCGATCGGCTGCGCCAGAAGGAGGGGTTCAGCTACGGCGCGGGCTCCATGGCCAGCGTCAGCAGCCAGGATCCCATCGCCATCTGGCAGGCCTATGCCCTGCTTGCCCCGGAGAACGCCACCAAGCTGGAGGCGGCCTTCGATGACGAGATCAGGAAGGCCCTAAAGGACGGCTATACCCAGGAAGAGCTGGACTTCGCCCGGACCACCTGGCTGCAGGGCGAGAAGACGGACCGGCAGGAGGACCGCGCCATCACCCGCTGGCTGGGCCGCAGCCTCAACCTTGGCCGCTCCGTGCGCTTCGAGGGTGAACTCGAGGCCAAGGTGCAGGCTCTGAAGCTGGAGGAGGTGAACGCCGCCCTCCGCAAGTATCTCCACCCAGAAACCTTCGTGGTGGTCAAGGCTGGCGACTTCACCAAAGTCGAGAAGAAGTAGCCCGGATCCAAGGGCATCCAGAAAAGGGAGCGGCCCCGCCGCTCCCTTTTCCTTTGGAGCAAACCGATCCCCGTGTTCTGCTGGAAGTCCGCTTGGCGTTTGCAAGGACGCGGGGCGATGACGGAGGGCGGCGCCATGGCACGCATCGAACGGGAATGGCAGGCGGAACATGACGGGACTGCCCTGGCCTCGGAGCTGCACCGGATCATGGTGATCAGCCACCGGCAGGCCAAGGGCTTCGTCGACGGCAGCTGCGTCACCGTCAACGGCGAGGTGGCCAGCAAGCACGGCCTGCGCCTGAAGACCGGCGATGCCATCAAGGTCGTCTTCGATCCCGAGCGCACCTACGAGGTGATTCCGCCCGCAAGCAAGCTGCAGGCCGGCCCCTTCGAGACCCTGTGGGAAGACAACCACCTGCTCTTCGTCTACAAGCCCGCAGGCCTGCTCACGGTCCCCTCCGAGCTGGGCAAAGAGCCCAACCTGGCCGAGGCCATCACCGAGTCCTACCGGCGCCGGGGCTTCAAGCGCTTCAACCTCTACATCGTCCACCGGCTGGACCGCTTCACCAGCGGCGTGCTGGTCTTCGCGAAGACACCCGAGGCCCTGCACGGCCTGAAGAAGCACTTCGAGCTGCACCGCCTCCAGCGGGTCTACTTCGCGGTCCTGGTTGGTGAGCTGCCGGAGAACAGCGGCACCCTCGCCGGGCACCTCATCGAGCACGCCAAGTCCCTCAAGATGTCCGTGGCCACGGCGCGCAAGGGTCCCGGCGGCGGCAAGCGCATGCCCCCCGGCGCCAAGGAAGCGGTCACTCACTACCGCGTGGTGGAGCGCCTGCCCGGCCACACCATCGTGGAAGTGAAGCTGGAGACGGGCCGCCGCAACCAGATCCGCGTCCAGTTCGCGGACCGGGGCTTCCCGCTGCTGGGCGATCAGGTCTACGGCACCGAGAGCCCCCTCCTCGACCGGCAGGCCCTCCACGCCGAGCTGCTCGGCTTCAAGCACCCCATCACCGAGGAAGTCGTCACCGTCACGGCGCCCCTGCCGGCGGACATGGAGGCGGCCCTGAAGGTCCTCCGCAATGCCGCCCGGCTTACCCGCGCCAGCACCGGCGCCACCGGCGAAGAAGGCATCTTCAAGCCTGCCGAGAGCCACGAGCACAAGGTCAAGCGCGTGGCCCGCACCAAGCGCTTCGAAGAGCAGCGCGA
>JAAXXS010000132.1 GCA_013334395.1 Holophagaceae bacterium | reverse complement strand
TGTCCTCTGTGGTGAGAACCAGGTCCGCCGCAGCGAGGTTGTCCTCCAGCTGGGCCAAGGACTTGGCCCCGATGATGATGCTCATGACCTGGGGCTTCGCCAGCAGCCAGGCCAGGGCCACCTGGGCTACGGACACGCCGTGGGACGCTGCGACCTCGCGCATGACCGCCACGCAGGCCCAGGCCCGCGCCGTGTCCACGGGCGGGAAGTCGAAGGCGGTGCGGCGGGCGCCCTCGGGGGTGGGGGCGCCGGGGCCGAACTTGCCCGACAGCAGGCCGCCCGCCAGGGGGGACCAGACCATCAGGCCCAGCTTCTCCTCCGTGAGCATGGGCACCAGCTCCCGCTCCAGGTCTCGGCCAGCGATGGAGTAGTAGGCCTGCAGGGTCTCGAAGCGCGCGTAGCCCTTGGCTTCGCTGATCCCCAGGGCCCGGGCGATCTTCCAGGCGGCCCAGTTGGAGACGCCGACGTAGCGCACCAGCCCCTGGCGGACCAGATCATCCAGGGCCCGGAGGGTCTCCTCGAGGAGGGTGACGGTGTCATTGCCGTGGATCTGGTAGAGGTCGATGTGATCCGTCTGCAGGCGCTCCAGGCTGGCCTGGACCGAGTCCATGATGTGCCCCCGGGAGGCACCCTTGTCATTGGGCTGGGGGCCCATCTCCCCGAAGACCTTGGTGGCGATGATCACGTCCTTGCGGGCGACGCCCAGGTTCTTGAAGGCCTGGCCCAGCAGCCGCTCGGACTGGCCGAAGGAGTAGACGTCGGCGGTGTCGAAGAAGTTCACGCCCGCGGCCAGGGACCGGGCCACGAGCCCGTCCACCTCGGCCTGGCCCAGCTGGCCGATGGCCTTCCAGAAGCCGGCATCGGGGTTGCCGCCGAAGGTCATGGCGCCGAGGCAGATCTCGGACACGAACAGGCCCGTGCGGCCGAACTGGTTGTATTTCATGGCGGGACTCCTCGGTGCCAGGGAAGGGAATGGTCGCGGGGCCGGTGCCCGGTGTCAAACCCCCACCCGCCCGCCTGCGCGCTCGGGGCCGATCTCTCTTGCATCAGTGGGAATCGTGGCCCCCAGACCGCTCACATCTCCAGGACCCGGGGGTGCACCAGGCGCGCGAAGTCCTGGTAGGTCATCCGCACGGCCTCGCTGTGGTCGCCGCCGTTGAAGACGATCTCCTTGTCTGCCGCCAGCTGCGGGTCCACCAGCACCTCCATGTTGAAGAGGTTGCCGAAGGGCGGCATGGCGCCTACTTCGCAGTCGGGGAAGTCGAAGCGGAACTCCCCTTCATGGGCGATGCGGGCGTGCTGGGCACCGGTGGACCGCTCCAGCTTGGCCAGGCTGACGTGGCGCGTGCCGGGCAGCACGGCCATGGCGAGCCGACCGTCCAGGTCCACGATCACGGTCTTGGCCATGTCCTGTCCTGGCACGTGCAGGGATTGGGCCACTTCCATGGCCGTGTAGGCGGGCCGGTGGGGCATGGCGCTGTAGGCCACGTGGTGGGTCTCCAGAAAGGCTTTCAGGCGGGGGGTGAGCATCGCGGCCTCCTTCGGGGAAAGGGCAGGGACAATGTCGGTCCGGCAGGCCCGCTCCACAATCCATGGGCAGAGGTTTCCGGCCATGCCTTGACGCGCTCGGGACCTTGACCAGATCCTGAGACCCACCCCTCACGATCCCGGTTCCCATGGTGGGATCCCGCTTCCGGATGGGCGGAGGCGCCGATGACCACGGGCTACCGACGGGAAGTGGGTCTCTTCGCGGGGACCATGCTGATCGCTGGCTGCATGATCGGCAGCGGCATCTTCGTGGTCCCCTCCGAGATCGTGCAGACCGGCCACAGCGGGACCTTCCTCCTGGTCACCTGGGCCTTCACGGGCTTCCTGACCCTGATGGGCGTGCTGGCCTTCGGCGAGCTGGCCGCGATGTATCCGGAGGCGGGCGGTCCCTATGTCTATCTCAAGGAGGCCTTCGGCCGCCGGGTGGCCTTTCTCTTCGGCTGGACCACCTTCGCCATCATCGAGTGCGGTTCCATCGCCGCCGTCGCCAGCGCCTTCGGCTATGTCCTCGGCAGCTTCCTGCCCTTCTTCAGCGATGCCCACTGGCTGCTGCCGCCTGTCCGCATCGCCGAGATGCACGTGGGGGGCTTCACCCTCGGCCCCTGGGCGCTGGGGCTGACCTCGGCCCGGGCCGTGGGCCTGGTCATGGTGGTGCTGCTGACCTGGGTGAACCTCCAGGGCATCCGCATGGGCGCCCGGGTGCAGAGCATCATCACCATGGCCAAGCTGGGGGCTCTCGTGGGCCTGATCCTGCTGGGCCTCTTCATGAGCCCGCCCACGGCGCCGAACCCCGGCCCCTACACCGGCGGTGGTCCGGCGCTGCCCCTGCTGGGGGCCTTCCTGGTGGCCCAGGTGGGCAGCCTCTTTGCCACCAATGGCTGGAACTACCTGCCCTACATCGGCGGCGAGGTCCGCGACCCGGGCCGCACCCTGCCGCTCAGTCTGACGCTGGGCGTGGGCATGGTGGTGGGGCTCTACCTGCTGGCCAACCTGGCCTACCTGCATGTGCTGGGCCCCACGGGCATCGCCACTGCCCCTGCGGGCCGGGTCGCCACGGAGACCCTCCGGGTCCTGCTGGGTCCCCGGGCCGGGATGATCATGGCCGGAGCCATCCTGGTCTCCATGGTGGGCTACCTGAACGGGGCCATCCTCTCCTCGCCCCGCATCTACCAGGCCATGGCCGTAGACGGTCTCTTCTTCCGCTCCGCGGAGCGCCTGAGCGCCCGGGGCGTGCCCGCGGCGGCCCTGGCCATCCAGGCGGTCTGGACGGGGCTCCTCGCCCTCTCCGGCACCTACAACCAGCTGCTGGACTTCGTCATCTTCGCGGAGCTGCTCTTCTTCGTCCTTACGGTAGTGGGCGTCTTCGTCCTGCGCCGCACCCGCCCGGACCTGCCCCGGCCCTATCGCACCTGGGGCTATCCGGTCACGCCCGCCCTCTATATCGCCGGTTGCCTCGCGATCATGGTCGGCCTCCTGCTCTACCGCCCCAGCTACACCTGGCCCGGCCTCGTGCTGGTCCTGCTGGGCCTGCCCTTCTATCAGCTGGCGAACCGGGCCGAGCGGCGAGCCTGACTCGGCAGGCTTGTCAAAAGGTTATTAAAGGTTATATTTGGTCTTCGGAGGAAGGCATGCGTCCCGTTGGCTACATCACGGATGGCGCAGGGCGGCGGGTGCTCGCCCTGGTGCCCGTGGCCCAGGTCGGGTCGGTGGCTCGGCAGCCAAGTGCCCCGGCTGGTCCCTCCACGGCGCAGGAACAGGCGGCTCTGGATGGCCTGCTGGTCCGTCCCGCGGCCTGTCTGGAGACCTCGCTCCAGGCCAACCCCATCCGCACGGCCCGGGAAGCGGCAGGCGTCACCCAGGCGGCTCTGGCCTTCGCCATGCGGGTCAGCCAGCCGATGCTCAGCCGCCAGGAGCAGCCCTTCCGGCGCCTGCGTCCCGCCACGGTCCAGCGGGCCCTGGAGACCCTCCGGCGGATCCAGGAAAATCGGTCGCGTCCTGCGATTGCCCTGGAGTCCGTCCTGGACGGCTACGGGGAGCGCCTGGCTGAGAGCGCCGCCCGGAAGCCTCGGGACCCCGTGGAGCGCCGGTTGCTGCGGGAAGGAGGCGACCCCGTCGCCCTGCGGGAGAGCGACGCGAACGTCCGGAAGGACGGCGCCCGAAGGCGTCCCCCCCGGGGGAAGGGCCCATGACCGGGACTCGCTGGCACTATGCCCCGAGCCCCATTGGCGTGCCCGGGACCCTGCTGGATGCCTTCGAACAGCTGCAGGCCGAGGCCGTGCTTGTTGGCGGGTCTGCGGTCCAGGTCTGGGTGGGGAAACGGGACAGGATCTTCGCCACGGGGGACCTGGTCTTCATCACCCACTTGGCCGTGAGCGATCTCATCAAGGCGGGAATCCGCGTGACAGAGCCGTCGGATCGCCACGTGGTGCTGGAAGGGGTGCCCATCGAGTTCCCCAGTGGGCCCCTGGCGGTCGGGGATTATGTCTTCGCCCCGGGAGAAGCGACGACCGAGGTACCCACCCTGGAAGGCAGGCCCATCCTCTGTCTTCGCCCCGAGGCCAGCCTGCTGGACAGGCTCGCTTGGGTGGTGGGGGATCAGCTCGAGGTGGCCTACGCCCAGGCCATCGGGGTTGCAGCCTGCCAGTCCCGCCAGATGGAATGGGACGAGGCCTGGCTTGACCGGGTGGCCGCCAGGGCCAACCTAGGCAAGCTCTGGAGGCACCTGAAACAGGACCTGGCCACAGGGGCACCGGGCCTCCCAGGGCTGAATCGGGCCATGAAGATCGGCTGGGGCTGAGGGATGCCCACCCAGCGACGATGCAAGCCGCAGGCCCGGGGGAGGCAGACATGGCCGTCGGCCGACTGAGCGGGGCCTGGGTGCGCCAGGTGCTGGTGGAGGTCTATCCCGACGGGGTGGTCCGGCGGGCCCTGCTGGACCACTTCGCCGCGCTGCTGGTGAGCAAGCGGTCCAGCCGGGGCGCCAAGGGCCGCCTGGCGCGGAGGCTCTACGGCACGCTGCTGAAGCTCCAGCGCCGGGGCCTGATCCACCAGGAGGACGGCGTCGTCCGCTCCCTGGCGGTGCCTGCCAAGGCCAGGGGCCAGGCCCCGCCCGTGCTTACGGCTCCTCTGGAGCGGCTGCTGTTCAAGGCGATGCTGGCGGAGGATGGGCAGGGGGATGGACACACCGCCGCCACCCTGCGGGATGCCCGCTGGGCCTTCGTCGCGGGTGCCGTAGAGACGGGCTGGTCCCTGGAGCAGGCCGCCTCCGCGCTGGGGATCAAGGCGGCGGAGGCGGGGCAGATCCTGGCAGGGAGATAGGGACACTTCTTTGTAAGCTATTCTGTATTCAGATATTCCGATGAGTCCTCGGGAGGGGGTTTGGCTTCGTTCGAGATCATTCCGCTGCGCTGCCCCTCCTGTGGGGCCGTGTCCAGCAACCCGCCCCGGGAGCTCTCCTTCGGCGCCGAGCTCCGCTGCTCCCACTGCCAGGCCACGTCCCTCCTGGTCATCAACCGGAACCTGGTGCTGGCGGAGGCGCTTCAGAAATCCGGCGAGCAGGTCTGCGTCGCCTGCGGTCAGGTGGTGCTGAAGGAGGCCCGGTTCTGCCAGCAGGGGCACGCCCTCGTGCGGGCCTGTCTCAGCTGCGAGAAGGAGTTCCCGGCCCACCACCAGCGCTGTGATTTCTGCGGGAAGCTGCAGGTTGAGGTCCAGCTTGAGGCAGCCCTTCGGAAGGTCCAGGCCCTGGAAGGCGCCCGGCTCCCCGAGGCCACCCTGCCCGTGCATGGGCGGAGTGCCGACCAGCTCTGGGAGGAAGTCCGGGGCCTCCAGCAGCAGATGCGGGACACCGCCCGGACCACCAAGATCATCAAGGTCGTGCTGCTCCTTCTGGCGATGATCCCGCTCTTCTTCAAGATCTACGTGCAGGTGCTCCCCCTGTTCATCGGCTGGCAGCTCTACAAGGGGGTCGTGAGGAGGAAGCTGGCTTCCCTGGGACAGCAGGATGCGCTGCACCGGCAGGCCGCTGCGGTGGCCGAGCGCAATGCGCGGGTCGACCTCGAGCTGTCGGCGGTCCAGGCCGAGGTCGCCCTGCTGCGGGAGCAGCTGGCCTAGGGATTCAAGGTCTGCTGCGCCGCTGCGGCCCCTTCCTGGGCGAGACCGGAGATACTGGGACTTGGTCCACTGCTCTTTGTCCCTGGAGGCTTCCCGTTGCCCTTCTCCCCCTTGCTGCTCGGCCCCGAGCTTGAACGCGCCTTCCAGGCCCTGGGCTACACCCAGCCCTTCCCGGTCCAGGCACAGACCATTCCCCGGGTTCTGACGGGCCAGGATCTGGTGGTGCAGGCGCCCACGGGCTCCGGGAAGACGGTGGCCTTCCTGGCACCCCTGCTGCACCTGCTGGTCAAGGGCGGCCCGGGTCGCCTGCCGGGGAACCCGCCGCGGGGGCTGGTCCTGGTGCCCACCCGCGAGTTGGCGGCGCAGGTGCGGGACCGGGCTGCGGAGTTGGCGAAGCACCTGCCCCATCCTCTTAAGATCCAGGCGGCCTTCGGTGGCGTCTCCGTGAACCCCCAGATGCTGGCCCTGCGGGGCGGCGCGGATCTGGTCATCGCCACGCCGGGGCGCCTGCTGGAGCTGGTTCGCAACAACGCCCTGAGCCTGGCGGGGCTGCAGCACCTGGTCCTCGACGAGGCGGACAAGCTGCTGGAGCTGGGCTTCCGCGACGAGATGAAGGACCTCCTGCGGCAGCTGCCCGCCCGGCGGCAGACGCTCATGTTCTCCGCGACCATGAACGCCGCCGTGGAGGAGGTCATCCAGCTCTTCCTGAAGGTGCCGCAGCACGTCCTCGTGGAGGCCTCGCCCGAGCTGGCCGTGGACCTCGAGGAGCGGGCCTACCTTGTCCCCCAGGAGCAGAAGGGCCCCTTCCTGCGCGAGCTGCTGGCCCGGGAGACCTGGCCCCAGGTGCTGGTGTTCGTGGCCTCGGGTCGGCGGGCCGACAACGTGGTTCGCAAGCTGGGCAACAGTGGCATCCGGGCCCTCTCGCTTCACGGCGATAAGAGCATGAGCGCCCGCACCGATGCGCTGGACCAGTTCCGCAGCGGCCGCCTGCGCATCCTCGTGGCCACCGATCTCATCTCCCGAGGCATCGACGTGAGCGGCCTGGCCTGCGTCATCCACTACGACCTGCCGCGGTCACCCAAGGACTACGTGCACCGCAGCGGCCGCACCGGGCGGGCGGGTCTGGGGGGCGTCGCCATCAGCCTCGTGGGGCCGGCTGAGGAGGCGCATCTGGCGGTGATTGAGAAGAAGGTGGGGCGGAGGTTTGGGAGGGAAGGGGTGAAGGCGTAGGGTTCTTTTCTCCCGTTTGAAGCTTGGCCGTCATCCGCCTCTCGGGGCGACCCACTCAGTCACGATTTGAACTGGGTCCGCTTCGCGTCCCCCGGTCTTTCTCCGACGCGGCATCTAGCCGCGTCTCCGAAATCCCATTCGCAGGTTCAAATCCTGCCCCCGCGCTCTACCAATGAAAAAGGGCCCGTTGGGGCCCTCTTTCATTGGTAGCGGGGGCAGGATTTGAACCTGCGACCTTTGGGTTATGAGCCCAACGAGCTACCGGACTGCTCCACCCCGCGGTAGGGACTTGAGTGTAGCAGGGGTGGGGG
>JAAXXS010000131.1 GCA_013334395.1 Holophagaceae bacterium | reverse complement strand
GACCTCAACTACCGCCTGCTGGGTGAGCTGCTGGAGGCTGAGACCGGCGTGCCCTTCCCCCGGCTGGGCGCGGCCTCCGGGCTGAGTCCAGCGCCGTGGACGACAGCCCCCGTGGCGCTTCCGGATGCCCCGGATGCCGAGGCCTGGACCCTCGCCATGGGCACGCGCCCGCCCCTGCGCGACCCACACCTGCCCCACGATGCCAACGCCCGGGCCGGCATGCGCGGCCACGCGGGCTTCGGTACCACGGCCCCCCAGCTGCGCGCCGCCCTGGCCCGCTGGGTCGCGGCGGGCTGGCCGCGTCGCATGGCCGTGGCGGCCGCCCCCGGCGAGCAGGGCGCCCGCTGGGGCCTCGGCCTGCAGGTGCTTCCCGAGGACCCGGGTTCCTTTGGACAGCTGCTGTCCCATCTTCCGCTGGGTTTCGGCCTTGAGGTCATCGAAGACCCCACCGAGGCCGCACCCACTCCCGCGCCCCCCATCGAGCCCCGGCCCGGCCCGCCCTCAGGCTGGTGGTACCACCTGGGCTACACAGGCCCCGCCCTCTTCTTCCGTCCCGCCGACCAGAGCTGCCTCGCCCTGCTCACCCACCGCCGGGGCCCGGGTGGGGAGTTGCTCGGCGCAGAGACCCTGCGCGCCCGCCGCTGGCAGACCCTGGCGCGATTCGTGGGACAATTCCGATCATGAAAGCCCTCCTCGTCCCCGCCCTGATCCTGTCCCTCTCGCCCCTGCGCGCGGCCCAGCCACCGCTGCGCATTGGGCTCGACACCCAGGCGGTCGAGTGGATCGTGTCCCTGGAAGGGGGCGGCCAGGTCTGCGACCGGACCGGGAAGCGCCTGCTCAGCCTGGCGCCAGAAGAGAAGCTGCGCATCTGGTGGGACAGCCGGGGTGTCTCGGACTCCACCACCGAATACCGCATCCAGGTGGGCCGCCCCCTCGAGGCCGCCGAGGCCCAGGCCCTGATGAAGCGGCTGCGGAGCCTGGGTGAGGCTCCCGACCAGATCAAGGTGCCGGATGCCGACACCTGGCGCGTGGTCACCGGACACTTCCCAGAGGTGCGGGAAGCCGAGCCGGTGCTGCAGAAGCTGCAGGACCTTGGCTTCGACGAGCTGTGGGTGGCCTCAGAGCAGCGCCCCGGTTCCCCCCGGAAGGGTCGCGCCCTGTATGCCATCACCGACCGCTACGAGCGTCGGCCGCTGCCCCAGGCGGGCGTCTGGCTGAGGCCCGCCGGGGAGCTCACCAGCCTGCAGGGCAAGGGCCGCTACCGGGGCAAGGTGGAGATCCTGCCCAACGCCCAGGGGCGCCTGACCGTGGTGAACACGCTGGACCTGGAGACCTACCTGCGCGGCGTGGTGCCCAAGGAGATGGGCGCCTGGGAGTTCCCGGCCCTGGAGGCCCTCAAAGCCCAGGCCGTGGCGGCCCGGACCTATGCCGTGGCCAACCGCGGCAAGCGGGCCGCGGACGGCTTCGACATGGGCGACACCGTCGCCGACCAGGTCTATGGCGGCCGGGACGGCGAGCAGTCCCTCACGGACCGCGCCATCCAGGAGACCGAAGGGCTCTTCGCCACCTATGGGGGCAAGCCCATCCAGGCCCTCTTCATGGCCAACTGCGGCGGCCACACCACGGACGTGGCCCACGTCTTCGGCGGCAACGCCCCCTACCTCCGGGCGGCCTCCTGCTACCCCGAGCGGCCCCTGACCCTGCCCTTCGCCTCGGGCCTCCCCATCACCCCTGAAATCCAGCAGCCCTGGCTCAGCTGGGAGCTGCTGCGCCTGGCCTCCGCGGGGCTGCCCCCCGAGTGGCTGGCCGGGGAGCGCCTGGCCCGACCCGCGACCCCCACCGAGCTCGCCCAGCCCGTGCGGCTGCTCCAGCAGCGGCTGGCCCTGGACCCCAGCCCCCTCGCAGGGCAGGGACACCTCTTCCTGGCTCTGGCCCGGGCCTTCGGCTTCCAGCGGCTGGTGGAGGGCCAGGAGCGGCCCCAGGACGCGGCCTACTTTCTGCCGGCGAGTCTCCCCCAGGATCGCCTGCTGGCGGCCTTCCTGACCCGCCGGGGCGTGGTGCCCGCCGCCGCCTGGGCCGCCGAGGAACCCGTCACCCTGCGCCAGGCCCTCCAGGTCCTGGGCCGCCTCTGGCTGGAGCTGGAGCCCTTCACCCCCAGCGAGGGCTCCCTGCTGCTCGACGGGCAGGTCCGCCGCAAGCGCGGGGGACCGGAACCCTTGCCGCTGGCGCCGACGGTACTCCTCGCGGAGGAGGGCCCGGACGGCAGCCTCCGTCTGCTGCCCAAGGCCGACATCCAGGTGGGCGACCGGCTCAAGTGGATCCCCGGCGAAGCGGGCCCCGCCCAGGTGCTGGTGCGCCGCCTGGACCCGGACGGCGCCGCCTGGGACCGCTACAACCCCACGGCCCACTGGCGCGTGGAGTTCAGCGAGTCCGAGCTGCTTGCCAACGTGAGCCGGCGCATCAAGGTGCCGGGAATCCGCGAGCTCAAGGCCGACTACAACGACGAGGGGCGGGTGCTGGACCTGACCCTGGTGGACACCCGGGGGGCCTCCCACCGGGTGCGGGGCATGCACATCCGGGGCCTGCTGGGCCTCAAGGACAACGTCTTCCGCTGGCTCACGGTGGGCTACGGGGCCAAGCGCCGCTGGATCTTCTACGGCCGGGGCTGGGGGCATGGCCTGGGCATGTGCCAGACCGGCGCCTACGGCATGGCCCTGGAGGGCACCCCATTCCAGCAGATCCTTCAGCACTACTACCCGGGCGTGAATCTTCAACGGGTGGACTGAGGCAACCTACCTCGGTTCAGGCCATTGACGCCCGGAGCAGGATGCCCGAGGTTTCCTTCATGGGGAGACCGGGCATGACTCTGGAGGGCTGGATTCTAGGCGCGCCGCTGAAGGTGCTCCGGCAGGAGGATCATCCCTACCACGAGACCACCCTGGCCACGCTGGGGCGGCACGAAGTGGGCCTCACCCGCCGGGAGACGCCCCAGGGACCCAGCAGTGAGCTCTTCCTTGACGGGCGGTCCATCTACCAGCTGGGCATGGCGGCGCCCGCCCGGGCCTGGTTCGACCTCTGCCGCGAGCTGGGCTACGAGCCGGCCCGGCACTGGGACTGGGATCCCGCGCTCATCCTGTTCCAGCAGCTGGTGCCGGCCATGGCCGTGGACTGGCACGAGCCGCCCCTGGCCCTGAATGCGCTGGGCCTCCCGGAGGGCGTCCTCAGCCTCGCGGGCCTCCGCCAGACTTTCGCCGAGGCCGTGGCCGAACTCCATCGCAAGCTCCCGGGACCGGTGGGCGCCAAGGCGGCTGAAGCCTTCGAGTGGCTGCCCCTGCGGGCCGTGGTCTTTCACGATGACGCCCAGCCTGCCCCGGACCTCGAGGACACCGGCCCCTGCGGCCTGGTCTCGCTCTGGCTCGGCATTCACCACGACCGCCCGGTGGTCCTCCGCGGGGAGTCTCCCGCAGGGTCCCGGCAGCGGCACTGGGCCACCGAGAACCCCGAGGGCCGCCCCCCGGGCGAGGCCTTCCTGGCTGCGGCCGGCCTGGATCCAGAGCCCCCCCAGGGCTTCGACTCGGCCCTCCAGGCGGCCCTGACCCACCTCTGCCACCGGCTGGAGGGTCCCCTGGACGCCTACCGCCGCACCTACCCCGTGGGCATCCCCTGGCACCACGGCCGCCGGGAGCGCCTGCTGGGCCGCACCATTGTCGACCTGCGACCCGGCGATCCGCCCATGCTGATCCTGGACGACGGCACCGAGGTGGCCATCGATGTGGACCCCGGCGCCGCCTGGGAGCTAGGTGGGATCTAGGCTTTCTCCAGGGACACCGCCGTGACCTTGTATTCCGGAGTGCCGGTCACGCTATCCCGGCCAGGCCCCGTGGCGCGGTTCACCCAGGCCTCCACCGCGTGGAAGGTGGCGAAGAGCTCACCGGGCCGCACGTCGGTTGTCAGGCGGGCCCGGAGCGTGAAGGCGCCGTGGCGGCTCCGCACCCGCACCGCGTCGCCGGCCGCCACGCCCAGGGCCCGGGCATCGTCGGGATGCAGGTCCAGACAGTCGTCCGGGGACAGGCGACCGTTGCGGGTGGCCCGGGTCATGGTGGCGGCGTTGAAGTGGAAGAGGCTGCGGCCCGTGTTCAGCAGGAAGGGATGGGCCGCGTCCGGCACTTCGGCGCTGGGCGTCCAGCGGAGCGGGTGGAACCGCGCGGGCCCCCCGCCGGCGAAGGCTTCGCCGTGCAGCCGGGGCGTGCCCGGGTGGTCCTCGGTGGGACAGGGCCACTGGAGGCCCCCTTCCCGGTCCAGCCGCGCGTGGCTGATGCCAGCGATGGCGGGCCAGGTGCGCCGCGCCTCGTCCCACACCGCCGCGGCGTCCTCGAAGCGGAAGTGCGCCCCGGCTCCCAGGCGCTCGGCCAGCCCGCAGAGGATCGCCAGGTCCGTGCGGCTCTGGCCCTTGGGCGGCACCGCCCGGCGCACCCGCTGGACGCGCCGCTCGCTGTTCATGAAGGTGCCCTCCTTCTCGAAGGGGCTGGCCGCGGGCAGGAAGACCGTGCCGAAGGCCTTGGCCGTCTCCGTCAGGAAGAGGTCCACGACGATGAGGTCGTCCAAGACATTCAGGCAGGCCGCAGTGGTCTCCGTATCCGGGTGGCTCAGCAGGAGGTCATAGCCGATCACCAGCAGGGCCTTCAGGCGGCCCTCGCCCGCGGCGTCCACCATGCCCATGGCTGTGAGACCGGGTGCTGCGGGCAGTTCCGCGCCCCAGACGGACGCATGGGTGCCCTGGGCCAGGGCCAGCTTCTGGTAGCCCGTGAGTCGGGACGGCTCGCAGCCCATCTGCGCGCTGCCCTGGACGTTGTTCTGCCCGCGCAGGGGGTTCACCCCTGCGCCGGAGATGCCCACGTTGCCCGTCAGCAGGGCCAGCTGGGCCAGGGCCGCCACCGTGTCCGTGCCCTGGATGTGCTCCGTGACGCCAAGGCCGTGCAGGCACATGGCGGGCCTGGTGGTGGCGTAGAGCCGCGCCGCGCGCCGGATGTCCTCGGCCGGGACGCCGCAGACGCCAGCGGCGCGCTCTGGGGTCCATTCCTCCACCGAAGCCGCGAAAGCCGCCAGGCCCTCGGTGCGGGCCTGCAGGAAGGCCGTGTCCGTGAGACCCTCCCGCAGGATGACGTGGCCCAGCGCCAGCAGCAGGGGCAGGTTTGTCCCGGGATGCAGCGCGAGGTGCACCGTGGCCAGCGCGGCCAGTTCGGTGCGTCGGGGGTCCACCACGAGGAGCGGCACGCCCGCCCGGGCCCGCTGGCGGATCCGGGCGCCGACGATGGGGTGGTTCTCGGTGGGGTTGGCGCCTACCACCAGGAACAGCCCCGCCTCCTCCATGTCCGCGAAGCTGCTCGTGGCGGCACCGGTTCCGAAGACTTCGCTCAGCCCTGCGGCACTGGGGGCGTGGCAGACCCGCGCGCAGCAGTCGATGTTGTTAGTCTGCAGGGCCAGCCGCGCGAACTTCTGCGCGAGGTAGTTCTCCTCGTTGGTGGCGCGGGCGGAGGCCAGCACCCCGGCCTGCCCCGCGGCCCGCCGCAGGGCGGCTACGGCCGCGTCCAGGGCCTCCTCCCAGGAGACCTCCACCCAGGCCCCGTCACGGCGGACCAGGGGCGAGGTGACGCGGTCGGGCGCGTCGTTGAAGCCGAAGCCGTACCGCCCCTTCACGCAGAGGTGGCCGCGGCTCACGGGCGCGTCGAGCAGGGGCCGGGCCTCGGTGATCCGGCCCGCCTTCACACCCAGGCTCAGCTCGCAGCCGGTGCCGCAGTAGGGACAGGTGGTCCGCACCCAGCGCTCGGGCAGGCCCTCGGCCAGCCGGGTGACGTCCTCGATGGCGCCCGTGGGGCAGGTGTCCGCGCAGGCGCCGCAGCTGACGCAGCCACTGTCCGCCAGCCCGGCGGCAAGCTGGGGCACGGGCCGGACGTCCATGCCCCGGCCGGCCATGGTCCAGATGTCCTGCCCCTGGAGCTCCTGGCAGATGCGGACGCAGCGCCCGCAGGTCACGCACCAGGACAGGTCCGCGTCGAGGTAGGGGTGCTCGGCCAGCCTTCGCTCCGGGCGGCGCGTGCCACCGGGGGCGACCCCATAGGCCTCGAGCAGCGCCTGGAAGGGCTTGCCCTCCAGCCGGGCGGGGTCTTCGGCAGGGATGTGGGCCGCATAGCCCTCCAGCATGGTGCGCCGGAAGGCCTCCAAGGCGGGGGTGTCGGTCTGCACGACCATGCCCTCCCGCACCTCGGTGGCGCAGGCGCAGAGCGGCCGTTCCTCGCCAAGCACCTCCACCTCGCAGAGCCGGCAGGTGGAGGCCGGCTTCAGGCGGGGGTCCGAGCAGAGGGTCGGGACCGGGATGCCCTCCCGCTGACAGAGCGCCAGCAGTGACAGGCCCTCCGGCGCCTCGAGCGCGCGGCCATTCACTTGCAGACGGACGGATTCAGCGGGCACCTGAGTCACTCCAGAACCGGGGCGTGGTGCAGTATGCGCCCCCGGGGCCTGACTTCAACCCAGCTGTTCCCACGCCACGGAGAAGTGGTCAAGGATGTGCTGGCGCTCAGCCCGCTCCTGCTCGGCGATGCTGGTGTAGGGATGGCGGAAGACCACCCGCCGCACCCCGCGCCGCACCAGGGCCCGGCAGCAGATGAGGCAGGGCTCGTGGGTGACGTAGGCCGTGGCCACGGGGCCGTCGCAGAAGCCCAGGGCGTTCTCCTCCGCGTGGCTGGTGTGCAGGCAGCGCTGCCCCGGCTTGCAGGTGTCCGGCGTGCAGTGATCCATGCCCGGCAGGGCGCCATTGAAGCCCGCCGCGGCGATGCCGCCATCGGCCCGCAGCAGCACCGAGCCCACCTTCAGGCGACAGCAGGTGCCGAGGCGGCTCAGCTCGAGCGCCATGTTCATGAAGACTTCATCCTTGAGCTGCGCACGGGACATGGGGACCTCGGGGGGGAGCCCCATCATCGCAAGAACGGGGGCCTTTAGGTGCAAGGAGAGCAGCGGCAGTGCTCCAATGGAGCCGGGAGGCCGACTTGGGACTGGAGCACATGGGGGGACTCGGGGTGGGCAGCCGCAACGTCGCGCTGGGCTACCTCGCGGCCATGGCCGGGATGCTCTGGCTGCTGAGCCAGGCCCGGCGCTCCTTCTGGCTGGTCTCGCTGCTGGCCCTGCCCGGGACCTTCTGCCACGAGCTCTGCCACTGGCTGGTGGGCAC
>JAAXXS010000305.1 GCA_013334395.1 Holophagaceae bacterium | reverse complement strand
GCCCTCCTGGCCTTCGCCACGGCGGGCTTCATCCAGCAGTTCGGCCCCTGGGGGCTCCTGGAACGCTGGTGGCCCATCGGCCTGGTCTGGGCCGGGATCGTGGTCACCCTGCGGGCCCTCTTTCCCCAGCCCAAGGCCGACAGCTCCTCGAAAAACCCGCCCCAGCCCCCATCGGCGCCCCATTCCTGGGATGCTGAACCCGGTCCCGACACGCCCCAGGTGAAACCATGAACGCCCCCCTCGACCCCAAGGCCCCGAGCCCCTTCAGCCCCAAGCTGGTGCTGGGCGTGGCCATCATCGTGGCGGGTCTGGTCCTGACCCTGGAGACCCTGGGGGTCCTGGACGCCCACGCCATCCTGCGCCTCTGGCCCCTGGTCCTGGTGGCCATGGGCATCGCCAAGCTGCGCCAGGAAGGCAGCCGCTCCACCGGGGGCTGGGTGCTGGTGATCCTCGGCACGGTCCTGCTCATCGGCGTCCTGGACCGCGGCAACCACTCGATCTCCCTGGGACCCATGCTGCTGGTGGCCCTGGGCATCTTCATCGTCACCAAGGCCCTCAAGCAGCACCGGGGCGTCTCGCCGGAGCTGGCCCGGTCCGAGGACTTCCTCACGGGGACGGCGATCTTTGGTGGCTTCAAGCGACGCATGGGCACCCAGTCCTTCCGAGGCGGCGAGCTCACGGCCATCTTTGGCGGGTATGAGATCGATCTCCGCCAGGCCGTTCTGGAGTCGGGCCAGGCCCGCATCGATGTCTTCGTGCTCTTCGGTGGCGGCGAGATCCGAGTGCCCGAGGGCTGGGAGATCGCCAACCGCGCCACGGCCATCGCCGGGGCCCTTAACGACAACACGCACCATGGTCCCAGTCCCGCCGAGGGCCGCCCCTGCCTGGTCATCACGGGGCTCATCCTCTTCGGCGGCACCGAGGTGAAGTCCTGATGCACCCCCTCCTGGTCAGCCGCGCCCGGCTGGGAACCTACCTACTGGGGTGGGTTCCCATCGCGCTGCTGCTGGCGGGCATCGCCCGCAGCCAGGGCTGGCCCTGGCTGGAAGCCACAAGCCTCGCCCTGCCCCTCTGCCTCCTGGGAGCGCTGCTGTTCCTGGGCACCTGGTACCTCTGCCGGGCGCTGCCCCTGCAGAACACCGCCGAGGGGCTGACCACGCAGAGCGCCGCCTGGGGCACCGCCGCGCTCCTCATGGGCGGCCTCTGGGCGGGCCTGGCCTGGCTGCTGGCGCGGATGCTGGCCTGGGTTCCGGGCCTCGGGGCACTGCCCCAGCGGGTGAATCTCGCCCTGCCGGTGATCACGGGCCTGGGCATCCTGCTCTACCTGGCCTCGGTGGCCCTCAGCTACCTGCTGTTGGCCCAGGCCCGGGCCCTGGAGGCCGAGCGCAAGGGCGCCGAGCTGCAGCTGCTGGCCCAGGAGTCCGAGCTCAAGGCCCTGCGCGCCCAGCTGAACCCGCACTTCCTCTTCAACAGCCTCAACTCGCTGTCGGCCCTGACGGCCGTGGATCCGGTCCGCGCCCGGGAGATGTGCGTGCTGCTCTCGGAGTTCCTGCGCCGCAGCCTGGGCCTGGGCGAGCGCCGCCTGGTGGCCCTGCGGGAGGAGCTGGATCTGGCCCGGGCCTACCTGGCCATCGAGCAGATCCGGTTCGGCTCCCGGCTGCGTCTGGACCTGCAGGTGGATCCCGCCACAGAGCCAGCCCTGCTGCCGACCCTGCTGCTCCAGCCCCTGGTGGAGAATGCCATCAAGCACGGCATCGCGGCCCTGCCCGAGGGGGGGACGCTGGTGCTCAGCACGGAGCTGGTGGAGGGCCACGTCATCCTGCGGGTGGAGAACCCCCGGGATCCCGATGCCGCGACGCCCCAGGGCCTGGGGCTGGGCCTGCGCCAGGTGCGCCAGCGGCTGCTGGGCCGCTTCGGCAGCCGCGCCCGGTTCGAAGCCACCAGCCTGGAAGAAACCCACCGCGTGACCCTCGTCTTTCCCCTGGAGACCGAGCCATGAAAGCCCTGATCATCGACGACGAAGACCTGGCGCGCGCCGTGGTGCGCCAGCACCTGGAGCACCATCCGGACGTGAGCGTGGCGGCGGAGTGCGCCAATGGGTTCGAGGCCCTGAAGGCCGCGGCCCAGCACCAGCCGGACCTGATCTTCCTGGA
>JAAXXS010000304.1 GCA_013334395.1 Holophagaceae bacterium | reverse complement strand
CGGCCATGGACGAGAGCGCCCGCATGGCGGTCCTCCGGGCCGCCCCCCTGCAGCGCCTGCCCGAGGGTTACGAGGGGCAGTATCTTGGCGTTCGGTTCTGGTTCACCTACCTGGGCAACTGAACGTTCAAGGACGCATCCAGGTCTTTTCCTGCCGACGCCCTTTCCGGACTGGGCTTTCGAACCTACATTGAAGGTTGCGCAAGTGCGCCCCAGGGAAAGGGGAAACGCCATGCCAGCGCTCACCAGACTTGAGACCACGCCCCTGACGTGGCAGCGGGCTCTCGGAATCCGACCCACCTTCGCCCTGCACGCCAAGGAGGGCATCGTTGCCACCTTGGCCTTCCAGCCCGGGGACAACACCCTGGCCCGGGTGGAAACCGCTGACGGGGCCTGGACCTTGAAGCACCGGGGCTTCCCCGCCGACACGGTGACCCTCCGGGAGGTCGACTCCCATGTGGACCTGGCAACCTTTCACCCTCATCCCCTGGGGCACGGGAAGCTGGTCTTCCTGAGCGGGGACACCTTCGACTGGATCCGCCTGGAGGGCCCCGAGGCTGGCGCGGCTTTCCTTGACCCGGACGGGATGACCCTCGTGCGCCTCACCCTCCGACCCGACACCTCACACAAGATGATCCCGGATACGCCCATCCTCGCCCAGGCTGAGGTGGGCCTGCCTCACCGGGTCCAGCCGGCGGGACCGGCCCTGCTGGCGGCCGTGGGCTGGTACCTGCTGCGGGTCGAAGCCCTGCTGGAGCACCCGGACCGGGCTGCGGAGACCTCGCTGCGTATGTAGCCCCGTCACAGCAATCCGCGAGATCAGCCCTGGGTCGGCTAGGTGTGGCCGGGGCCGGGGTCCGGGTCGATGGCGAGGCTCACCAGGGGTGAGCGCGAGCCCGCCGGGAAGACCAGCTTGTAGGTGCCCGATGCCGGGAAGACCTCGCTGGGATGGCCCTCGGGATCGATGAGGGTGCAAGGGCGGGAGTCCACCTCGATGGAGAGCACCCAGGTCTGGCCGTTCCGGTGGAGTTCGGTGTCCCACTGGCGATGCTGAATCCTCGCCCCGGGCTTGGCGGGGGCCTTCTTGCGCGGGGCGAGCGGGGAATGCGGAGCCGTGGCCATGCTTCCATCTCCTTTTTCTGATCCGCCCTTGGCAAACATCTCTGCCAACACGATTGTTTCAAACACATGATCTGTCAAGGTCCCCGACTCCGGTTGCACTGAGTGGGGGCGTCCGCCTCCGGGCTCGGGGTCCTCTTCGCCCGAACAGGGGCAGCAGAGGGGCGCGGGATCCCTGCCACCCAAGGTAGACTCGCCCTATGCTTCCGCTGCTCGCACTGACCACGGCCCTCTGCCTCGCCCAGGTTCAGTCACCCTGCACCTTGACCCTGGAACCCAGCGAGATCCGCCCCGGCGATTCCGTGCTGCTGACCTGGTCCTGCACCCAGGTGCCCCGGATCCGCCTCGAGCCCGGCGGCATGATCCTCCCGGGCCGCTCCCAGGTCACCCTGCGGCCGGGCTACACCACCACCTACCGCGTCTTCGATGCCCGCCCGGGAGGCCCCGAGCTGGGGCACGCCGAGGTGCGCGTCACGCCGGGCCTTCCCCTGGGCGAGCCCGCCCGCATCTGTGCCTTTGACGCCAGTGCCCGGGCGGTGCTGCCGGGCGAGCCGGTGGTGCTCAAGTGGGAGTGCGCCGGCAGCGCCAAGGTCCGCCTGGAACCGGGCGGCATGGAGCTCGATGGCAAGAGCGAGGTGATCGTCACTCCCATGGAGAACACCCGCTACACCATCACGGCCAACAACGCGGCCGGGGGGCAGAGCCGCACCCTGGAAGTCGCGGTGCTGGGTCAGGGCGTGGGCGCCCTCCCGGCCCCGGCGGTGGTTTGCACGTTCACCGCCAGCCGCCAGGTCGTGAAGCCTGGCGAGCAGGTGGAGCTGCGCTGGTCCTGCCAGGGCAATGCCAAGGTCCACCTGGAGCCCGGCGGCCTGGAGCTGGACGGCCAGTCCAGCATCGCTGTGGTCCCCGACCGGACCACGGTCTACACGCTGAGCGTCACCAACCTCCTGGGCGGCTCCTCCCGCAGCCTGGAAGTCCGCGTGGAAGAGCCCCGGATCACGCTGAGCGAGAAGGATCTGGCCGAGCCCGAAGAGG
>JAAXXS010000303.1 GCA_013334395.1 Holophagaceae bacterium | reverse complement strand
CCCTCGGTGTAGTGCCTGATCTCCCCCTCCTGCTTCTGCACGTCCAGCACCGGCCGCCCGTTCACCGTGCCGAGGTCGCAGGGCTGGCCGCCCCCCTCGGGATAGAAGATCGTGTCCTCCAGCACCACGAAGGGCCGCCCCTTCTCCTCTCCCGCGTGGAGAACGCGGGTCTCCAGGGTGGCAAGCAGGGGGTCTCGTTCGTAGGCGGGTGGCTGGCTCATGCGGGGAGCCTAGCACAGCGGGCCGTTCCATTTGGAGGGACCGTCCCATCGGTTAAGCTTCGAGTGTCCATGTCCCACATCCCCCTCCCCGAGCGTCTCCGCCCCGCCACCCTCACCGAGGTGGTGGGTCAGGACCACCTGCTGGGGCCCAAGGGCGCCCTGACCCGCCTCACCGCCGGGGGCCGCCTGCCCTCCATGGTGATGTGGGGCCCGCCGGGCACCGGCAAGACCACCCTGGCCCGCATCCTGGCCGAGGCCACGGGGCACGGCTTCATGGAGTTCTCCGGCGCCGGGGGCAGCGCTGCGGAGCTGAAGAAGTTCCTCCAGGAGAGCAAGGCCATGCCCCTGTTCCGGGGGGTGCCGCCCGTGGTCTTCCTGGACGAGATCCACCGCTTCAACCGCTCCCAGCAGGACATCCTGCTGCCCTACCTGGAGCGCGGCGAGGCCATCCTCATCGGCGCCACCACCGAGAACCCGGCCTTCTACCTGAACCCCGCGCTGCGCAGCCGCTGCCAGCTCATCGCCCTCAAGGCCCTGGAGCCCGGCCACATCCGGCAGGTGCTGGCCCGGGCCTGGTCCCGCGAGCAGCCCGGCCAGCCGGAGCCCACCGAGGTCTTCGAGTGGCTCTCCCACTGGGCCGGGGGTGACCTGCGCTCGGCGCTCTCGGGCCTCGAGACCTGGATGGAGATGCCGGACCCGGACCTGGAGTCCCTGCAGGGCGCCCTCGGCGGGCGCATGATGTTCGACCGTGCGGACGGCCACTACGACCTGGCCAGCGCCTTCCAGAAGAGCCTGCGCGGCTCCGACGCCGACGCCGCCCTCTACTACCTGAGCCGCATGATCCGCGGCGGCGAGGACCCCCGCTTCATCGCCCGGCGCCTCATGGTCTGCTCGGCGGAAGACGTGGGCAACGCCGACCCGCAGGCCTTCCTGCTCTGCGAGGCGGCCAGCCGCGCCGTGGAACAGATCGGCTGGCCCGAGGCCCGGATCCCCCTGGCCCAGGCCGTGATCTACGTGGCCAACGCCCCCAAGAGCAACGCCACGATCCTGGGCATCGACGCGGCCCTGGCGGCGGAGGACGCGCCCATCCCCGACGCCATCCGGGACGCCCACACCGCCACGGCCCGCAAGGCCGGCCGAGGCTCGGGCTACCACTACTCCCACGACGACTACGACCGGCCCCAGGCCTTCCTCCCCGAGAAGTTCCAGGGCACCGCCTTCTACGAGCCCCGGCGGCCCCAGGAACGCTCCTGGCGGGACCGGCAGGAGCCCGACCCCGCGGCCCTGTCGGCCCTCTGGGAGGCCTGGCTGGCGGTGCATCCCGAGGGCGGCGAGCTCCCCCTGGAGGCCTGGAGCGCCCAGCTCGCCTGCAGCCGCGAGGCCACGGCCCGGGCCCTGGGCAAGCTGGCCCAGGGGCACTTCACGCTGACCCGCAAGCTGGAGGCTAGTCCTCGCTCGACCACCCCAGCAGGCTGACGCCGTAGCGCTGCCCGCAGACATGCAGGGGCACGGCCAGGACCGTGATGATGGCGCCGGTGTCCCGGGCGTAGGTCTGCACCAGGAAGTCCTCCCGCCCCGCCTTGGCCTCGCCCAGGTCCGTCACGCGGCGGAAGCTCTCCCGGCCGACCCGGTCCGGCAGCGCCTCGGCGGCCTCGCCCAGGCCGCAGCGGGCCCCGCGCACCAGCACCCGGTTGTCCGTGAAGAAGCGCTTCACCCGGTTGCCCCCCAGGTCCCTGTCCGGCTGCCCGGTCCAGTCCTGGGTGAAGCGCTTGTTGTGCGACGGCGCGTAGCTGTTCAGGTCGAGGATCACGGCGAAGGTCAGCCGCGGCTCCTGCTCCAGAACCCGGTCGAAGGCCTCCTGCAGGGGCCGGTCGACGAGGGCATCGTAGGCCGTGCTGAACTTGGGCGGCGAGAAGCCCTCGGGTGGCACGCGCA
>JAAXXS010000302.1 GCA_013334395.1 Holophagaceae bacterium | reverse complement strand
CCACGATCTGGCGCTGCTCGTTCATGATCACGGCGTAGGTGTCCACAGCCTCGAGCACCGCCCGGGCCACGAGATCCCCGAGGCAGAGCTCGGCCTGCCCAGCCACCTCCGTGGGCGTCGCCCTGCCTGGCGAAGCAGAAGAGGACTCCTGCTCGCGCGGAAGCCTGTCCTCTTGCATGGTTGCCTCGTGACTCAAGTATGCCCTGGAGTCACTCAGGAAAAAACCATTCTCCACCGACAGCTGACTGCTCCACATGGATGAATCCAGTGGGTTCCCAAAGCATCGCTTACGCGACATCAGGCACCTCCGAACTCTTCCAGGGTTTGCGAGGCTTTGGGATCTTGCGATCCCGGCGCTCTCCGTCCGTGTCGGTGCGTAGCACCGGGACAGCCTCACGCCGTTGTCCAGCCTCATGGTCGGTTGAACTGCTCCGGCGGGGCTCTCGGACCCGCAGGGATGGCAAAGCCGCCCCGTTCGCAGTTTCAGTGTTGCCGGACGACAACCGAAGGAGGCAGTCGGCCCCCCAGGAAAGCCAGGATTCCCTGGCAGATCCTTCGTCTAGCGTTCCCCCCTGGCAATGCAATGCCAGGAAGGCCGAGAATTCGTCGCGGTCTGTATGCATCCCCTCGGGGATGAACTCGCAACCGCAGGTGTGCTTGCGCTCACTCAGGAGCTTCTTCGTCCGCTTGCCGCAGAGGCAGCGGGACGAGAGATAGGTGGCCCGGGTAGAGACCATCTCCATGCTCCCGCCCGAGGCTTCGGCCTTCCGGCCATAGCTGGACTGGAACAGGCCCGGAGCCTTGTGCCCTACGGACCGGCCCCAGAGCTTGGCCCAGGACCGGACATTCACCTGTTCGGTGATGACCTGGTTCCCGGCTAGGGCCAGGAGATCGTTCACCAGCTTCCCCTGGAGGGACTTCCGGTGCGCCGCCATGCCGCGCAGGAGTTCCGCCAGGACTCCCTGGGTGGCCTTCTGGCTGGCTGACGCCTGCCAGGGCTTCCGCTGGCTCCGAGGCTTCACCGTCCCGTTGGGGCGGTAGTTGCCAGGGTTGTTGGCCCGCCGCTGGCGGTCCAGCTTCCGCAGGTAGCGCCGCCGGGCAGCCTCAGTTCGGTCCAGGCCGGGGCAGAACGGGATCGTTTTGACGAACCCCTCACCGACCACGGCCACCTGAGAGGGCCCCAGGTCCAGGCCGACCAGGCCGTCGTGGATGTAGTGACAAACCTTCTGGAGGGGCACGCCCCGCAGCACGAGCTGGACGAAGGCCCGCTCGTGGCCCCGGATAGTCCGGGTGAGCAGGCGGCAGTATTTCACGCCGGTCTCCTGGACGGTTCGGCCGTCCTTGGTGGTCCGGGTAAAGGTGGTCCCGGCCACTTGGAGGGCGTGGGCCTGGACCTCGTTCCCGGGCTTTACGATCAGGGGCAGGTCCAGGTTCCCGTGGGCGCCAGCCCACAGAACCCGCCCATCTCGGAACCGGATGCCTGCGGCATTGGACTTCCCCTCCAGGGACTCCAACTCGCCGTAGCGTTTGAAACGGGGCTTGCCGGAGCCGCCGAAGGACCAGCGCTCCACGGCCTTAAAGGCCCGTGTCGCCACCTTCTGCTGGGTATGGACGTCCAGGTGCCCCCGGAGCCAGCAGTCCTTCGCCAAGGACGGGTGCTGGTGCAGGCTCGCCTCGGTGAAGCCGTGGCGTTTGCGCAGGGCCTCGAAAGCCGCCTTCTTCTCTGTGCCCTTGGGCATGGCCTTGGCCTGCTCAAAGCCGGGATCCTGGCGCATCCGCGCCAGCCGGCGCAGGGCTTCGCCCTCGATGGCGTGGTAGACCTGCCGTCCCGCCTCCTTCCGCGAGCGCAGGACACGAAGGTCCTTCGAGGTCGCTGAGACCTCGAACTCGCAGATGAAACTTGGGGTTTTTGCTCGGGGCATCAGATCCCTACAGATTCATTATCGACGCATGGATTGGACTATTTTTGTCCATTGCGCGAAGGGCAACGGCTATCCCCGTGGCTAAAGCGAGGGGCTTGCGCCGCCTAAGGTTTGGTCAGAACCGCAGCTGCTGCCACCCTAGACGAAGGATCAAGGCGGTCACGACGCCGATGAACACCCCCCGCACCCAGCGGCTCCCCTTGTTCAGGGCCACGTGGGCGCCCAGGTAGCCGCCCACCC
>JAAXXS010000301.1 GCA_013334395.1 Holophagaceae bacterium | reverse complement strand
CCAGCACCCGGCGGAAGTGGTTCATCTCGTCCTCGGCCAGTCGCGCCAGCAGCACCGAGGCCCGGGGCCAGTCCGCCAGGCCAAGGCTCAGGTTGAGGGCGTTGATCGCCGCCTTCTTTTCGCAGTGGGCGTGGTCCGACAGCAGCGCGGCAGGATCCGCCAGGGCCACCGCCGCCCAGCCCGCCGGGGTGGTGTAGCGCAGGGGCAGCGGGGGAATAAAGTCAGTCAAGGGCACCCCCCAGCTTGAGAAAGATCTCCCGCCAGGGCTCCGGCAGGGCCGCCGCGTCCCGGGCGATGGTGGCCGCGTCCCCCCGGGGGAAGGGCCCGGTGCGCCCCGCGGGACCGCGCTCGGCGATGTTACGCAGGGTGGCCTCGGCCAGGGGCAGCAGGCCCCGCCCCGGCAGGGCCACGCCCTGGGCGCGGAGAAGGGCCTGGGCGCCCAGCCAGAGGGTGGCCGCGTGCCCCGAGGTGAGCACCGCCGCCGCGTGGTAGAGCGGCTTCAGCTCGCCGGGCAGGTCGAAGGGGACGAAGCCCAGGTCCCCGAAGGCGCGGCGCAGGTCATCCGGCACGGCCCCGGTGATCGCCAGGGGCGTGCCCGACCAGTCCCGGGCCTGGCCGTCGAAGCTGGTCAGCGGGTGGGCGCAGGGCACCCCGGGCAGGTGCAGGCTGCCCGCCAGGTGGACGCACCGTCCCGGGAACCGCGCCGCGCAGTCGGCCACCGCGTGGTCCGGCACCGCCAGCAGCACCAGACCCTCGGGCTGGGCCGTGTGCGCCAGCAGCGCCGCCCGCCCGCCCCAGGCCTCCGCCAGCGCGCGCCCCGCGCGGCCCCGGCCCAGGATGGAGATGGTTGCGGTCATGGGCTGAGGCTAGCAGCGATCAGCCGAAGTACACTGCTCCATGCTCCGCCCTTCCCCCACCCCCTGGGCCCTGCCGCCCGCGGTGCCGTGGCCGCGCTTCCTGCGGCTGCTGCGCCAGCCCGATCCACCGAAGGGCTGGCTGGAGGGGGCGGCGGAGCTGCCGGAGCTGCGAAAGCGGCCCCTGCTGCTGCGCTGGGTCGCCCAGCATCCCAAGGCCCCGGCCCATCTGCGGGCGCAGCTCCTGGGCCGCCTGCCCTGGCGGGCCCTGGCGGCGGTGGCGGCCGATGCGGCGGCGCACCCCCAGGCCCGCCAGCAGGCCACGGAAAAGCTCCAGCAGCTCTGGCCCACCCTCACCACCGGCGAGCGGCGCAGTCTGGCGCGGCAGGCGCCCCGGGCCCTGTGGCGCCTGATCTGGCCCTGCCCCAGCACCGACGTGCTGGCCGCCTTCCTGCAGCACCCCAAGCTCAGCCTGGAGGCGCTGATCGCCCTTATCCAGGCGCCCCTGCGGCCCCCCCAGGCCGAGGCCCTGGCCGCCTCGCGCTGGAAGGAAAGCGGCCCCGTGGCCGAGCAGGTGCTCCAGGCCATGGACCGCAGCCTGCCCCTGCCCGACTCAGGCCTGGTCCTGGGCCACGCCGTCCCCTGGATCCGCGCCCTCGATGAAGAGGCCCGCATCCTCGCCGCCAGCCGCACCCTAACCCCCACCCTGCGCCGCATGGTCCATCCCCGGCGGGGTGAGGGCGAGGTCTGAAACAGGCGGGCAAGGCCGCCGTAATTTGACCGGCGCGAAGGTTCAGGCCAGCCGGCCGCGGTCCCGGTAGAGCCGCCACCCTAGCCAGCCGAGCCACGCGAGCATCACGACCCAGCCAAAAAAGGCGACCCGGGTGGCCAGGACGGTATCCCTCTCCAGCACGCCCCAGCTCCCAAGCAGCGCCGTCCAGTCGTGCTCGCCGCCGCCGACGAGGGGAAGCTCCTGGGCCCGGGCATCGGCCATGTAGGGCGCGATGTTGAGGAGGTTCTGGCCCAGCCACTGTCCGCAAAGGGCCGTGCCCAGGGGCTGGCGCTTGCCGACGAAGCCGAGGCAGAGGACCAGCGGCACCAGCAGCTGCAGCAGGGTCCCGCCGAGGATGGTGAGGGTCTCCCAGCCAAGCATCGAGAAGAGCGGGTGCCCCGCTTCATGGAATAGGAGATTGACCCCGTCGAGAAAGGGCGTCCAGCCGGAGGGTGTCCTGGCCAGCAGCACAAAGAGAAAGAAGCCGACCGCCGCCGAGACCCCAGGCCAGCCCACGGGCTCCCAGGGTTCCTCCAGCCG
>JAAXXS010000010.1 GCA_013334395.1 Holophagaceae bacterium | reverse complement strand
CGGGCAGCACGGTGCCCAGGGCGGCCAGCAGGTGGGGGCTGGCCTTCTCGCGCTCGAAGTCCTGGAGGGTCTGGCGCACGTTGGCCGGAAAGCGGAAGCGCAGCACCGGCGGCTGCCAGGCCAGGTCTGTGGCCATCTGCGGGGCGGTGGCAAAGGGCCGGAGGCCCGTGCCCAGGCGCAGGGCCTCGGTGCAGGCGGAGCGCAGCTGGGCCGAGGTGCCGATGGGCGGATGGGGCGCCGCGGCCGCGAGCGGCTTGGGGGGCGCGGGAACCGGTGGGGGGGGCGGAGCCGGGGTGGGCCGCCGAGGCCCCTCAGGCGCCGGCGCGACCTGGGGGGCCCGGGAAGGGACCGGCGGCGGACCCGCCGCAGGCACGGCCGGCCTGGGAATGGGGTTGGCGGCGGGATTTGCGGCGGCCGTGCCGGAGACCAGCGCATCCAGAGGCGCCAGGTGCGGCAGCTGGGCGGCGGTGATCAGGGCCAGCTCCACCACCACCCGGGGCAGGCTGCTGTCCCGCAGGTCCCGCTCGCGGCTCAGCAGCAGGTTCAGCATGCGGGCCCAGCGCAGCAGCTCGTGGGGGCCTCGGTTTGCGCGGGCCTCGGCTTCCAGGCGATCGCGGAAGGCCAGCACCAGCTCGCGCCAGAAGGTGGCCCAGTCCGCCCCCTGGTTGGCCAGCTCGCGGCAGGCCTCCACCAGGGCCGCGGAGTCGCCGACGGCCAGGGAGGACATGACGCCCTGCACCAGGTGGGCGCTGACGATGCCCAGCTGCTCGCGGACGGCCTCCTCCTGGACCTGGCCATCGCCCGCGGCGATGACGCGGTCGAGGATGGTGAGGGCATCGCGCATGGAGCCCTGCCCCGCCTCGGCCACCAGCCGCAGGCTGCCGGGCTCCGCGGGGACGCCCTCCTGCTCGCAGACGTGAGCCAGGCGGCCTTCGATGAGGCCCACGGGGATGAGGCGGAAGGGGTAGATCTGCACCCGGCTCTTGATGGTGTCCGGGACGTCCTGCAGCTCGGTGGTGGCCAGCACGAAGATGGCGTGGGGCGGGGGCTCCTCGATGACCTTCAGCAGGGCGTTGAAGGCCTCGGTGCTGAGCATGTGCACTTCATCGATGATGTAGACGCGGTAGCGGCAGAAGGCGGGGCGGGTCTGGGCCTGCTCGCGCAGGGCGCGGGCGTCGGCCACAGAGGCCCGGCTGGCGGCGTCGATCTCGACGATGTCCAGGCTGCTGTCCGGCTGCTCCGCCGCGCGGCAGGGATCGCACACGCCGCAGGGGGTGGCCGTGGGCCCTTCGGCGCAGTTGAGGGCCCGGGCCAGGATGCGGGCCGTGCTGGTCTTGCCAGTGCCGCGCACGCCGGCGAAGAGGTAGGCCTGGTGGATGCGGCCGCTCTCCTTGGCCCGCTTCAGGGCGTTGGCCAGGGCCTTGACGCTGCCCTCCTGCCCCACGAGGTCGGACAGGGTGCGGGGTCGGTACTTGAGCGCGAGGGTGGTCATGGCCCTTCAGTCTCCCACAAGGGACGGGAGGGCGTCAGCGTCGAAGAGGCCGGGCTGCTGGACCAGTGTGGGGACCACCGCCGCCACCCGCTCGGCGCGCGGCGCCCGGATCCGGCGAGGCGCCGGAAAGGACGCGCGGAAGGCGGCGCGGATGCCTTCCGCGTAGTCGTGGTCCAGGACCTTCAGCCAGCCGTGGTCTGCCAGCACCTTGTAGAAGGGATCCCGCTTGAGCAGGCGCAGCCCGCCCACCCAGGCCCCGGTGGCGCCGCTGGCCCGGGCGCGCCGGGCGAAGGCCTGCGGGTCGTGCACCGCCATGAGCGGGGTCACCGCCAAGTTCACCGCGATGCCAGCCTTGGCCAGGCGCTCCACGGTGGCCCAGCGGCCGGGAATGGTGGGGGCGTGGGGCTCCACCACCTGCCGCACGGTGTCATCGTCGGTGGGGATGGAGAAGCCGACCGTGACCCGGTCCCCGAAGGCGCGGAGCAGGTCGAGGTCCTGCAGGATCAGGGGCGAGCGGGTATGAAGCAACACCTCGGTGCTGGGACAGAGCAGCAGCACCTCCAGGCAGCGCCGGGTCAGCCGGTAGGTGCGCTCCAGGGGCTGGTAGGGATCCGTAGCCGAGGCCAGGAACACCCGGGCCTCGTGCAGCCGGTGCCGCTGGGACCAGAGCAGCTCCGGGGCGTTGAGCTTGGGCGCCACCCAGCCGCCCCACTCCTCCGGGCCGTGCAGGGCGTTGGGGTACTCGCGGACATAGCAGTAGCGGCAGCCATGGGCGCAGCCGCGGTAGGGGCTGAGGGCGAAGCCGAACCCGTAGCGCTCGTCCTTCTGGGGCCGCAGGATCGACCGGGCCTCCTCCGGCTCCACGCGCAGGTCCGTGAAGAGCTGCGGCGGGGCCAGAGGCAGGGAGAGCAGGTTCATGACTCCAGTTTTCGCCTTTTATTCGCCAAGTCAAGAGGCGTGGCCGTTTTTCGGGATGACGTTGATGCGCCCGTTGGTCTCCAGGATGGCCACGGCCACCTGGGCCAGATCCGACAGCCCCGCCTGCCGCACCGCGGCCATGAGCTCGTGGTGGGTGATGCGCTCTGAAGCCAACATGGCCTCATCCACCACCCCGTGGTGCACCAGGATCTGGGGGCGCCCCTCGAACAGGTTCTCGGCGCGCTTGCTGCGCCAGGTGAGCCAGGAGAGGAAGCCATTCACCACCAGCAGCGTCGCCACCAGGATGAAGCCCGCCGCCACGGTGTTGTCCCCGGCGTTCATGCTGTTCTGCACCGCGTTGCTGAGCACCAGCAGCAGCACCAGGTCGAAGGGCGCTAGCTGCCCCACCTGTCGCTTGCCGGTAAGACGCAGTGTGATGAGCAGGAAGCCGTAGACCAGCAGCCCCCGCAGCACATATTCCCACCAGGGCTGCGCCAGCCCCCACATGGAAGCGCCGACGGGCAGGAGCACGGCCAGGGTCATGCAGGACTCTCCAGGGACAAGGCAGCCCCATTCTGCGGGCTCACGGGCAGGATGTCATCGCCCCGGATCCGCGGCTCGCCGCTTGAAGTGGTTGCGGCTGTAGACGGTGTAGGGCTTGCCCCCCTGGGACAGCTCGAAGGTCTCGGTGAACTCGCCGTCCGACTTCCGCTCGTAGGTCTCCCGCGCCTTCCAGGACTCCGGGACGTTCTCCATGAGCTCGCTCTCGAAGACCAGCTTGGTGGTCGACCCCAGCGCCCGGTTCAGCGCGTAGGTGACGACGAAGCCCTCCTGATGGAACTGCCGGAACACGAGCGTGTTCCGCTTCCGGTCATGGCTGAAGAGGCTCAGCTGTTCGTGCACCTCGCCGGCCTTGTTCTTCTCCTGGGGCGGGTAGGTGGACTGGTTCCGCTCCGAGAGGAAGCGCTCCTTCAGGATCACCTCGTAGCGACGGACCACCGTCCCCATACCCGGCTCACCGACGGCTGTGCCCTCCCACTCCCCTACCAGGAAGCGAACCGGAGCCCAGATGTCCGCCTGGGGATCCGGCGCCTGGGCGAACCCAAGTGCGCCAACGAGGCAGAACAGAGCAGCACGGAGCTTGGGCATGGTTCCTCGGGGGGGGGGGGCACGGGATGCAGGGCAAGCATAGCCTATGGGTCCCGGGGGCCCGAAGCGAGCGGCGGAATCAGCGGATCAGACCCATGACCAGGAGGGGCGCCAGCAGAAGGACCAGCAGGCCGAACACCAGCAGGTTGCCGCGCCGGGGGTCGAAGTCCTGCAGGACGACCTTCCAGGAGCGCCGCGCCACGAGGCGGCCGATGAGCATGTCGAAGGCAGCCATGAAGGCGGCCAGTACCAGGCCCAGTCCCAGCAGCGAGGTCCGCGAGTGCAGGCCCAGGCCCGGCACCCCAACGGAGCACACCAGCAGAGCCAGGAGGGAGCCCGTGACGATGCTGATCCGCTGGGCCCGCTTCATCCCGATCCGCGGCACCAGAAAGCGCATGCGCGCAAGGCCGTGGAGCGTTTCCACGCCTGCCAGGGCTAGGCAGAGAGCCAGGGTTCGGAGCGCAGGTTCAAGCACGGGGAACTCGAGAGCGTCCGGAGGACTTGCCATTTTACCCCGGGCTCACGCCGAAGGTTCGGTCCCCGGAAGACGCGGCCGCTCAGTCGACCTCGGGCCCGGCCCAGACTTCCAGGCCTTCGAGGATGTCGCGGACGCCGGGGCCGAAGCGGGCGTTGCTGAGCCACTCGATGCCGGTGGGGAGGGCTTCCAGGGCGGCGGCCACGCGGGCGCGATGGCCCAGCTCGGGGCGCGGGATGGCGTTCTCGGCAACTTCGTGGCGCACGGCGGAAGCCGCATCCAGGGTCGGGATCCAGTGCTGGAGGCGGGCCTGCACGCCCTCCCAGGTCTCCAGGTCCGCGGGCTTGCCGAAGGCGCCGCCGATGAAGCTGCGCAGCTGCATGACGCCCGCGGGGGCGGTCTGGGGATCCATCCAGGACGGCACCAGGGAGCCCAGGTAGCCGTGGCCTTCCGGGGGGTGGATCAGGAAGCCGAAGCTGTCCTTGAGGGCGGGCAGCGGCGTGTGGCGGCTGTGCCAGAGGTCCACGCTGGTGTAGGGGATGGAGCCCAGGGCCGCCGCGCTGCCCGGGGCCACGGGCCGCAGCAGGGCCGAGGCCTCGAAGGCCGGCAGGGCCAGAACCAGGCGGTCCACCTCGCGCACCTCACCGCCGCCGCTCACGCGCCAGCGATGGTTCGGCAGAGCCTCGAGCCGCTCGGCGCGGAGCCCCGTGCGCACGGCTTTGAGGTGCGCGGCGAGTCGCAGGGGCAGCTGCCCCATGCCGCCCTCGGGCACCACCATGTGGCTGACGCCGCTCTTGCGGATGCCGTTAACCAGGCTGCCCGTGGCCTCCCACTGGCGCAGCTTGGGGATGGCGTCCACAGACAGGACTTCGGCCGGCGCGGCCAGCACGCCCGCCACCATGGCCGGCAGCAGCTCCGTGGCCACGCCCTTGCCCAGGCGCCGCGTGATGAAGGCCGACAGGGACTCCTCGGGCTCCGCGCCACGCACGGGGATGAAGGGCTCGGCCATCATGCGCAGCTTCGCGCCCAGGGGCATGAGGGCCGAGAACATCAGGGACGGGGGCGAGGCGGGCACGGGGATGAGGCGGCCGCCCTTCCCCACCCAGCGGGCGCCGGTGCCCGGGGACTTGAAGGGCAGCCCGATGGCCGTGAAGACCTTGTCCACCACGGTACCCTTCTGCCACAGCACGCCCTGAGGCCCCGTCTCGATGTGTCCGCCCTCCCAGGGCAGCGTCTTCATCCAGCCGCCCACGGTGGGGGCGGCTTCCCAGACTTCCACCGCGATCCCGCGGCGCTGGAGGTGCCAGGCGGCCGCCAGGCCCGTCACGCCGCCGCCGAGGATGAGGGTGCTGCTCATGGCAAGATCTCCAGGACGCGCCGCGTCAGGCAGCGGATGTAGGCCGCATCGGTGCCGGGCGCGGCCACGCGCCGGTATGTGCGCACCCCGGCCTTGTGGGCCACCTCGCGGTATTCGATGTCGAGCTCGTGCAGGGTCTCGATGTGCTCGCTGACGAAGCTGAGGGGCACGATGATCACGTCCTTGCCGCCCATTCTCTCCAGCACCGCCTTGAGCGGGGGCTCCAGCCAGCGCACGGGACCCGTGCGGCTCTGGTAGGCCAGCGTATAGCCGCCGGGGATCGGGCCGAGCCGCGCCATGAGGGCGTCGCGGGTGGCGTGGATCTCCCGCTCGTAGGGATCGCCCGCCGCAATCTGCCGCACGGGCAGGCTGTGCGCGCTGAAGATCACCGTGGCGTCCGGCAGCTCCGCCAGCGCCGCGCGCAGGGGCCACTCCAGCGCAGCGAGGTAGTCGGGGTCCGTGGCGTAGTGGTCCACGCCGGGCAGCAGCTCCAGGCCCGCCTTGGCCGCTTCCACGGCGAGCTCCCGCAGGCTGGAGCCCGTGGTCGCGCGACAGTCATGGGGATAGAGCGTCACCGGCACCAGCTTGCGGATGCCGTCGCGCTTGAGCGCCCGCAGCAGGCCCGCGGCCTTGGGCGCCGCGTAGCGGAAGCAGAGCTTCACCGCCTCGTCCCGCCCCGCCGCGCGCAGGGCCGCGCGCAGCGCGTTGCCCTGGAAGGCGCTCTCGCGCAGAAGCGGCGAGCCGCCACCGATCTCCGCATAGCGGCCCTTGGCGCCGGGGGCGCGCAGGCGGGCGATGAGCCGCGCCAGAGGCGGCTGCAGGAAGGCCGGACAGGGCAGCTTGATCAGGTCCCGGTCGCCGAAGAGGGCCGCCAGGAAGGGTTCCACCTGGCCCAGGTTCACGGGGCCACCGAGGTTCAGAAGCAGGATCGCAGTGTCTCTCATCGCTCCTAACCTTACGCGAGACCCAGGTGACCAATCGTCACGGAAACCTGCGGGGCCGTTGTTCGGACAGGCATGGCCGGCGGCTTGCCGGCATCCTAGAGACAGTTCCAGTTCCGGGAGTGCCCATGAACCTCGCTGCCTTCGCCGCCCTGCCCGATGAGGCCCGTCTCTGGCTGCTGGCCCTGGATCATCCCGCCGAGGCCGCGGCCCTCGCGCCGGAGCTGGATGCCCTGCTCGGCCGCTGGCGCCACAAGGGCACCCAGTACCAGGCGGCCTGGACCCTGCTTGAGCAGCGCCTCGTCGCCATCGCCGAGCCCACCCTGGCAACCGCGCCTTCGGGCTGCGCCATCGATGGCATGCTGCGGGGGGTGAGCCAGGCGGCCACCAAGGCGGGCAACGCGCTGGCGGATCCCCAGGCTGTGCACGTGCGGCTGGCCAATGGGCTCCATGCCCTTGCCCGCACCGACCTCCCGACTCGCCTGGCCGACGGCACTCTGGACGCCACCACGCCCGTGCTAGACTTGGCCCTGCTAACCCTCGGCGACCTGCGCCAGGGCAAGCTTGAGCGCCCTCTGGCCGCTACATGGATTGGGCGGAAGTATGGCGTGGCCCTGGCGCAGTAGGGCGCAGCGGGTTTGTCAGTTGTCGGCTGTCAGCTAAAGCCAACAGCCTGGCGACTGGGCTGCCCGGGGCGCACTATTACCTGGGGCACTCAGCGCTTGCAGGCCCATTCCAGACACGGCCGGAAGGGTCCATCCAGACCCCTTTTTCACCGACAGCTAACAGCCGACAGCCCATTTAGGCCCAAAAAGAGGGACCCATCCGGGCCCCTCTTTCACCGATAGCTGACAGCCGAAAGCTAGAAGATCGACTCACCCGGCTTGCGGCGCCAGGACTCGGACCGCTTGGGGGAATCGGACTTGGGCTTCGCATCCTTGGCCGCGGCCAGGGTCTGCAGCAGCGAGCCGCCACCCACCAGGGACGCGACGTTCTTTGCCAGGACCGGAGCTGCCGGAGCGCTCACGGGGCCGGAGGCGGCGGACTCGGTCGCCGCAACCTTTGCAGTGGCTTCCTTGAGTCGCTTTTCGTACCACACCTTCCGCTTGGGATCGATGACCCGGATGTTTCCGGCCTTCTCGCCCTTCTTCAGGAACTTGGGTTTGGGCTTCTCACGATCTTCCCGCAGGATCGAATCGGGTTTTGCTGCTTCTTCGAGGATCTTCGCCAGGTTCCCAAGGCCACGCAGGTTCATCATGTGCGGTTACTGCTCCAAAAGGGGCCACGGGCCACCGCTCATGAGTGTAGCGGCTGCGCCTTTACTTACATAGTGAATTTAGGCACCGGGCCCGTGAATTCGCCGTGACGACCAGGTCTCACCTGGGACACTGGAGGCCATGGGCACCCCGACACGCTCCCTGAAGGCCCGGCTGGACGCACTCTGCGGGCAGTACGACACGGCCCTGGCCCTGGAGAAGGACCCGCTCCAGGTGCCCCTGACCTACACCGACCCCCTGGACCGGGAGGTGGCGGCCTTCGTGGCGGCCCACCTGGCCTATGGGCGGGTGGATCCCATGGTCCGCGCTGTCCAGGCCGTCCTGGTGCCGCTGGGCCCCTCGCCCGCCGCCTGGCTGCTGGCCCGCACCGAGACCGAAGCGCGACGCGCGCTGCAGCGGGCGCTGCGGGACTGGGTCTGGCGCTTCCACACGGGCTCGGACCTGGTCGAGTGGCTGCTGGCCTGGCGGCGCCTGCACGGCGAGAGCGGCCACGGGCTGGAGGCCCACCTGCTGCCGGACCCCGGCGAGTCCGCGGATCGGGCCCTCTCGCGGCTGGTGCAGCGGCTCCGCGCGGAGCTGCCCGCCACCTACGGCGCGCGGTTCTCCCTGCCCGATCCCGAGGAGGGCGCCGCCTGCAAGCGCTGGCGCATGTTCCTGCGCTGGATGGTGCGGCCGGGCTGGCCGGATCTGGGCCTCTGGACCCGCTTCCCTGCCCGGGAGCTGATCATCCCCCTCGACACCCACGTGGCCCGCGTCGCCCGCTTCATCGGCCTCAGTCGGCGCGCCACGCCCGATGGCAAGATGGCCTGCGAGATCACCGACGGCCTGCGCCGCCTGGACCCCGAGGATCCCCTGCGCTACGACTTCGCCCTCAGCCACCTGGGCATCCTCGGCGACTGCCCTGGCGTGAGGCAGCGCAGCACCTGTGGGGGGTGCGCGCTCTACGCGGTGTGTCGGGCGGGCTCCGAATCGGCTGCGCCGATTCGGAGATAGGCAGAGCCTAGCGGCGGCAGGGTGGATCTCGCCCTAGCGATGGCGAGCCCAGCCCCTTTGCGCTGCAGGCGCAAAAGGGCCGGGCTTGCCACGGCACTCGACGTAACGACTTAGGGCTGCTTCTTCCGATCTGACCCGGTTCGTCGCACCCCGATGCATGGGGCCCGGCTTGGCTTCAGCCTAGCCGGGATGGGGACCCGCGCGCCACTCGGACCGGGGTACCTCCCCGGGAGATGGCCCTGAATCCCTTGTAACACAGGGCCTTTACCCCAGTAGACACCGAGGTCCCCCCTCCTCAGCGCCACCGGCTCGAGTGGGCTTACGCTTCATTGCTTAGGGCAGCGGGGGTGGACTTCCCCTGGCCGAGGCTTCCCGAGCTCGTTTCAGATTCAGGGACGCCGGGGTCCACTGATGAGCGATGGGTCAGCTATTCCCCAGATTCGACACCACCTGGAGCGGAGTGGCTTCGAGAAGACGAGGGGTCTCTGCCACGGGTTCACCCCGGCGTCCGGAGGCTGCCAGAGAAACGCCTCTGGACCGTCACCTGGACGCTCTTGCCTAGCTGTTCCGTGGACCCCGGTTTGGTGCTGATTTTGCGGTGGCAAAATCAGCTCGCCGCCTCTTGACACCCCTACATCTTGGGGCGATCCTTGATCTCCGGCACAACCCCTAGAGGTCGTATGCAAATTCCCCCGTTTTTTGGGGTGGCGCTGCACGCCTCTGGAAAGGTTGTTTCTTTCCTGGAATAGCGCCCGTACTCCTCTATTTGTTCCAACATTAATCTTGAGCTCAGGACTGACCATGAAGATCGCCCGCCACTTCACGAAGGCAGGTCACGATCCCCTGGAGGGGATCCCCTTCGTCCCGCGGACCAGCCGGATCTCCAAGCTCGACGGCACCGTGGTCTTCGAGGCCAAGGACGTGCTGGTGCCGGAGACCTGGTCCCAGGTGGCGGTGGACATCCTGGCGCAGAAGTATTTCCGCCGGAAGGGTATCGACGAGCAGAACGGCGGGGAGAAGGACGCGCGGCAGGTCTTTCACCGCATGGCGGGCTGCTGGCGCCACTGGGGCGAGACCCACGGCTACTTCGAGACCACCGAGGACGCCCAGGCGTTCTACGACGAGCTGACCTACATGCTGGCCAACCAGATGTGCGCCCCCAACTCACCGCAGTGGTTCAACACAGGCCTGCACTATGCCTACGGCATCAGCGGCCCCGCCCAGGGCCACAGCTACGTGGATCCCCGCACTGGCGAGATGATGAAGTCCACCTCGGCCTACGAGCGTCCGCAGCCCCACGCCTGCTTCATCCAGAGCGTCTCGGATGACCTGGTGAACCCCGGCGGCATCATGGACCTCTGGACCCGCGAGGCCCGCATCTTCAAGTACGGCTCGGGCACCGGCACCAACTTCTCCAAGGTCCGCGGCTCCGAGGAGCCCCTCTCCGGCGGCGGCCGCAGCTCGGGCCTCATGAGCTTCCTGTCTGTGGGCGACCGCGCCGCGGGCGCCATCAAGAGCGGCGGCACCACGCGCCGGGCCGCGAAGATGGTCTGCCTCGACCTCGACCACCCCGACATCGAGGCCTTCATCGACTGGAAGGTCACCGAGGAGCGCAAGGTCGCCATGCTGGCCGCCGGCAGCGCCGTGATCCGCCGCCACTGGGACGCCATCTGCACGACGGTGGAGGGCTCCACCACCAAGGATGCGGACCCCAAGACCAACGAGGCCCTGCGCAAGGCCCTGGCCCGCGCCAAGCGGGACGGCGCCCCCGCGGCCTTCCTCACCCAGTGCCTAGGCCGCCTGGCCGAAGGCGACTTCGCCCGCGACCTGCAGGGCTACGACACCTCCTGGGACGGCGAGGCCTACTACACCGTGGGCGGCATGAACTCCAACAACTCGGTGCGCGTGCCCGATCCCTTCATGCGCGCCCTGGAAGTGGACGGCGACTGGGAGCTGAAGCGCCGCATCGACGGCAAGACCTCCAAGAAGCTCCGCGCCAAGGACCTGTGGGCGAAGGTCAATAAGGCTGCCTGGACCTGCGCGGATCCCGGCATCCAGTTCAACACCACCATCAACGACTGGCACACCTGCCCCGAAGACGGCCCCATCAACGCGAGCAACCCCTGCTCCGAGTACATGTTCCTGGATGACACGGCCTGCAACCTGGCCTCGCTGAACCTCTGCACCTTCCTCACCGAGGACGGTGGCTTCGACCTGGCCGGCTACCGGCACGGCATCCGCCTCTGGACCGTGGTGCTCGAGATCAGCGTGCTCATGGCCCAGTTCCCCAGCGAGTCCATCGCCCAGCTCAGCTACCAGTTCCGCACCCTCGGCCTGGGCTACGCGAACCTCGGCTCCATGCTCATGCGCATGGGCATCCCCTATGACAGCGTCGAAGGCACCCAGTGGTGCGCGGCCCTGACGGCGATTCTCACAGGCGATGCCTACGCCGCCAGCGCCGAGATGGCCCGCGAGCTCGGCCCCTTCCCCGGCTACGAGAAGAACGCCAAGCACATGCTGCGGGTCATCCGCAACCACCGCCGCGCCGCCTACAACGCACCGGACTCCGAGTATGAGCAGCTCTCCATCCGGCCCCAGGGCCTGCGCGGCACCGGCGTGCCCAAGCGCATCCTGGACGCCACCCGCGAGAGCTGGGACACGGCCCTCAGCTACGGCGAGCAGTGGGGCTACCGCAACGCCCAGGTCTCCGTGCTGGCGCCCACGGGCACCATCGGGCTGCTGATGGACTGCGACACCACCGGCGTCGAGCCCGACTTCGCCCTGGTGAAGTTCAAGAAGCTGGCGGGCGGCGGCTACTTCAAGCTGGTGAACCGAGCCATCCCCGAGGCCATGGCCCGGCTGGGCTATTCCCCCGCCCAGATCCAGGATATCGAACGCCACGTGGTGGGCTGGCAGCAGCTCAACGACGACACCCCCGGCATCACCCGCACCATGCTCAAGGGGGCCGGCTGGGCTGAGGAGGAGATCGCCCTGGTGGAGCAGAAGCTCCCCACCGCCTTCGACGCGGCCTATGCCATTGACGTGGAGCGCCTCAAGGGCCAGTTCGACGCCACCCAGGTGGAGACCTTCCTCGCGGCCCTGGGCGGCACCATGACCGTGGAGGGCGCCCCGCACCTCAAGGATGAGCACCTGCCCATCTTCGACTGCGCCAACCGCTGCGGCCGTATCGGCCGGCGCTACATCGCGCCCATGGGCCACCTGCGCATGATGGGCGCGGCCCAGCCCTTCCTCAGCGGCGCCATCAGCAAGACCATCAACCTGCCCGCGGAAGCCACCGTGCCCGAGATCGGCGGCATCTACGAGGCCAGCTGGCAGCTCATGCTCAAGGCCGTGGCCCTCTACCGCGACGGCTCCAAGATGAGCCAGGCCATGGCCACCAGCCTGGACCTGCTGGATGGGGTGGACACCCTCCTGGACGAGCAGGCCTCGCCCGCCGAGAAGACCCCGGCCATGGCCCAGGCCCTCACCCAGCAGCTGGTGCGCACCTACCGTCGGCGCCTGCCCAACCGCCGGGGCGGCTACACCCAGGCGGCCACCATCGGTGGCACCAAGCTCTACCTGCGCACTGGTGAATACGAGGACGGCAGCCTCGGCGAGATCTTCCTCGACATCCACAAGGAGGGCGCCGCCTTCCGGGCCGTCCTGAACTGCTTCGCCATCGCCGTGAGCATGGGCCTGCAGCACGGGGTGCCCCTGGAAGAGTTCTGCGATGCCTTCCTGTTCACCCGCTTCGAGCCCGGCGGCATGGTGTCGGGCAGCGACACCATCAAGCTCAGCACCAGCCTCATCGACTTCGTCTTCCGGGAGCTGGCCATCAGCTACCTGGGCCGCTACGACCTGGCCCACGTGGAGCCCGAGCAGCTCATGAGCGCCGCCAGCGGGGTCCGGCCCAACAGCCATGCCCCCGGCGTGGCCAACCTGCCCAGCCTGCCCACGGGCACGCCCCTGCCCTTCCCCGATTCCCCGATCGGCGGGGCCTCCCCCGCGCAGCCCAGCCAGCCGGAGCTGGTCGCCGTGGCCACCACCCGGCCGACCCCGTCCATGTCCGGCGGCACCGTCTCCGCGGCCCAGGCCGCCCGGGAAAAGGGCTACACCGGCGATCCCTGCCCCGAGTGCGGCCACCTCACCCTGGTGCGCAACGGCGCCTGCATGAAGTGCCAGACCTGCGGCGCCACCACCGGCTGCAGCTAGGTGTCTGCGACACGCCCAAGAGCAAAGGCCCCGCGTCGGGGCCTTTTGCTCGTCCCAAACCGTGCCACCGGGCACCGCCACCGGATGGAGGGTGCGCCATGAAGACGGGTCGCAACGAGCCATGCTCCTGTGGAAGCGGGAAGAAAGTCAAAAACTGCTGTGGCTCAATTCGCACGAAAATCCACCCGGCGCCAGGCTTCGACGCAGACCGCCGGTGGGTGGAGGAACACATCATCAAAGATGGCGACCTGCTGCTCTATGGGAACCTCCTGGAGGAGCTGGAAGGCGCCTCCGCCGAGACCCCCTGGAAGGCCTTCCGGGGGATTGCTGAACGCTATCTGGCGGCGGGGCCTAATGGCACGACTCACATCCATGAAGAGGTCGATGCCCTGATCGAAGCTCTGATCCAGCGGGATCAGCGGTTCGGCTACCCGCCCCCCTTCTGCCACAGGGGTTGCGCCAACTGCTGTCACGAGCTCGTCTACTGCACCTCCAGTGAAGCCGCCGGCATCCAGGCTTTCTGCCAGGCCCGGGGCCTGGAGATTGACTACGACAAGGCCTTCCGCCAGCTGGATTACGTGACTTTCGACAGCCAAGGTGACCACACCGGGGCGACGACCTGGAACGATCAGGCACCGGAAGATCAGTCCTGCCTCTTTCTGGACCCGGTCGCGAAGAGCTGCCGAATCTGGCCGGTGCGGCCCCTGGTCTGCCGGGTCCACCTCGCCGAGGAGACCGACCGGCACTGCGCTCCGCACAATGGCGTGGAGAACCCCGAGGCCCGTGGCATCAACCACCTGGAGCTGGCCATGATCCTGACGGTGGTGTTCACGCTGCACCGGGACTCGATCAAGCGGACCCTGGGTCGGCTGCTGCTGGAGGCGAGGCAGGCCGGCCCCGGGGAGGCTCCTCCCGGCACCCCTCCCCTGATCCCGTAAGCTGTCCTTGGGTGCGCCTCCGGTGGCATCCCCGCACCCTCCGACATCCCGACCCCAGGAACCCTGCCCCATGGACCGCGCCTCCCGCAACCGGCTCACCCCCAAGCTCCTGCCTCAGTTCAGCGGGGAGACCCTCTTCAACGCCATCGCCCGGGCCGTCTGCATGGCCGGCTGCCTGCCGCGCAAGGAGCTCTTTGAAGCCTGGGAAGTGGCCCGCCGGGTGCGGCGGCGGTTCCGGGGCCGGCGGGTCGTGGACCTGGCTTGCGGCCACGGCCTGCTGGCCCAGATTCTCCTCCTGCTGGACGACAGCTCTCCCGAGGCCCTGGCCGTGGACCTGCGCCTGCCGAAGAGCGCCGCGACCCTGGCAGCCACCCTGGGCGAGGCCTGGCCGCGCCTTGCGGGCCGGGTGCAGTTCCTGGAGACCGACCTGAACAACATCCCCCTGGCTTCTGAAGACCTGGTGGTCTCGGCCCATGCCTGCGGCGGCCTGACGGACCAGATCCTGGCGCGGGCCGTGGAAGCCCGAGCCACCGTGGCGGTGCTGCCCTGCTGCCACGACCTGAAGACCGGCGACCTCGGCGGCCTGGAGGGCTGGCTGGACGGCCCCCTGGCCATGGACGCCACGCGGGTGGCATGGCTGCGCACCCAGGGCTACCAGGTCCACACCCAGCTGATCCCCGGCGACATCACCCCCAAGAACCGCCTGCTGCTCGCCGAACCGTCCTGAACCCGCTTTGAATTTACCGAAAACAGGAAGAAGAAAAGAACCAGACACCGATGAACACCGATAAAGGCATGAGGAACACCGAAAAACCCACGATCATCATCTTTTGATAAATTTTCTTTTATCAGCTTTTAATCAGCAGTTATCGGTGTTCATCGGTGGCTGATTAGCTTTTTTTGCGCAGGTTGTAATGCATCTCCGAGGAGTCTCCCCATGGGTCACGAAGAAGCCTTTGTGAAGGCCTTCATTGCCTCGGCCCAGCGGGCGCGCTGGATCCACTTCCTGGCGCTCCCTAAGCGGCGCCAGGAGATCCTCAGCCGCCTGAACCGGCACCTCCCCTATATCGCCGAACTGGGCACGGAGGTCCCCGGCGACCAGGACTTCCCCGCCGGACTCGAGCAGCTCCTCAGGTCCAAAGGCGCCGGACCCACCTGCCACATCATGGTCGATGGCCTGAAAGCCGACGGCCGGGAGCTCCCGCTGGCCCAGGCCCTCAACGAGATCTGCCTGCACCGCGGCGGGGCCATCCTGTCCTGCCTCCCGGGGCGCCTCGCCTACTACAAGCCCGAGTCCCCGGCCCCAGGCATCCTCCTTGAGCGCCTGCCTCGGTAGGCACAAGCAACAGGAACCACCCCAAGCTTCCTTTTCAACTTTTATCTCAAGAAAATGAGAGCGCAGAGGTCACCCTCTGCGCTCTCATTTTCTCTGACTAAGTCTAGATGAGGCCGAGTTCCTTCACCGCGTCGCGCTCTTCGCCCAGTTCCTTGGCGGTGGCGTCCATCTTGGCGCGGCTGAAGGCGTTGATCTCCAGGCCCTGGACGATCTTGACGTTGCCGTCCTTGACCGTGACGGGGAAGCCGTAGACCAGGCCCTCGGGCACGCCGTAGCTGCCGTCGGAGGGGAAGGCCATGCTGGTCCAGTCACCCTCGGGGGTGCCCAGGGCCCAGCTCTTCATGTGGTCGATGGCGGCGGAGGCGGCGCTGGCGGCGCTGCTGAGGCCGCGGGCCTCGATGATGGCGGCGCCGCGCTTGGCGACGGTGGGGATGTAGGAGGACTCATACCAGGCGTGGTCGTTCACCAGGTCGTAGGCGCACTTGCCGTCCACGGTGGCGTGGTAGAGGTCGGGGAACTGGGTGACGCTGTGGTTGCCCCAGATGGTCATCTGCTTGATGGCCGTGACGGGGGCGCCGGTCTTGGCGGCCAGCTGGGAGATGGCGCGATTGTGGTCCAGGCGCACCATGGCGTGGAACTGGCTGGGCTTCAGCTTGGGGGCGTTGCTGAGGGCGATGAAGGCGTTCGTGTTGGCGGGGTTGCCCACCACCAGGACGCGCACATTGCGGCTGGCCACTTCGCTCAGGGCGTGGCCCTGGGGCTTGAAGATGCCGCCGTTGGCGTTCAGCAGGTCGGCCCGCTCCATGCCGGCCTTGCGCGGCAGGGCGCCCACGAGCAGCGCGTAGTCGGCGTCCTTGAAGGCCACCATGGGATCGTCGGAGGTCACGATGCCCGCCAGCAGGGGGAAGGCGCAGTCGTTGAGTTCCATGCAGACGCCGTTGAGCGCCTTCAGGGCGGGAGTGATCTCCAGGAGCTGGAGGATCACGGGCTGATCTGCGCCCAGCATCGCGCCACTGGCGATGCGGAAGAGCAGGCTGTATCCGATCTGGCCGGCGGCGCCGGTGACAGCCACGCGAACGGGGGTCTTCATGGGTGATCCTCCTGGATGGGTGACCCCATTCTATAGCGGGCATCCAGGAAGAAAACCAGCGGGTCCTGAATCGTGACATCCGTCCGCCGGCCCGGCAGGGGGCTGTCAGCTCTCCAGGTCCTTCACCACCTGGTCCCCGCCCAGCTGCCGCATCTGGTTCAGGATCCAGGACTGGCGACCCCGGATGTAGTCGCTGGGCGCGTTGGCGTGGAACTTCCGGGGGTTGGGCAGCACCGCTGCCAGCAGGGCCGCCTCGCTGGGCGTTATGCGCTTGGCGGGCTTGCCGAAGTAGGTCCGAGCTGCGGCCTCGGCCCCGTAGACGCCGTCGCCGAACTCCACGATGTTGAGGTAGACCTCCAGGATCCGCTTCTTGGTCCAGCCTGCCTCGATCAGCAGGGTGAACCAGGCCTCCAGCCCCTTCCGGGTCCAGGAGCGGCTGCTCCAGAGGAAGAGGTTCTTGGCGGTCTGCTGGGACACGGTGGAGGCGCCCCGCTTGCGGCGGCTGGTCTCGTTGTGCTGCACGGCCTTCTCGATGGCCTGCCAGTCGAAGCCGAAGTGGTCGGCGAAGTTCTGGTCCTCTGCCGCGATCACGGCCACGCCCAGGCTGGGGGAGATCTGCTCCAGGGGCACCCAGCGATGGCGGGCCGTGTAGGGCTTGTCCCCGGACCAAGCCTCCAGCCGGCGCTGCACCATCAGGCCCGAGCTGGGCACCGGGACGAAGCGGAAGATCAGCACCAGAAGTAGGTTCAGGCCCAGGAACAGGCCCAGGGCCCAGCCCAGGGCCTTGAGGACCCGCCAACCCCAGCCCCGCGCCTTCACCATGCCGCCTCCGGGTGGAGCGCGGCGAAGGGCGAGGGCTCAAGCAGACCATCCGGCATGCCTCCATTCTGCCAGCCCGGCGGTCCAGCGGGGCCGCCGCCTTGTGGGGCGGGTCAGCGGCTGCTAGGCTGAATCATCACCACGCTTGAGAGCACCCGTGCCCATCGCCTTTTCCATCATTCGGTCCATTAGCATCCCCCAGGGTGGCTAGGACGGGTTCACGCCTTCGTTCCCTGCCACCCCCCGCACCTCACCGTCGGGGGGTTCTTCGTTCTGCAGCTCTGGAGTCTCAATGACCTCCGATCCCACCCCGTCCCGCGACCTTCTGGAGCGAATCCTCACGGCCCTGGTCTATGACGTGGCGATCGAGAGCCCTCTGGAGCCCGCCCGGCACCTGAGCGAGCGCCTGGGCGCCCCGGTCTGGTTCAAGCGCGAGGACCTGCAGCCGGTGTTCTCCTTCAAGCTCCGGGGCGCCTACAACAAGATCGCCAACCTGGACGAGGCCACCCGCAGCCGCGGCGTGGTGGCGGCCTCCGCGGGCAACCACGCCCAGGGCGTGGCCCTGGCCGCCCAGCGCCTGGGCTGCCACGCCACCATCGTCATGCCCGTGACCACCCCCCGCATCAAGGTGGAGGCCGTGCGCGGCATGGGCGCCGAGGTGGTCCTGCACGGCGACACCTTCGAGGCGGCCTTCGGCCACTCCCGGACCCTGCAGGCCCAGAGCGGCGCCACCTACATCCACCCCTATGACGACCTGGATGTCATCGCGGGACAAGGCACCATCGGCATGGAGTTGCTGCGCCAGATGCCCCGGGGCATGGAGGCGGTGTTTGTGCCCGTGGGCGGCGGCGGCCTCATCGCGGGCATCGCCGCGTATCTGAAGCGCCTCTGCCCCGGCATCCGGGTGGTGGGCGTGGAGCCCGCGGACGCCAACGCCCTGCACCAGTCCCTGGCCGCGGGCCACCGCGTCAAGCTGGACCAGGTGGGCCTCTTCGCGGACGGCGTGGCCGTGAGCCAGGTGGGCGAGCAGACCTTCGATCTCTGCCGCAATTACGTCGATGAGGTGGTCCTCGTGGACACGGACGAGATCTGCGCCGCCATCAAGGATGTCTTCGAGGAGAACCGGTCCATCCTGGAGCCCGCGGGCGCCCTGGCTGTGGCGGGCCTCAAGGCCTGGGCGGCCCAGCACCCGGACCGGCCCAACCCCGGCGCCCTGGTGGCGATCCTCTCCGGTGCCAACACCAACTTCGACCGCCTGCGCTTCGTGGCCGAGCGAGCCGAGCTGGGCGAGCGGCGCGAGGCCGTCCTAGCCGTGACCATCCCCGAGCGGCCGGGCAGCTTCCGGGCCTTCTGCGAGCGCATCGGCCAGCGCGCCATCACCGAGTTCAACTACCGCTACGCCGACCCGACCAAGGCCCACATCTTCGTGGGCATGCAGGTGGCCGACGGCGCCGAGACCCGCCGCCTGCTGGAAGACCTGCACGCCGACGGCCTAGAGGCCCTGGACCTCAGCGACAACGAGATGGCCAAGCTCCACATCCGCCACCTGGTGGGTGGCCACGCCCCCGCCGTGGTGCATGAGCAGGTGCTGCGCTTCGAGTTCCCCGAGCGGCCGGGCGCCCTCCTGCGCTTCCTGGGCAGCATGAGCAGCGACTGGAACATCACCCTCTTCCACTACCGCAACCACGGCGCCGACTACGGCCGCGTCCTCGTGGGCATCGAGGTGCCCCCCGAGGACCAGACCGAGTTCCGCGCCTTCCTGGACAACCTCGGCTACGCCTGGGTGGACGAGGCCCAGAACCCGGCGTACCGGCTGTTCCTGGGGTGAGTTAGAAAGACAACAACGCTCGCGGAGAAAAGACGAGAGGGCGGAGGGGCGCGGAAGAGGACGGGCTGTGGCATCCTCCCTGTCGGAGGCTTTCATGACGGAGCAGCTGACGGGACAGGAACTGGTGGCGCTGGTGCAGCGGGTGTTCGTGCTGCGGCCGGGGGAAAAGGCGCTGGCGATCCTGGTGGATCTGCCGGACGCGCAGGTGCCTGATGACGCCGACTGGGCGGCGCGGCGGGCCATGGCGGCGGACTGGGCCGCGCAGCTGAACGCTCGGGGTGCCGAGCTGGGGCTGGCCACGCACCTGGCGATCTATCCCAACATCCACACCAACAACGGCGACCTGCCTGCGCGGGTCTGGCTGCACGCCGGCGGCCCCCTGCCCACCGCGGACGCCCTGGATCCCGCCGCCTCGGTGAGCTTTGCGGAGCTCTACGCCGAGCACCCCATCCTCATCGCCCTGACCAAGTTCTCGGCCACGGCGCCCCTGAAGCTGGCCGCGAAGCGATTTCCCATCCGCGCCGCCACCATGCCGGGCTTCCGCGCGGACATGATCCCCGCCCTGCGCCTGGACTACACCGAGGTGAACCGCCGGGTGCTGCTGCTGAAGGACCTGCTGGACCGGGCGGAGGGCGCGGACTTCTGCTTCGGTACGCCCACCGGGGAGTGCGCGCTCCACCTGGACCTGCGCCACCGCACGGGGCACGCCTCCGGCGGCCTGCTGCCCGAGCCCGGCGTGGCAGGCAACCTGCCCTCGGGCGAGGCCTACATCGTGCCCTACGAGGGCGAGCGGCCCGGCGATCCCAGCCGCACGGCCGGCATCATGCCCGTGCAGTTCGGCGCGGAACTCGTCCGCTACCGCATCGAGGGCAACGTGGCTGTGGCCGTGCTGTCCGAAGGCCCCGCCTCCCAGGCCGAGGCCGAGCACCTCCAGCGCGAGCCGGCCTACGGCAACCTCGCGGAGCTGGGCCTGGGCGTGCTGGCGGCCTTCGGCGTGAAGCCCGTGGGCGAGATCCTCCTGGACGAGAAGCTGGGCCTGCACCTGGCCTTCGGCCGCAGCGACCACTTCGGCGGCCAGGTGGGTCCCGCCCAGTTCTCCAGCCCCGGGGCCGTCATCCACATCGACCGCGTCTACGTCCCCGAGACCCAGCCCGACGTGCAGGTCCTGACCGTGGACCTGACGATGCCTGACGGAAGCTGCGTGCCGCTGATGCGGGATGGGGCCTACACCGTGGGGTTTTGACCCCCGTTCGAAGGCGGAGTAAGGAAAAAACTCGCCACCAAGGCTCCAAGACATCTAGAAGGACAACAGAGTTTCAACCTTGCAGTTCTTGGTGCCTTGGTGGCAAATCCTTGTCTGTCGTCTGTCAATGGCGGATACCAGAATTCGGCCGGGCCTCAGAACAGCCGCCCCACCAGCGCCGCCAGAGCCGTCTCGGTGCGCAGGATGCGCGGCCCCAGGTCCAGGGGCCTCAGGCCCGCGCGCAACAGGCTCTGGAGCTCAGCGTCGATCCAGCCACCCTCGGGGCCGATGGCCAGGGTGATGGGCGCCACCAGGAGCTTCGGCGTCTCGCCCCCAGCCCCCGGGTGGGCCACTAGGCCCGTGCCCTGCCCCACCAGCCCCGGCAGCTCGTCCTCCACGAAGGGCCGGAACAGCCGCGCCAGCTGCAGTTCGGGCAGCCCCGTGTCCTTGGCCTGCTCCAGGCCCAGGAGCAGCTGCTCCCGGAGGCTCTCCGGCCGCAGCCGGGGGCTGGCCCAGTAGGCCTTCTCCACCTTCCAGGCGTTGAGCAGCACCAGGCGGTCGGCGCCCAGGCTGGCGGCGGCGGCCACCACGCGGTTCAGCACCTTGGGCCGCGGCAGGGCGATCACCAGCGTCAGGGGCAGCTTGGGCGGCGGCGCCTGATCCAGCACGAAGGACAGCTCGAGCGCCTCGTCATCCAGGCGCAGCACCCGGCCGCGCCCCATGGCGCCGCCCAGCAGGCCCACGGCCAGCTCCCCGCCCACGGCGGCCCGGTGGACCTCCCGCACGTGGGCCAGCCGCCGCCCCGTGAGGCGGGCGCGGTCCGGTGTCACCAGGTCCTCGGGCAGGAGCAGGACGAGGTTCACGGCCGCGGCTTCCGCTTCGCCTTGGGTTTGGCCCGGCCCGCCACGGCGATGGCCTTGGCCATCCAGACCGCCAGCAGGTCGGAATCCTCCAGGACCTCCGCGGGCAGTTCGTAATACTGCATGGGCTTCGCAGGGTCGCCGAAGGGCAGGAAGGGCCCCATGCCCGCGGCTTCGAAGTCCGGGCGGTTGGTATCGTCCACCTTGAAGTAGAGGACCTCGTCCGCCACAAGCGCGAAAGTACGGCCTTCCGCGAAGATGGCCAGACCGCCAAACATGGGGCGCGACGTGACAGGACGAACCGCTCCCAGCAGCTCGAGGAGGTAGGCGCGGAAGCTCGCAGAGACAGCCATGGGGCCATCCTACCCGCCTGGAGAGGCTCCGGAAGCCCCGGTTCAGCCAGTGGTCGGTGGTAGGCGGCGGGATCTGGTCACAAAGGGCGGCGCGGAGACGGAACCGGGGGTACCTTTCAAGTATTGGAACCTGGAGGTAGCTTATGGTCCGTCATGCTTCCGCGTCTGAAGCGCTGGCCTGTGTCCAGTCTGGGATGCGGGTCTTCATCCACGGCGGGGCCGCGACACCCACCATCCTCGTGGAGGCCCTGGTGGCCCAGGCCGAGCGCCTGCAGGACGTGGAGCTGATCCACATCCACGTCAGCGGCAAGGTGGACTACGCCCGACCCGACTACGCGCGCAGCTTCCGGGTCGCCAACCTCTTCGTGGGCGCCAACATGCGGCCCTACGTGGGCACGCCCCGGGTGGACTACCTGCCCTGCTTCCTCTCCGAGATCCCCAACCTCTTCCGCTCGGGCCGCCGGCCTCTGGACGTGGCCCTGCTCCACGTCTCGCCCCCGGATGAGCACGGCTTCTGCACCCTGGGCGTCAGCGTGGACGTGGCCCAGGCTGCGGCCGAGTGCGCCAAGGTCATCGTGGCCCAGGTCAACCCGCAGATGCCCCGGGTCCACGGCGACGGCTTCATCCACATGAGCCGCATCCATCACTGGGTCGAAGTGGACACGCCCATCCCCGAGTTCCCCCAGCCGCCCATCGGTCCCGAAGAGGCCGCCATCGGGCGCTTCGCCGCCGAGATCATTGAGGACGGTGCCACCCTGCAGATGGGCATCGGCGGCGTGCCGGACGCGGTGCTGTCGGCCCTCAAGGGCCACCGTCACCTGGGCATCCACACGGAGATGATGTCCGACGGCGTGCTGGCCCTCATCCACTCGGGTGTGGTGGACAACACCCTCAAGAAGATCCACCCGGGCAAGGTCGTGGTGGGCTTCGTCACCGGCACCCGCAAGGTCTACGACTACATCAACGACAATCCCCAGGTGGCGATGCTCGACATCGCCTACATCAACAACCCCACGATCATCGCCCGCAACCCCAAGGTCACGGCCATCAACAGCGCCGTGGAGATCGACCTGACCGGCCAGGTCTGCGCGGACTCCGTGGGCCACCGGATCATCTCCGGCGTGGGCGGCCAGATGGACTTCATCCGCGGGGCCTCCCTGTCCCCGGGCGGCAAGCCCATCATCGCCCTCCCCAGCCGCACCAAGCGCGGCGAGTCCCGCCTGGTGCCCACCCTCCGGCCCGGCGCCGGCGTGGTGACCACCCGCCAGCATGTCCACTACGTCATCACGGAATACGGCGTGGCGGACCTCTACGGCCGCACCCTCCACGAGCGGGCCCGGGCCCTCATCCGGATCGCCCACCCCGAGGACCGCGAGGGCCTCGAGCGCGCCTGGAGCACGGTGTCCGTCTGCGATTAGGGACTAACGGTCCGCGACCCGGGCCTCTTCCACCCAGATGACCTCGCAGGCGCCCTCGCCGCTGTCCGCCCGGGTCAGGCTGCTGACCCAGGTGAAACCGTCCTTGCCCTCGGCGCGGATGAGCTGCCCCCGCAGCTCCACCAGCTGACCGACCCGGGCGCCCAGCAGCCGCTTCCCCAGGGCCTCCGTGGCGGGGATCAGGTGCATGTTCGCGCTGTGGCTGATGACCTCGCCCGCCGGGATCGGCATGTGGGCGGCGCTCCAGTAGTAGAAGCGGTCCTGCTGCCGGATGGTGAAGGCCTCCAGCACCCGGGTGTCGGACATGGGCCCCCAGCCCAGGGCCAGATCCACCGGCGACAGGTCGGCTCCGCGGTCGAAGCGATAGCGCTCCCGACCCAGCACCCGCGCCTTGAGCTGGAACTGGGCCAGGGAGGTGAGCTTGAAGCCACGATGGGACCAGGGGTTCCCGGGGGCGGGCTCGGTCTGGAGCGGCTCTGCCGGCGCCAGGACGCCCGGCCGCTGGGCCACGGGGCGGTCGTTCCAGAACAGGAGCCCCGCCAAGCCCACAACCGCCACCAGCGCCAGCATCAGCCGGCGCTCCTGCAGCCATTCCAGCCAGTCATCCATGCGAGGAGCATAGCGGCATTGCCGGTGCCGAGCCGGGACGCAGGCAGATTCCCTCCCTTGCTGTCTTACACTGGGGCCATGTCCGATCCCCTGCTCGCCGCCCTGCTTGACGCCTGCCGCCGCCTCCACGCGGGGGGACTGCTGGCGGCCTCGGACGGCAACCTGTCCGTGCGGCTGCCCAACGGGCTCATCGCCATGACCCCCAGCGGCGTGCCCAAGGCCAAGGTGGAGCTGCGCGATCTGGCCTATCTCAGCCTCGACGGCGAGGTCCTTTCGGGCCGACCGAGCAGCGAGCGGGCCATGCATCTGGCGGTCTACCGCGCGGTGCCCGGGGCCCGGGCCATCGTCCACGCCCACCCGCCCACGGCCATCGCCTGGACCCTGGCCCGGCCCGAGCTGAAAGAGCTGCCCTCGGAGGCGCTGCCCGAGGTGATCCTCGCCGCGGGCCGCATCCCCATCGTGCCCATGGCCATCCCCGGCACCGAGGCCATGGGCACGCACCTGCTGCCCTTCCTGCCCGACCACCGCCTGCTGCTGCTGGCCCGCCACGGCGGCCTCTCCTGGGGCGACAGCATGGATGAAGCCGCCGGCGGCCTGGAGCGCATGGAGCAGGTGGCCGAGATCCTCTGGAAGGCCGAGACCCTGGGCGGCGCCCAGCCCCTGCCTCCCGCCGAGCTCGCCGAGCTCCGCGCCCTCCGCGCCAAGCTGGGATCGCGAATCATCTGAGCGGAAAAGGAAACAACACTCACAGAGAAAGGACGAGAAGGCGGAGGACGCGAAGGTGGTGCCGCTAGCCGTTCTCACTGTTCATCGCCGTTCATCACCGCTTCCAAAAGCACTATTAACCAGTGATGAACAGTGATCCACAGTGATGCAAGCACTACACTCTTGGCAGTTCTCCGCTTTCCTCAGCGCCACGGCTCTCCTCAGCGATTCTATTTTGTTTATAAATGCATCTCGCGGAATCCCAATGAATCCCTTTGAATCCCTGGGTTTGAGACACGACGGCCGCACGCTGTGGGTGCTGGACCAGACGCGGCTGCCGGACGAGGAGTTGTGGCTGGATGGCAGTGAGCCGACGGTCATGATCGCCCTCATCCAGCGGCTGGCGGTGCGCGGGGCCCCGCTCATCGGCGTGGCGGCGGCGGCCTGCCTGGCCATCTTCGCGGAGCGCGGGGCCTCCTCGGCCGAGTACGCCACCGCCTGCTCGGACCTGCGCGCCGCCCGGCCCACGGCTGTGAACCTCATGTGGGCCATGGACCGCATGCGGCCCGCCACGGACCCCGTCGAGGAGGCCCAGGCCATCTTCGCGGAGGACGTCCGGCTCTGCGAAGGCATGGCCACCCACGGCGCGGCCCTCATCCAAGACGGGGAGCACCTGCTCACCCACTGCAACACCGGCGGCCTCGCCACGGCGGGCATCGGCACGGCCCTGGGCGTGATCCGGCGCGTCCACGAGCAGGGCAAGCGCATCCATGTCTATGCGGATGAGACCCGCCCGCTTCTGCAGGGGGGCCGCCTCACGGCCTGGGAGCTGCAGCGCCTCGGCATCCCCGCGACCCTGATCACCGACAGCATGGCCGCGCTGCTGCTGCGGGACGGCAAGGTGCAGCGGGTGCTGGTGGGCTCGGACCGCGTGGCCGCCAACGGCGACTTCGCCAACAAGGTGGGCACCTACGGCCTGGCCGTGCAGGCGCGCTACCACGGGGTGCCCTTCCACCCCGTGGCGCCCTTCTCCACCGTGGACCTGGCCTGTCCCGATGGCGCCGCCATCCCCATCGAGCTGCGCGACGCTGCCGAGGTCCGCGGCTTCGGCCCCCTGCGCTGGGCCCCCGAGGGCATGCCCGCCTGGAACCCCAGCTTCGACGTCACCCCCGTGGACCTGGTCACCAGCCTCGTGCTGGACTGCGGCGTCTACACTGCCGCCGAGCTGAAGGCGGGCGCGCTGCTGCAAACCTGATCCCGGATGGCTTGATAGATTAAGTAAAAATCAATAAAAAGACTTAACCATAAATACAGAAAAACCACGAAGGGGAGCAACATGTCCTGCTTCGTGGTCTTGGTGGTCTTCGTAGTTAACAGATTTGGTTAGTGCCCGACGCTACGGTACATGGCCTCGATCTCGGCCTTGAAGGCCTCTGCGATGGCCTTCCGGCGCAGCTTCAGGGTGGGAGTCAGCTCCCCCAGCTCCATGGAAAAGGGGCGGTGCAGCAGCGTGAACTTCTTGACCTGCTCGTACTGGGCCAGCTCCTTCTGGAGCTGCCGAAGCCGCTCCTCGAAGAACGCCACCACCCGGCTGTGGGCCACCAGCTCCGACAGGTCCTGGTATTTGAGATCCACGGAGCGGGCGAACTCCTCCAGGCTCTCGAAGTGGGGCACGATCAGCGCCGAGACGAAGTTCCGGGAGTCCGCGATGATGGCGATCTGGTCGATGAAGGGGTCCTTGCCCAGCATCCCCTCCACCCGCTGGGGGGCGATGTACTTGCCGTTGGAGGTCTTCATGAGCTCCTTGATGCGCTCGGTGAAGATCAAATTGCCCTGGGCATCGATGTCCCCGGCGTCGCCGGTGCGGAGGAAGCCATCCGCGGTCATGGCCTTTGCGGTCTCCTCCGGGCGGTGGTAGTAGCCCCGCATGATGGTGGGGCCCTTCACCAGCAGCTCGTGGTCCTCGCCCAGCTTCACCTCCAGCCCATCGAGGGGCTTGCCGAGGGTACCGATGGGGAGGGTGCCGTCTTCGTAGCAGGAGACCGTGGCACAGGTCTCCGAGAGCCCGTAGCCGTATTTCAGGTTGAGGCCGATGGCCTGGAAGAAGACGTTCACATCGTCCGCGAGGCTGGCGCCGGCCACAGGGAAGAACTTGCAGCGGCCGCCGAACAGCTCTCGCAGCTTGCGGAAGATGAGCCGGTCCGCCAGTTTGAGCTTGAGGGCCAGCCCGAATCCGGGCCGCTGCCCGGTCATGCGGAGGCTCACCCGCTCGGTGCCGGCCCGCATGGCCCAGAGGAAGAGGGCGCGGACCGGCCCGGAGGCCTTGGCGATGCGGCCGTGGATGCCCGCGTAGGCCTTCTCGTAGACCCGTGGCACCGCGCACAGGTGCGTCGGCTTCACCTCTCCGATGACCTCGATGAGGGTGAGGGGATCCCGGATGTAGACGTTGAGCGCCCCCCGGTAGAGCACGTAGAAGGTCCAGGCCCGCTCGAAGATGTGGCACAGGGGCAGCATGGCCAGCGAGACGTCGCCGGGTTCCACCTTCAGCCGGAGGTCGTGCAGGCGCATGGCCTCCATGACGTTGGCCTGGTCCAGCATCACGCCCTTGGGTTCGCCCGTGGTGCCGGAGGTGTAGACCAGCGTGAGCAGGTCGTCCGTCCTCAGCTCCGCGGACCGGCGCTGCACTTCCTTGGCGCTGGCGGGACCTTCCCCCAGGTGAATCAGGGCCTGCAGGCTGAGGGCCCGGGGATCCCCCATCAGATCCACCTTGGGATCCAGAGCGATCACGTGGTCGAGGTCGCCCGCGGCCAGGAAGGCTAGGCCCAGGTCCGCCTCCGGCTGTTCCCCGACAAAGAGGATGCGGATGCCCGCATCCTGGAGGATGAAGCGGGCCTGCTCCGGGGTGCTGGTGGGGTAGAGGGGCACCGTGACCCCCCGGGCGGCCAGGATGCCCAGGTCCGCCTGCGTCCACTCGGGCATGTTCCGGGCGCAGAGACCGACCTTGTCCCCGGCCTGGTGCCCCAGGTGGATGAGCCCTCCAGCCACGCCCTCCATGGCCGCGCCCAGCTCGCGCCAGGTGACGTCGCACCACTGGCCGTCCACCTTCGCACGCTGGATGGGCCGGTCGGCCCAGTCCAGGACATGCTGGCGATAGATTCCAATCAGGTGGTTGGCTGCCATGACCTGACCTCCGGAGCTGGAATGTACGTTCGGCCGGTCCTGCCTACCACCGAATTTATCCAAGAGATCACTCCCCACGGCCGCTGAGGGCCTGCAGACCAACCCCCACCACGATGACGGCCAGGGCCACCCAGCGCATGGGGGTCATGGCCTCGCCCAGGAAGGCCCGGGCCATGAGGGCGTTGGCGATGAAACCCAGGGCCAGGAAGGGGTAGGCGTAGTTCACCTGCACCAGCGAGAGGGCGCCGAGCCAGACCACCACGCTCACCGCGTAGCAGGCCAGTCCCGCGATGACCCAGGGTTCCAGCATCAGCTTGAACAGCGGCCCCGCCGCCAGCTGCATGCCGCCGGCCGCCTGGAGTCCCTTCTTCAGGCAGATCTGCGCGGCGGCGTTGAGCAGCACGCCGAGCACGATGAGGGGAATGGCCTTCAGGTTGGGACTCAAGGGGCCTCCAGCAGCTGGGTGAGTTCGTGCCAGAGGACAGCCTCGTCCAGGGCGTTCATGCAGGGATGGTCCGGTAGAGGGCAGGCCCATGCCATGCACTCGAGGCAGGCCAGGTCCTCCCGCCGCACCACGCGGACCCGGGGGCCCCAGGGGCCCGAGTGCCGGGGCCGGGTGGGGCCAAACACCGCCAGGGTCGGGATGCCCGCCCCTGCCGCGATGTGGCCCAGACCGGAGTCCATGCCCACCAAGGCGCGGGCCCCGCAGACCCAGGCCGCGGACAGAGAGAGGCTGCATTGGTCCACGAGGTTCAGGGCCTGGGGCAGCTCCGCCACCAGCTCCCCGGCCAGCCGCTGATCCTCAGCCCCGGCGCCCAGGATCACCACCCCCAGGCCACGCGCCGCCAGCCGCCGACCCAGGGCCGCGAAGAGAGGCACCGAGAGCCGCTTGGAGCCGCTGTTGGCGCCAGGCGCGAACACCACGTAGTCGCCCAGGAAGCCAGTCTCGGCCCGCTGCGCCGCCTGGGCCTCGAAGGCCTGGGGCCGGGGGCGGAAGGGCGTGAAGCCCAGGGGGCCCAGGTCGGGGAAGGCCCGAGTGACGACGCCCGAATAGCGCTCCACGAAGGGATCATCGCGCTTGTAGAAGGCCACGCTGTGGGTCTGCAGCAGCGCGACACCGCCATCCCCGCAGCCCAGGCGCAGGGGCACCCTGGCCAGCCAGGCCGCCAGATGGGGCCGGGCGCTCTTCGGAAAGCCGATGAGCCCCGCGGGCCGGTGCTGGCGGAGCAGCCGGGCGGCTTCCCAGGCCCCGTATTTCCGCCCAGGTTCGGCCACGGTCGCCACGACGTTCGCACTGCCCTCGAAGAGCTCCACGGCCACCGCCGGACCCCACACCACCAGAGGCAGGCCCGCGCGGCGCAGGGGTTCCACCGCGGCGTAGGCCATCATGGCATCGCCGAAGAAGCGGTTCACCCGCATCCAATAGGCACCTTGCGGGATCATCCGGACCTCTTCCAGACCCTCAGGATAGCCCCTCTTCCCCGGGCTGCGGACCCCGGCATCCCGAAACTGGCGTGAGGGCCGAAGCTAAGCCCGGGCGTTAGACTGTTCCCATGACGCCCCTCCTGCTCAGCCTCCTGCTCATGGGCACCCCGCCGGAAGGGGTGAAGGGAGATCTCAAGCAGGTCGGCCAGGAGGTGGGCCAGAAAGTGAAGGAAGGCGGCAAGGCCATCGGACAGGCGGCCAAAGAGGGGGGCCAGGCGGTGGGCCGAGCGGCCAAGGCGGGCGGTAAGGCCGTGGCCCGCGGCGCCAAGACCACCGGAAAAGCCATCGCCAAGGGCGCCAAGGAAGCTGGCAAGGGGATCGCGAAGGGCAGCAAGGAAGCTGGCCAAGGGATCAAGGACGCCGTGAAGAAGTAGGCAGCCTCAGCGCCGCCGGGCCACCAGGGCGCCGGGGTTGCGGGCGATCACCTGCCAGCGGTCCTGTTCCGCTGCGTCCAGGGACTTCCAGATCGAGACCTTGGCCATCACCAGGACGGGGCGGTACGGCTGCTCGGCCTTCATTCGGTCGGCCACGGCGCCCAGGGCCGCGGGATCCTCATGAAACCAGCGGCCGGGATCGGGCAGGCGGTCGCGACCGAAGGCGAGCTCGCCGGTACCCGCCACGATGACGACGCGGGTGCGGGCATAGAAAGGCAGTCCCTGGAAGTAGACGTCGTAGGAGATCCACTGGGCGTTGGCGGGGGACTGCCGCACCAGGTCGGCGACTCCCTTGCCAGGACCGGCGGTGACCTGCGCCGCCACCAGCAGCAGCCAGAGCGCCGCCCCGTAGGACGCCATCATGCGCGGACCGCTGAGCCCCCGGGGGCGGTGGGCCCAGACGCCCAGCCCCGCGAAGGCGGCCCCCAGGGCCACCAGCCAGGGCCAGCCCACGAGGTGCGAGCGGAAGAACACCGCCGCCAGCAGGAAGAGCACCCCCAGGACCATCAGCTCCTTGCCCAGGCGGCCCAGGGCCGCGGCCTCCTCACCCTGCCGCTCGAAGACGCAGGCCAGGGACGCCAGGGGCACGATGGCCGGCAGGATGTAGGGGGGCAGCTTGGAGCCCGAGAGGCTGAAGAAGACCAGGGGCCAGAGGAAGGCCATGGCGGTGATGCCCACGGTCCAGCGGGCCAGGTGATCCTGGGCCTGGGGCCCCCTGCCCCGCAGGAAGGTCCAACCTCGCTTCAAGCCCACCAGGGTGGCCGAGAGCCAGGGCAGCAGGCCCACGGCGAGGATGCCCACGAAGTAGAGCTTGTCCAAGACCCAGTTGTTGGAGCCCTGCCGGGCGTGCTGGTGGGTGAGGAAGCGGGTGAAGTGCTCGTGGATGAAGAAGAACTGTGCGTGGCCGGGGTTGGCGCGGTTCACGGCCCAGAACCAGGGCACCACCAGGACCAGGTAGAGCAGCCAGCCCAGGGGATCGAAGGCCGTGCGCAGCACTGCCCGGCGCAGGTCCGGGTCCTTCCAGGCGAAGAGCAGCGAGCCCATCAGGATGCCGCCCGTGAGGATCACCGCCGCCAGCCCCTTGGTGAGCATCGCGCCCGCCAGCAGCGTGAAGGTGGCCAGGGTCCAGCCCAGGCCGGATCCGCCCTCGCGCCGCGCGACCACGGCCTCCACGAAGGCGGCCACGGCCGCCACCAGGAAGGCGCTGAAGAGGGCGTCCAGGGTGAGCAGCTGGCCCAGGATGAAGGCCAGCAGGCCCGTGGCGGCCATGAAGGCGGCCCAGAGCGGCTCCCGGGCGCCCAGGCGCTTGGCCAGCCGCCAGGCCGCCCAGAGCATCAGCCCCGAGGCCAGGGCCAGGGGCAACCGGGCCGCGGCGCCGGTGAGGCCGAAGAGCTTCATGCTGAGCGCCGACAGCCAGTACTGCAGCGGCGGCTTTTCGAAGTAGAGCACCCCGTTCAGGTGCGGCGTCAGCCAGTCCCCCATGGCCAGCATCTCCCGCGGGATCTCCGCGTAGCGCCCCTCGTCCGGCTCCCATAGCGGCCGGATCAGCAGCGGCAGCAGCCCCAGGAAGAACCAGAGGCCAAGGAGGGTGCTGCGTTCACGGCGGGTCATGGCTGGAGGCTCACCCAAAGAAAAATGATCACCACCAAGGCACCAAGACACCAAGAAAAGCTTTTCCTATCTCAGCGCGGCGTCAGAACGCTGCGGTGGGTCGGCCCCAACCGCCGCGCTGAGCAAGCCTCGACCTAGTTCTCCGTCTCAACCACCTTCTCCTGCGCCTTGTGCTCTTCGACGAAGAAGTCGATGGTCTTCTTGAGCGAGTCGGTCATGGAGACCTTGGGCTCGAAGCCGAAGGTGGCCTGCATGCGCTTGATGCTGGGGGTGCGCCGGGCCACGTCCTGGTAGCCCTTGCCATAGAACTCGCCGCTGCCGGTCTCAACGGTGGTGCCCTCGGCGATGCCCCGCTCCAGGCGAAATGGATGGTCCTTCCAGATGGCGATCATCATCTCGGCGATCTCACGGACGCTGTAGTCGTTGGCCGGGTTGCCGATGTTGAAGATCTGGCCGTCGGCCTTGCCGCCCTCGTTGCGCAGCACCGCCATGATGCCGTCCATGGCATCGGCCACATCGATGAAGCAGCGCCGGGCGGTACCGCCGTCCACCAGCTGGAGGGGCTCGCCGTTGAACAGGTTCCAGCTGAACTGGGTCACCAGGCGGCTGCTGCCCTCCTTGGCGGTGTTGAGGCTGTCGAGCTTGGGGCCCATCCAGTTGAAGGGGCGGAACAGCGTGAACTTCAGGCCCTGCTGGAAGCCGTAGGCCCAGATCACGCGGTCGAGCAGCTGCTTGCTGGTGCTGTAGATCCAGCGGTTCATGGGGATGGGGCCGGTGACCAGGGGGGACTCGTACTCGTCGAACTCCTCGTCGGGGCACATGCCATAGACCTCGGAGGTGCTGGGGAAGACCACCCGCTTCTTGTACTTCACGCACTGGCGGACGACCCGGAGGTTCTCCTCGAAGTCCAGCTCGAACACGCGCAGGGGGTCGGTGACATAGACCTTGGGCGTGGCGATGGCCACCAGGGGCAGCACCACGTCGCACTTCTTGATGTGGTATTCGATCCACTCCTTGGAGATGGTGATGTCGCCCTCCACGAAGTGGAAGCGGGAGTTCCCCAGGTGCTCGGCGACCTTGTGGGCGCCCAGGTCCAGACCATAGACCTCCCAGTCCGTGTCTTCCATGATGCGGTCCACCAGATGGGAACCGATGAAGCCATTGACGCCCAGGATGAGGACCTTCATGGAATCTCCTTAAGCCAAACGGATGATTCTACCAGGGGTCGGGATGCCGTCATGCGCTAGTCCCTCTCCGCATCCTCCGCGAGGGGTTAGCAGCTCTTGCTCACTCGGACTTCAACGACCGCGTCATCAGCCGCCGTACGGCCTCTTCGGGGCTTTCGCCGTGGAGGAGGCGCAGCACTTCGGCGGCGATGGGAAGGTCCAGGCCGTGCGTCCTGGCCAGGTCCAGGGCGGCCTCGGTGGTGAACATGCCCTCGATGACCTGTCCGCCCAAGGCGTCCCGGGCCGCGTCCACGGTGTGGCCCTTGCCCACCAGCTCGCCGAAGGTGCGGTTGCGGCTCTGGGGGCCCGTGGCCGTGAGCAGCAGGTCACCCATGCCCGCGAGGCCCATGACCGTGGCCGACTGCCCGCCCAGAACCTCCACCAGGCGGGACATCTCCGCCAGGCCCCGGGTGATGAGCGCGGCGCGGGCGTTGTAGCCCAGGCCCAGGCCATCCACCAGACCCGCGGCGATGGCAAGGACGTTCTTCAGGGCGCCGCAGAGCTCCGTGCCCACCACGTCGCGGCTGAGGTAGATGCGCAGCTTCGCCGAGGCCAGCTGGGCCTGCAGGGCCTTGGCGCGGTCCTCGGAGACCGTCGCGGGCAGGGCCAGCACGATGGCCGTGGGCACGCCGCGGGAGACCTCATCCGCGAAAGAGGGACCGGACAGGGCGCCCACGGGCATGTCCAGCACGCCGCCCAGGGCCTGGGACAGGGTCTGGTGCGTGCTCTGCAGGATGCCCTTGCTGACGTGGACCACCAGCTCCGGCCGCTGCGCGGTGCGCGCCAGGAGGCCCCGCCAGGCTTCGGGCGTGACCTGGGTGGGCATGGCGGAGATCCACAGGGGCGCCGCAAAGGCCTGGGTGGGATCATCAGAGGTCTGCAGCCCTGCCGGGAACTCCACATCCTTGAGCCGCAGGTGATGGCGCGTGGCGGCCATCTGGGCCATCTCGTCCGGGAAGGGTCCCCACAGCGCGACCCGGGCCCCGGCCCGCGCCCAGGTGATGGCCAGGGCTGTGCCCCAGGCGCCGGACCCGAAGACGCCGATGTCAGGCCTGGTCATGGCCGGCCTCCTTCTTGGCGCCCCAGAGCTTGGACTCGGTGCCCTCCTGCAGGCGGCGGATGTTGTCCCGGTGCTTCCAGATCACCAGCAGGACCAGGGCTGTCCAGGGGAGCAGGAAGGAGAGATCCTTCTGGAAGGATCCCCCAAAGAACCGGGTGAAGCGGCTGATCAGGAGGAGCTGCGCAGGCACCATGGCCGCGGCCAGGATGCTGCCCAGGCTCACGTGGCGGGTGAGCCAGAGGGCGAAGGCGAAGGTGGCCAGAGGCAGGACCATCAGCTGCGCGTCCACGGCGAGGATCACACCCAGGGCCGTGGCCACCCCCTTGCCCCCCTGGAACTTCAGCCAGGGCGTGAAGACATGGCCGAGGACCGCGGTCAGGGCCAGCAGGGAGAGCAGGTCCAGGGAGAGTCCCGCCTGCTTCGCCAGGAAGACCGGCAGGAAGCCCTTCAGGATGTCCAGCAGCAGGGTGACGATGCCCAGGCCCTTGCCGCCCACGCGGCTCACATTGGTGGCGCCGATGTTGCCGCTGCCGTGGGCGCGGACATCGCCCTTGCCTGCCAGCTTCACCAGCAGCAGCCCGAAGGGGATGCTGCCGCAAAGAAAGGCCGCCAGGCACCAGAGGACCAGGGATCTCGGATCAGCAGAAGTCATGGATGCAGTGTATCAGCGGGTCGCGGTGCCCGCGGCCACGGCCCGCCGAAGCAGATCCAGGGCCAGGGCCGTGGTGCGCAGCTGCACCTCGACCCGGTCGCCGCCCATGCGGTGCGGCTTCACCAGGGTGCCGCCGGGGCCCGCAATGGCGATGAACACGGCGCCCACGGGCGCGTCCCCTTCGGCGTCGGGGCCCGCGTTGCCGCAGATCCCCAGGCCCCAGGTGGCGCCTAGGCGCTGCCGGGCCGCTTCTGCCAGGGCCCGGGCGCAGGGCTCGGACACGGTGCCCACGCGGGCGAGCCACGCGGAGTCAAGGCCCAGCAGCGCCGCCTTCGCGCCCAAGGTGTAGGCCGTGGCGCCGCCCAGGAAGACCTGGCTGGCGCCGGGAATGGCGGTGAGACGCGAGGCCAGCAGACCACCGGTCATGCTCTCGGCCACGGCCAGGGTCTGCCTCTTGGCCCGGAGCCCGTCCAACACAGCGTCTTCGAGGTTGCTGGCGCCGACGCAGGCCAGGTCAGGCCCCAGCACCACCTCGAAGTCCGCCTGGGCCGCGGCCAGCTGCGCCGGATCCGAACCCCGGGCCAGCAGCTCCACCTGGGTGAGGCTGGCGAGGATGGTCCACTCCAGGTGGGCATGCCGCTCCCTGGCCTCGCGGGTGCGCTCGTCCAGGTTGCTCTCGGGCACGCCCGAGACCACCATGCGCAGCGTGTGGACAGCCTTCCCCGCCAGCGCCGCGAGGCGCGGCGCCACGTGCTCCTCCCACATGCGCTTCATCTCCCGGGGCACGCCGGGCATCATCACGATGCGCGCGCCCGGGTGGCCCGGAGGGTCCTGCCACCAGACCCCGGGGGCCGTGCCCACCTGGTTCCGCAGGGGCTCGGCGCCCACGGGGATCAGGGCCTGCTTGAAGTTCACCTGGGGCGGGACCCGCTTGCGGGCCTCGTAGAACGCCATCATGTCGGCCCGGGACTGGGCGTCCTCCACCAGCTCCACGCCGAGAATCTCCGCGAAGAGTTCCTTGGTGAAGTCATCGAAGGTGGGCCCGAGGCCGCCGGTGGTGAGGATGAGGTCCGAGCGGCCCAGGGCCTCCCGCAGCAGGCCGCCCAGGTCCTCCCGGCTGTCCCCCACGGCGGTCTTGCGGTGAAAGCCCAGGCCCAGATCCGCCAGGCGCTCGCCCAGCCACACGGAGTTGGTGTCCACCCGGCGGGTGGTGAGCAGTTCCGTGCCGATGGCAATGCATTCGATGCGCATGACTGGAATGGAACCACGGGCACCTCGAAATCTCTAGCCCTCCAGCCAGCGCTGCACGGCCCAGCGCCCGGCCCAGAGCCCGAGGCCCGTGCCCACCATGCTGAGCACCACCGCCGTGGTGAAGCCCACCAGCTCGCCGAGGTACCAGCCCAGCAGGCTGCCCACCGTAGCCCCGACGAATCCCATCAGCTTTACCATCTGGAGGCCTCCGCAGAGTACGATGAGCCGAATGGCCGAGGTGCTTCCATGATCATCCCCGATCTCGACGACCTGGTGCTGGAAACCGACGAGGAGTCGGGCATCCAGGAGCTGGGCCGGCGGTTCCTGGCCCGGGGCCCCTGGACCGCCGTGGCCTTCCTGGTGAAGACCCGAACCGACCCCGAGGGCGACTGGGAAGGCCCCTTCCTCTGGCTGCACCGCTACCAGAAAGTGGCCCAGGGCTGGAAGCTCGTGAGCCGCTTCCGGACCACCAGCCCCGACCAGCTGGCGGAGCTGGCCGCGGCTCTGCGTGAGTGGGGCGTCTAGGGATCATTCCAGCGCGAATCAGGCCCGAGGGGAAAGTGGGTTCCCAGGCCGTCGGCCGGGAGCACCCGAATCAGCGAAAATCCAGGCAACAGCCTCTTGACCTTGGCGGCTGCTTCCCATTCCCGTTCATCCCCGGCAAATATCTTTCCGCCAAGGAAGAACGGGGCAACCGAGCGGGGGAGCGGCGCTCGGTCCTCAGGCTGAGCAGCTGCACGGCGAAAGAATTTCTCAGCCGGGGATGAACGGGGATAAGGGAGCTTTGAATGTCGTGCACCGGCCGAGAACGATCTCCGCTTCAATCAGCCCAGAAGAACCCGTAAAACGGAGAGTGGCTAGGGCTGCAGCCCCGGCAGGTAGCGCTCGCGGGCGACGGCCAGGTGGTGGGTGGCGTGGCCCAGGGCGAAGTAGGGAATGCAGCGGGCGGTGAGGGCCCGGCCGTTGCTCGATCCTAGCCGCAGCCAGGCCTCCTCTGGCAGGCTGCGGAAGAGCGCGAGGCTGGAGGCGCGCGCCGCCTGGAAGTCCTCGAGCAGCGCTGCCACGGGCCGGTCATCCGCCCGGGCCGCCTCGGCGAAGGCGTTGTCATCGAAGCCCGGCAGCGGCATGGTGTCACCCCGGCCGATGCGCAGGCAGCGGTAAGTGAAGATGCGCTCCACGTCGATCAGGTGCTGCAGCAGGTCCTTGAGGCTCCACTTGCCCGCGGCGTAGCGGTAGGCAGCCTGGGCCTCCGTGAGCCCCGTGAACAGCGCAGTCACTTCGGCGGATTGCTCCCCGAGCAGCGCGAGCACATCGCCTTCCGGCGCCCGGGCCAGATACTTCGAGAGGTCGGCGTCGTATTCGGTGGGGAGAGGTGCGCTGAGGCTCATGGCGGCTCCTTAGAAGGTCATCACCTTCATGGTGTTCGTGGTGCCGGTCTTCCACAGCGGCAGGCCCAGGGTCATCACCACGCGGTCGAAGTTCGTCACACCGTGTTTCTCGATGAGCAGGCTACGCACGACCTCCACCATCTCGTCCGTGCTGTCCAGCCGGGGGATCATGAGCGGTGTCACGCCGCGAAGGAGGCCCATGCGCCGGGCAGTGAGGTCATCCACCGTGGCGCCCAGCACCGGCGTCCGGCCCGCCAGGCGGCTCACCATGCGCGCGGTGCCGCCGCCCTCGGTGAAGGCCACGACGTAGCGGGCGTGGATCTCGGCGGCGGTGCGGCAGGCCGCGAAGGCCACGGAGATGTCCGTGCGGGCGAGCACCTGCTCGGCCAGCTCCGCGGGCAGGGTGGGCGTTCGCTGCTTCACGTTGGCATCCGCCTCGGTGGCGATCCGCGCCAGCCACTGCACGGCCTCCACGGGATAGTCGCCGGAGGCGCTCTCGGCGCTGAGCATCACCGCGTCCGTGCCGTCCCAGATGGCATTGGCCACGTCGCTGGCCTCGGCGCGGG
>JAAXXS010000130.1 GCA_013334395.1 Holophagaceae bacterium | reverse complement strand
CCTGGGCCAGCCCCGCTGGGCCCCGGACGGCAAGCGCTTCGTGTTGACCGGCGCCACGGCCACGGCCACAGAGCTCTGGGTGGGCGACCCCGCCACGGGCAAGCTGCGGAAGCTCCCGGGGCTGAAGCTGAACGCCATCCTGGGGAGCCCCCTGGACTGGCTCCCGGACGGCAACCTGCTCTGCAAGGCCGTGCCCGCCCGGCAGGGCCCGGAGCCCACGGCTCCCGAGGTGCCGCAGGGACCCCGCATCCAGGAGAACGAGGGCAAGGCTGCGCCCGTGTCCACCCACCAGGACCTGCTGCAGAACGCCCAGGACGAGGCGCGCTTCGAGTTCCTGGGCCAGTCCCAGCTGGTGCGCGTGGACCTCGGCACCGGCAGCCTGACCCCCCTTGGCAAGCCCGGTCTCTATGCCAACATCCAACCCTCGCCCGATGGCAAGCTCCTGCTGGTGGCCCGCCTCCAGCGACCCTTCTCCTACCTGGTGGCCACGGCCCAGTTCCCGGTGCGGGAAGAGGTCTGGGACTGCAGCGGCGCCCTGGTACATGTGGCCGCCGACCAGCCCCTGGCCGAGAACATCCCCATCGAGGGCGTGCGCACGGGCCCCCGGCGCCTGCACTGGCGGCCTACGGAGCCCGCGACCCTGACCTGGGTGGAGGCCCTGGATGGCGGCGATCCCCGCCGCAAGGCCGAGTTCCGGGACCGCGCCCTGCTGCTGGCCGCGCCCTTCAAGGCCACCCCCGTGGAGCTGCTTCGTGTGAAGGCCCGGCTCATGGGCCTGGAGTGGGGCGAGCGCGGCGACCTGGCCGTGGCGCGGGAGTTCGACCGGGAACGCCGGTGGGCCCGCACCTGGCTGCTGGACCCGGCGAAGCCCGGCGAGGCGCGCCTGGCCTTTGACCTCAGCAGCAACGACCGCTACCGCGACCCGGGCAGCTTCCAGTCCCGGCTGCTGCCCAGCGGCCACAGCGCCCTGCGCCAGAAGGACGGCCGGCTCTTCCTCACCGGCGCCGGCGCCACGACGGAGGGCGACCGCCCCTTCCTGGATGCCTTCGATCCCGCGACCCTGAAGACCGAGCGCCGCTTCGCCTGCGCCAAGGGCATTTTCGAGGCTGTCACGGCCCTGCTGCCGGATGGCCGCTTCATCACCCGCCGGGAGAGCCCGACGGAGCCGCCCAACTATCAGCTTCACGGCGCGGAGACCCGCGCCCTCACCGCCTTCCATGACCCCCTGCCCCAGCTGCGGAAGATCCAGAAGCGGCTGGTGAAGTACACCCGGCCCGACGGCGTGGCGCTGAGTTTCACGCTGTACCTGCCGCCGGACTACAAGCAGGGCGAGCGCCGTCCTGCCCTGGTCTGGGCCTACCCCATGGAGTTCACGGACGCGGTCACCGCCAGTCAGGTCAGTGGTTCCACGAACCGCTTCACCAGCATGGGTGGCATCTCGCACCTGTTCTTCCTGCTGTCCGGCTATGTGGTGCTCGACGCCGCCACCATGCCCGTGGTGGGCGATCCCAAGACCGTGAACGACACTTTCCTGGACCAGGTCGTGGCCAGCGCCAAGGCCGCCATCGACAAGGCGGACGAGCTGGGCGTCATCGACCCCAAGCGCGTGGGCGTCGGCGGCCACAGCTACGGCGCCTTCATGACCGCCAACCTGCTGGCCCACTCCAGCCTCTTCAAGGCCGGTATCGCCCGCAGCGGCGCCTACAATCGCACCCTCACGCCCTTCGGATTCCAGAGCGAGCGGCGCACCCTCTGGGAGGCCCCGGAGATGTATCTGAAGGTGTCGCCCTTCATGGCCGCCAACAAGTTCCACGCCCCGATCCTGCTCATCCACGGCGAGGCGGACAACAACAGCGGCACCTTCCCCATCCAGAGCGAGCGCCTCTACATGGCCCTCAAGGGCAACGGCCAGACGGTGCGGTACGTGACTCTGCCCCTGGAGTCCCACGGCTACGTGGCCCGGGAGTCCATCGAACACACCCACTGGGAGATGCTCAGCTGGTTCGACAAGCACCTGAAGTAGGGTAGGGGCGGAAGCGCCCCGGGGAGTCTGTCATCCTTGGGGCCATGCCCCACGCTGTCGGACGCCCAGCCTCCCCCGCCCAGACCTCTGGGGAAGAACTGGCCAACAGCCTCACCCATGGCCTCGGCGTGGGCCTGTCCATCGCGGGACTGGTGGTCATGGTGGTCGCGGCCGCCCGGCACGGCACGGCCCGGGATGTGGTGGGCGCGGCCATCTTCGGGTCCACGCTGATCCTGCTCTACCTCATGTCCACGCTGTACCACGCCTTCCGCGGCCCCCGGGTCAAGCTGGTGTTCAAGGTGTTCGATCACTCGGCCATCTTCATGCTGATCGCCGGCACCTACACGCCCTTCTGCCTGTCAGCCCTGGGTCGCACGCGACCGGCCTGGGGCTGGACCATCTTCGGGCTCGTCTGGGGCCTGGCGGTCCTAGGCATCGCGTTCAAGGGCATCTTCTACGGGAGGATCGCCAAGTCGGCCCTCCGCCCGCCGCCGCTGGACCACCTGCACCCCCCGATCGTCACGCCCGTGAACCCCGCCTTCGTGAGACGCATGGGCTGGATCTCGACGCTCATCTACCTGGCCATGGGCTGGCTCATCGTCATCCCCATCCTGGCGGGCTTTGCGGGCGGGGTGCCGGTCGGGGAGATCCTTCCCACCCGCGGCCTCATCTGGCTCTTCGGTGGCGGGCTGTTTTACAGCCTGGGCGCCGCTGTCTACAGCCTGGAGCGGGTGCGCTACCACCATGCCCTCTGGCACCTGTTCGTGGTCGGCGGCAGCGCCTGCCATGTCTTTGCCGTGCTCTTCCACGTGATCCCCGGGAAGGTCGGGCCGTGATCCCCCTGGCGCTCCTGCCGGGCAGCGCCCAGTGGGGCGCCCACCTGGATGAGCTGCTGGCCCGGCCGGAGGCGCTCTGGATCTGCGGTGCGCCCGGCTGCGGCGCCACTTCGCTGGCCGCGGAGCTGGCAGCGCGACGCGGCGTGAACTGGCTCGACGCCGCCAGCACCGAAGAGGCCCTGGCGTGGCTGGCGGGGCATCCCAAGGGCATCGTCGCCGTCCATCAGCCTGCGCCTCCCGCACTGCCCTGCCTGGCCCTGCGCCTGCCCTCGGTGGAGGAGCACCCGGAGGCCCTTCCGGGGCTCCTCGCCCATCTGGCCCGGGAGGAAGGCCTCCTTCCGCCCGTGCCGCCCGCCCTGGCGGCCCTGCCCTGCCCCGGCAACCTGCGCGAGCTGCGCAACCGGGTGCTGCGCTGGAAGCTGCTGGGCCAGCTGCCCGCCTCCGACGCCGCCGGGCCGCCCCGCTTCGAGGCCGAGGACCTCGCCACCAACCTGCACGAGCTGGAGCGCTTCCTCCTGCACCGGGCCCTGCGACGCGCCTACGGCAACCGCGTGGAAGCCGCGCGGAGGCTTGGTGTGAGCCGCCGGCAGGTGTACCTGCTCATCGGGCGGCACGGGGATCCGGTCCGCGGCGAGGCCGCCTCGGGCGCGCTTCCACGCCGTGTCCTCAAGCGCCGCACTGTGCAAAACTCCAGTCCGGACCCCAACACCCGATAACGAAAAAAGCGGCCATGCTGGCCGCCTGGGTGCTCAGACATGGCGACTCCTCTTCGGGTGCTGGTGGTGGACGACGATCCCGGGATGCGGGACGGGATGGCCATGAGTCTCAAGCGTTCCGGTTTTTTCGCGGAACAGGCCCGCGGCGGCGAGGAGGCCCTCCGCATGGTGCGTCCCGGCGCCTACGACGCGGTCGTGACCGATCTCCGCATGCCCGGCATGGACGGCCTGCAGCTCACCGCCCGGCTCAAGGCCGTGGATCCCGCGCTGCCCGTCCTGCTCATCACCGCCTTCGGCAGCCTCGATTCCGCCCGGGAGGCCATGCGCCTCGGCGCCTTCGACTTCCTCTCCAAGCCCTTCAGCCCCGAAGAGCTCACCACCGCCCTCAACAAGGCCCTGAAATCCGAAGGCCACCTGAAGGCTGAGGAACCCGCCGAGGCCCCCGTGATCCTCACCCAGGATCCGGTCCTGGGCGAGACCCTGGCCCTGGCCCGCCGCGCTGCGGACAGCCGGGCCACCATCCTCATCCAGGCCGAGAGCGGCACCGGCAAGGAGCTGCTGGCCAAGCTCATCCACGGCTCTAGCCCCCGCCGCAACGCAGCCTTCGTGGCCATCAACTGCGCCGCGATTCCCGAGAACCTCCTGGAATCCGAGCTGTTCGGCTACGAGAAGGGCGCCTTCACGGGCGCCAACGGCCTGAAGCCCGGCCGCTTCGAGCAGGCCGATGGCGGCACCCTGGTGCTGGACGAAGTGGGCGAGCTGCCGCTGGCCCTCCAGGGCAAGCTGCTCCGCGTCCTGCAGGAGCGCACCGTGGACCGCCTGGGCGGCAGCCGACCCATCCCGGTGGATGTGCGCCTCATCGCCCTGACCAACCGCGACCTCCTGACGGAAGTGAAGGCCGGCCGGTTCCGCGAGGACCTCTACTACCGCCTGAACGTCATCCCCCTGGACCTGCCGCCCCTCCGCGACCGGCCCGGCGACCTCAGCCTGCTGGCCGCCCACTTCGCCGAGCGCTACGCCCGCGAGAACGACCGCCCCGTGCCCGAGCTGGTGCCCAGCTTCTTCGCGGCCCTGGCCCGCCATCCCTGGGCCGGCAACATCCGGGAGCTGGAGAACGTCATCCAGCGCTGCGTGGTCCTCGGCCAGAGCCGCCGCCTCAGCCATCACGACCTGCACTGGCTGCTGCCTGCCGAAGCCTTCGACGGCATGCCCGAGGATCCCCCGGAACACCTCCGCACCGAGAGCTGGAGTGCCCAGGAAGCGCCAACCGCCGCGCCGCGCCTGGAGGCCAGCTCCCTGCCCCCCGGGGCCGTGGTGGCCGATCCCCGGAAGCCCTTGATCGGCCTGCCCATGGGCACCCCCGTGGTGCTGCCGCTGGGCCTCAGCCTGCCGGAGCTGGAGCGCTTCTGGCTGCTCTCCTCCCTGAGCGCCCTCAAGGGGAACCGCACCCACTGCGCCGAGAAGCTGGACATCGCGCTGCGCACCGTGCGCAACAAGATCAACGAGTACAAGGCGGACGGCTACGCCATTCCGAGCAGCCTGCGCGGCCGCGACGACGAGTGAAACCGGACCACTCCGGGGACGCGGCCCTAGGGTTTCTTGGGCTCGCCGACCCTAATCCGCAGCCAGGGCGGCACGGTGGTGGCTCCGGTCTCGTGGCGGTAGAAGGCGGCGGTGATCTCGGCGCCCAGCAGCAGGATGGCGCAGCTGTAGTAGAGGAAGGTCAGGCCGGCCACGATGCCCAGCAGTGAGCCGTACATGATGCCCCAGGTCATGGTGTGCCGCAGGTAGACGCCGAAGCCCCACTTCGCCAGCCACCAGAGGGCTGTGGAGACGGCCGCGCCCAGGAAGGCGTGGCGGAACTTTACGTGCAGCCGGGGCAGGTGCTGCAGCACCACGGTGACCACCACCACCCCCAGCAGGGGCGCCAGGTTGTGCAGCAGGTCCGACTGCCGCCCGGGCATCACCTTCCTCAGCGCACCCCCCACCAGCAGGGCCAGGAACAGCACCGAGGTCAGCAGCCCGCCCACCAGGAAGATCACCTGGCGCAGCAGGTGGTTCTTGCGGGTCTGGCGGTGCTTCTTGATCCGGAGACCGAAGACGTGGGCCAGGCTGGTGTCCAGCTGGCTGATCCCCCAGTAGCTGCCCACCAGCAGCACGACCCAGGAGAAGCCCATGCCCCCGATCTTCTGGCTGTTCATCACTGCGTCCATCACGAACTCGCGGGGCAGGAAGGGCACGATCTCCTGCAGCGTCCTCAGGGTGCCGGGGCCATAGGCCCGGCTGCCGAGGATGGCGCCCAGCAGCTTGAAGAGCAGCGTAGACAGAGGCACCAGGCTGACGATGAGCCAGAAGCTCAGCCCCGCTGCGTAGCTCAGACAGTCGTCCTTGTAGTACTTGCCGAGCACCTCGGTCACGAACGCGCCTGCCCGGCCCAGCGGCGGCACGGCGAGGGCAAGCTCCTGCCAGAGGTGCTGAGCCGCCTTCCAGGCCTGCTCCCCTCTTTCCTTCAGACTGGCCAGCCGGCCCAGGAGCGGCTGCAGCATCCTAGAACCGGACGGGATGCCGGGGCAGCAGGTACATCACCCAGGCCAGGACCAGGCCGATGCCGAGAAGCCCAGCCGCATGCTTCGCCACCGAGGCCCAGGTGCGCTCCGGCCGCGTGGTCGGATGCAGCAGCCCCAGCACCAGGGAGATGCCCATCCCCATGAGGATGAAGTGGAGGACATGGCTCGAAAGGAAACGCATGGATCAAGGCTATCAGCTATCAGCACTCGGCTGTCACTGCGCCGTGGCGGGATTCTCGCGGGGGGGCGGGGTGGGCTGAGGCGGGGCGGGCTCGGGGCCCAGGGGCTCGGGCATGCGGGTCAGGGCCAGCTGGATGACCTCGTCCATATGGCTGACGAGGTGGATGCTCAGCTGCTCGCGGACCTCGGCGGGCACGTCCTCCAGGTGCCGGGCGTTCTCGGCGGGGATGAGCACGGCCTTGCGGCCATGGCGGTGGGCCGCCAGCAGCTTTTCCTTGAGCCCGCCGATGGGTAGCACCCGGCCCCGCAGGGTCAGCTCTCCGGTCATGGCCAGGTCGGCCCGGACCGGGATGCCCGTGAGCACGGAGATCAGCGCCGTGGCCAGGGTGATGCCGGCGCTGGGGCCATCCTTGGGGATGCCGCCCTCGGGCACATGGACATGGAGGTCGATGGTCTCGAGGAAGTTCGCCTTCAGGCCCAGGCGCTCGGTGCGGGCGCGGACATAGCTGAGGGCCAGGTTGGCGCTCTCCTGCATGACCTCGCCCAGCTTGCCCGTGAGCTTGAGGTTGCCCTTGCCCGGCAGCACCGCCACCTCGATGGTCAGCAGCTCGCCGCCCGTGGGCGTCCAGGCCAGGCCGTTCACCACCCCCGGCGGGGCGGTGTCCTCGGCCCGGGACTCGAGGATCTTCTCGGGACCCAGCAGCTTCGGCACGCGCTCGGCGGTGATGAGAGGATCGAAGGCCTCGCCCTTGTCCGGCTGCAGGGTGTGCCGCGCCAGCTTGCGCAGGATGTTGGCGATCTCGCGCTCCAGCTGCCGCACGCCCGCCTCGCGAGTGTAGGACTGGACCAGCTTCTCCAGGGCAGCGGGCTCGAAGTGCACGCCCAGATCCTTCATGCCGTGCCCCTCGAGGGCGCGCGGCAGTAAATGCTTCTCGGCGATGGCCAGCTTCTCCTTGGTGGTGTAGCCGCTCAGCTCGAGGATCTCGAGGCGGTCCTCCAGGGGCTCGGGGATGTGGTGCCGCACGTTGGCGGTGGCCAGGAAGAGCACCTGGC
>JAAXXS010000129.1 GCA_013334395.1 Holophagaceae bacterium | reverse complement strand
CGGCCGCGGCAGCCTTGAGCGCCCGCAGGTTGGGGGCGGGCCCGGTCGCCAGCTGGGCGCCGGAGTTGCTCTCGTCCACCAGCCGCGCCAGGCCGAAGTCCAGCACCTTCACCTGGCCCGAGGCGTCGAGCATGACGTTGCTGGGTTTCAGGTCCCGGTGGACGATGCCCTTGGCGTGGGCGGCGTCCAGGGCATGGGCCATGGACCGCAGGGCCTGCAGCTTCTGGCGCAGGTCCATGCGGGGGGCCGCGGCCAGGAGCGTCTCGCCTTCGATGAACTCCATGGCGATGAAGGCGCTGTCGCGCGCCTCCACCCAGTCGTGGACCTGGCAGACGTTGCTGTGGTTGAGCTGGGCCAGGGCCATGGCCTCCCGGCGGAAGCGGCCCGTGGAGGCCACCTGCCCGTCGTGCCCCAGGCGGATGGCCTTGAGGGCGACCTTCCGCTCCAGCACGGGATCCCAGGCCAGGTAGACCGCGCCCATGCCGCCCTGGCCCAGGAGATTCCGGACCAGGAAGCGGCCGACTTCGGTGCCCGGCGCGAGCCGCAGCAAGTCGGGCGACCGGGGCGTCGTCGCGTCGGAGGGCTCGGAGTCGGAGGGGCGCATGGTCCTGCCTGGCAAGGGGCTCATGACATCGGGGGCGGGGGGGCTTCGGGGCTCGGCGGAACCAGGCTTAACGCGTGCCCCGGCTCTGGGCAGCCTCGATCAACTCCTTGATGCGGCGGGCGTCAGCCTTGGCGTGGCCGTGGCTGGTGAGCGGATCACTGCCGCCGGTGCTCTCCACCAGGATGTCCGACCACAGCAGGCCCGTGTCGATGCGGACACTGGCCACTTTGGACAGATGGATGCTGATCTCGTTCACCGTGAACCAGGACCGCTTGCGGCGCACCACGGCCGCGTCGGTCACCTCGATGACTGTGGCGAAGAGGTGGTTCCCCTGAGTCCAGCGGCTGGCCTGAAACGTTTCAATGGCCATCAGAGCGCGGACTTGGCCGCGTCGGCCACAGCCTGGGGCGTGATCCCGTAGGCAGCCAGCAGCTGGTCGGGCTTGCCGCTCTGGCCGAACTGGTCCTGCACGCCCACGCGGCGGACCGGCATGGGATGGGTGGCGGAGAGCACCTCGGCGACGATGCCCCCGAGGCCGCCATGGGCCTGGTGTTCTTCGCAGGTGACCACGGCGCGGTGGGTGCGGGCCAGGGCCACCAGCGTGTCCTGGTCGAAGGGCTTGAGGGTGGGCGTGTGGAGCACGGTGGCCTCGATGCCCTCGGCGGCCAGCAGCTCCGCGGCGTCCAGGCAGATGCTGGTGCCGAGCCCGCAGCCCACCAGCAGCACGTCCTTGCCGGAGCGCAGGATCACGGCCTTGCCGATCTGGAACTGGTAGTCCTCGCTGTGGATGCGCGGGAACTTGTCCCGGGTGAGGCGGATGTAGACCGGTCCCTGGTGGGCGTAGGCGGCGCGCACGGCCTGCCGGGTCTCACGGCCGTCCGCGGGGGACAGGACCGTCATGCCGGGGATCATGCGCATGAGGGCCAGGTCCTCCAGGCACTGGTGGGTGCCGCCATCCTCGCCGACGGTGAGGCCCGCGTGGGTGGCGACGATCTTCACGTTCTGCTGGCCCAGGCCCACGGCCTGGCGCACGATCTCGTAGGCGCGGCCCGTGGCGAACATGGCGAAAGTGCTCAGGAAGGGCACCACGCCCGTGGTGGCGGCGCCAGCGGCGGCGGCCACCATGCCCTGCTCTGCCGCGCCCATGTTGAAGAAGCGCTCCGGGAAGGCCTTGGCGAACTTGCCGGTGCGGGTGGAACCCGCGAGGTCGGCGTCAAAGACCACGATGTTCGCGCCCTCATTGCCCAGCTCCACCAGGGTGTCTCCGTAGGCATCCCGCAGGCTGTCCATCGCGCCGCCGGTCTTGCCGCCCACCCCCGCTGTCTCCAAGCCCGCCATGCCCGCTCCTGTGAAGGTTTCATTCTAGCCGAAGGGCGCGAAAGCCGCTGCCGCTCCGCGGCAGCGGCCGGTGGAACGCCGCGCAATCCGCAAAAATCAGGGTGAGTTAGGCTGGAAGGATGACCTTGCGCATCCGTCCCTCGTCCCTGCTCTGGGGCGCCTTCGTGGCCCTGGGCGGTGCCGCCCTGGGGCGACCGTGCGCCTGAGCCTGCCGATTGATCCCCTCCTGCCCGCCCTCGTGGACAGCCTGCGCTCCCGGCCAAACCTGGTGCTGCAGGCGGACCCGGGCGCCGGCAAGACCACGCGGGTGCCGCCGGCCCTGCTGGACGCGGGGCTCCTGGGAGCGAGCGAGTGCTGGATCCTGGAGCCCCGGCGGCTGGCTGCGCGGCTGGCCGCGACCCGGGTCGCGGAGGAACTGGGCGAGCCCCTGGGCCAGCGGGCGGGCTACGCCGTGCGCTTCGAGCAGAAGGTGTCCCGGGAGACGCGCCTGCGCTTCGTCACCGAGGGCCTGCTGCTGCGGCGGCTGCAGGGGGACCCGCAGCTGAAGGGCATCGCGGCCGTGGTGCTCGACGAGTTCCACGAGCGCCACCTGCATACGGACCTGGCCCTCACGCTGCTGCGGCGCCTGCAGCGGACCCAGCGGCCTGAGCTGCGGCTGGTGGTCATGTCCGCCACCCTGGATCCCGGCCCCGTGGCGGCCTACCTGGACGCGGCGGTGCTGCAGAGCGAGGGGCGCAGCTTCCCCGTGGAGACCACCTTCCTGCCCAGGCCCGACGACCGGCCCGTGGACATCCAGGTGGCCGAGGCCCTGGACCGCCTCTACGGGGAGGGACTGCGCGGGCACACCCTGGTCTTCCTGCCGGGCGCCGCGGAGATCCGCGCCTGCCTGAAGGGCTGCGACGCGGTGGCCTCGCGCCGGGGTCTGAGCCTGCGGCCCCTGCACGGCGAGCTCTCGCCGGATGCCCAGGCCCACGCCCTGGAAGCCAGCGACCAGCCGAAGGTCATCTTGAGCACCAACGTGGCCGAGAGCTCCGTCACCCTCAACGGCATCGGCGCCGTGGTGGACTCGGGGCTGGGCCGCGAGGCCTCGCACTCGCCCTGGTCCGGCCTCTCCGGGCTGCGCACCGTGCGCATCAGCCAGGCCCGCTGCATCCAGCGCACAGGCCGGGCGGGACGCACGGGGCCGGGCCGCTGTCTCCGCCTCTACCCCGAGGCCGACTACGCGGCCCGGCCCGCCTTCGACACCCCTGAGCTGCAGCGCGCGGACCTGGCCGAGCCCCTCCTCTCCTTGCACGGCATGGGCATCGGGGATCCCGCGGGGCTGACCTGGTTCGAGGCGCCACCGGAGACGGCCATGGGCGCCGCGGAAGCCCTGCTGGCGCGCCTGGACGCCCTGGCAGCGGGTGTCTTGACCCCTACCGGCCGCCGCATGGCGGATCTGCCCCTGCACCCGCGCCTGGCCCGGCTGGCCGTGGCGGGCGCCGACCTGGGCATCCCCCAGCTGGCCCTGCGCGCCGCGGCCCTGCTGGAGGCCGGCAGCCTCTCGGCCAGGCAGGGCCTGGACCGGGCTCCGGTGAAGACCGGCCATGGCGCCGACTCGGACCTGCTGCTGCGCCTGGACCAGTTCGAGGAGGCCGGGGCCGCGGGCTTCGGCGCCGGGGCCTGCCGGGCCGCGGGCCTGGATGCAGCCGCGGTTCAGCGGGCCCGGCGGGCCGTGCAGTCCCTGGCCCGCCTGCTGCCCTCTCCCGCCGAGCCTGCCGATGCGGAGCTGCGCCTGCTGCAGGCCCTGCTCCGGGCCTACCCGGACCGGGTGGGCCAGCTCTCCGCCAACGGCACCTGCGCCTTCGCCAGCGGCGGGGGCGCGCGCCTGGACCCGGGCAGCCGGGTGCGTCGGCCGGGCCTGATCCTGGCCCTGGAGGCCGAGGCCGTGAAGCAGGGCACCGGCGGCCAGACCCTGATCCGCCTGGCCTCCCGCTGCGAGGGGGACTGGCTGCTGGAGGCCTTCCCGGAGCGCCTGGAGGCCGTGGACGAGCTGCTCTTCAACCCCGGCGCGGCCCGGGTGGAGCGGCGCTCCGAGATCCGCTACGAGGGCCTAAGCATTGACGTGAGTCGTGCCCCCGCGGATCCTGCCGATCCGCGCGTGGCAGGCCTGCTGGCGCAGGCCCTGAAGGATCGGGCGCTGGATGAGGTGCCTGCCCGATATTTGGCCCGGCTGGCCTTTCTGCGTCGGCACCGGCCGGACCTGGAGCTGCCCGAGGACCTGCTGGGCCCCCTCCTGGCCGGCGCCTGCGCGGGTCGGAGCACCCTCCGGGAGGTCCAGGACGTGGACTGGCCTCAGGCCCTCCGCCAGGCCTTTCCCCCGGAGACCCTCCGCCTGCTGGAGGCCTGGGCCCCGGAGACCATCCAGCTGCCCAAGGGGCGCCCCACCAAGGTGCACTACGAGGACGACCCCCCCTGGATCGCCTCCCGCCTCCAGGAGTTCTGGGGCCTGAAGAAGACCCCCGCCGTGGCCGGGGGCGCGGTGCCCCTGGTGCTCCACCTGCTGGCGCCCAACATGCGGGCCCTGCAGGTGACCACGGACCTCGCAGGGTTCTGGCAGCGGGTCTACAAGGAGCTGCGGCCGGCCCTGTCCCGCCGCTACCCCAAGCACCACTGGCCCGAATAGCGGTCCCCCCTGCGCTACCCTGGGGGGGTGCTCACCTTCCGCCCCATCCGCCCCGAGGACGACGCGGCCATGGCCGCCGTCATCCGCGCCGTCATGCCCGAGTTCGGCGCCGACGGCCCGGGCTTCGCGATCCACGACCCCGAGGTGGACCACCTGAGCGCGGCCTACGGAACCCCCGGGGCCGCCTACTTCGTGGTGGTGGATGCCACTGGCCGGGTGGTGGGCGGCGCCGGGGTGGCCCCCCTGGCGGGCGGCGAGCCCGGGGTCTGCGAGCTGCGTAAGATGTACTTCCTGCCCGAGGCCCGGGGCCAGGGCCTGGGTGAGGCCCTGCTGCGCCACTGCCTGGCGGTGGCCGGGGTGCTGGGCCACCGGACCTGCTACCTGGAGACCCTGACAGGCATGGACCGGGCCATCCAGCTGTACCGGAAGCTGGGGTTCCGCACCCTTTGCGCCCCCCTGGGCCATACCGGCCACGGCGGCTGCGACCAGTGGTTCGCCCGGGAGCTGCCATGATCGTCGGCCTTGGCACGGACATCTGTCCCCCCAGCCGCTGGCGCCATCTGGTGAATCGCTTCGGGGCCGAGAAGGCGGCAGGGCGGATCCTCCACCCGGAGGAGCTGGCCTACCTGCTGGCGGGGAACCGGGAGCGGCTGCCCGAGCGCCTCGCTGGCCGCTGGGCCCTGCGGGAGGCCTTTGGCAAGGCCCTGGGCACCGGCCTCGACGGCTGGTCCTGGAAGGAGCTGCGCTACGTGAACGGCCGCCTCTGGGCGGTGGGAACCCTGGCCCAACTGCTGGCAAACCGGGAGATCAACACCCTCCATGGGAGTGTCTCCCATGACGGGGACCTGGCCCTGGCGGTGGTCATCCTCGAGCGATAACTCAAGGCCTGGGCACTTGAGCCGATCCCGCAGGTAGGACGACTCGATGGACCCACTTCAGGCCAAGCAGCAGATGACCCTTGCCGAATTCCGGAGCCTCCGGGATTACATCTATGCCAAGTCGGGCATTTTCTTCAGTGAATCCAAGCAGTACTTCCTCGAAAACCGCCTCAGCAAGCGCATCAGTGACCTGAAGCTGCGCAGCTACGCCGACTACATGTCCCTGCTGCAGGGCAGCCAGGGGCCCGTGGAGCTCAAGCGGCTGTTCGTGGAGATCACCACCAACGAGACCAGCTTCTGGCGCAATCCGCCCCAGATCGAGGCCTTCCAGAACATCGTCCTGCCCGACGCGGCCAAGCAGGCGCGGGAGCGGGGCCAGAGCCGGCTGAGGATCTGGTCCGCGGCCTGCTCCAGCGGCGAGGAGCCCTACACCCTGGCCATGATCTGCCAGGAGCTGAAGGACACGGTGCTGCGGGGCTTCACGGTGGAAATCATAGGAACGGACATCAGCGAGAAGGTGCTGGCCCTGGCCCAGGACGGGGTCTACAACAGCTACACGCTGCGGAACCTCACGCCGGAGCAGCTGAACCGCCACTTCACGTCGCTGGGCAAGGACCTGTTCCAGGTCAAGCCCGAGCTGCAGCGCTTCACCAGCCTCAAGAACTTCAACCTCGTGGACTATGCCTCCTACCGGCAGCTCGGCACCTTCGACATCATCTTCTGCCGGAACGTGCTGATCTACTTCGACGAGGCCGTGAAGACCAAGGTCCTCCAGGAATTTCATAATCAGCTTCATACGAAGGCTTATCTCCTGGTTGGACACAGCGAAAGCATCCATGCTTTCAACACCGGTTTCGAGCTGCTGCATTTCAGCAAGGCCATGGGTTACCGGAAGCGGACCTGAGCGGAGCGGATCATGCCCATCACCCCCCAAGAACTCATTGCAAATCTCGGCGACCTGCCTCCTCTTCCCCAGGTGGCCTCCCAGGTGCTGCGCGTGTCTGCCGACCCGGATGCCAACGCCGAAGACCTCCGCAAGGTCATCTCCTCGGACCAGGCCCTCACCAGCCAGATTCTCAAGATCTCCAACTCGGCCATGTTCGGCATGGTGCGGGAAGTCACCACGCTGACCCAGGCGATCATGACCCTCGGCTTCAGCACCATCAAGAGCGTGGTCATCGCCAGCTCGGCCAAGAACCTCTATCACCGGGGCTCGGTGGGCCTGCAGGAGCGGCTGATCTGGGAACACGCCCTGATCTCCGCCATCGCCAGCCGGGCCTTTGCCAAGAGCCTCCGGTTTCCCCGGGTGGAGGAGGCCTTCATTGGCGGCCTGCTGCATGACATCGGGAAGTCCGTCCTGGGGGTGAAGTTCCCCGAGCGCTACGGAGCCCTGCTCCGCACGGTCTACAACGAGGGGGGGGTCTGCCTGAACCTGGAGCTGGATACCTTCGGCTTCGACCACGCCATGGTGGGCGAGGCCCTGGTGGGCAAGTGGAACCTGGCCTCGAGCCTGCAGTCCGCGGTGCGCTGGCACCACGATCCCATCCACGCCCCCAAGGACCACCAGGAGCTGTCAGCCATCGTGGCCCTCGCGAACCAGATGGCCCTGGAGGAGAAGATCGGCATCGGCGATCCCCAGCACCTTGAAGGCGCCTCCATGCAGGCCATGGAGATCCTCCAGGTCGGCCCCGAGGCCCTGGCCGGCATCAAGGAAGGCATCCGGGCGGCCATCGAGCAGGACAAGACGATGATCGCGGAGTTCTAGATGATCACCCGGGAGCAGTTCATCTCGCGCCTGAAGGCCAAGTCCCTGCCGAGCCTGCCCTTGACGGTGGTGGCTCTGGGCGAGGCCGTGCAGGACGAACGCTGCACCGTGGACCGCATCCTCGGCATCCTCTCGAAGGA
>JAAXXS010000128.1 GCA_013334395.1 Holophagaceae bacterium | reverse complement strand
CGCTTGAGTTGCCGCTGGAGGAGTCGTTGCACGCTCAACGCTCCCCGAGGCAGGTCACGGTCATGGTCTGGTTGTGGAGCCGGCAGTCCCCGGGCGCCAGGGGTGCGAACTCGCCGTAGGAATAGAAACCGGCCAGGGTCATCTCCTTCCCCAGCACCTCTCCAACCACTTCGAGTTCCTCCTCGACGGCGTCGCCCAGGACGAGGTGTCGCCCGACGCAGCTCACCAGGAGGGCCAGCCCCTGCCCAGATCTCGCCTGTTGCAGGCTACCCGCGTGCCGGGCGGCCACTTCAGCCCCGTCCACCAGGTCGTCATGGGAGGCGTGCATGAGCCGCAGAAAGCCTCCCGATTCGATCTCGCCGGCCAGGATCAGGGACCCTTTAGCTTCGTCCACGCCCAGGATGGTCCGGATGAGGCCGAGCGGGCCGCGCGCCTGATCGAGGATCTCGAAGGGGAACAGCAGGCCCGAGTGGGGCAGGTCCTTCGCATGCTCGCCAAGATAGCGCTTGTAGATGTTCAAGGCGGGCTCACCATCCAGTTCGTAGAGGATATTCTCCCGGCAGCGCGTGACCTTGCGGGCGGGGCCGAAGGGGGTCCAGCCCCCCCGGGAGCCGTGGGAGAGGACCAGGCCTGCTCCGCTGAGCCCGACGGCCACCACGCCATCCGGGCGGATCCCCGAGGGGCCGAGGGTGAAGGTCTCCACGAAGGCGCCATCGTCCCCGGCCAGCCCTCCGGAGATGGGCACCTGGTCCCCGACTTCGGAGATCAGCCCGGCCAGGAGGGCGCTGCCATTCACGCCGACCCCCTTGCCGAAGAGCAGGATGGCCCGCAGGCCGGGCCGCTTCAGGCTGGCTCCGAGGGCCGCGCCGGCATCCAGGCAGGCGTCCATGCTGGGCACCACGGCCTCCGCGACCTGGAGGGTGACCTCCCCGTGGAAGCGCACGGCCGTGACCACACAGCTGTGCTCGGAGCGCCCCTGATTGCTGATCTCCCCGGCGGTGGAGCAGCCCGCCAGCGCGGCGCGCGGGAATGCCGCCTTCAGCTGGGCGAAGCAGCCGGCCTGGCGCAGCTCATCGACGCTGCCGAAGACCAGGACCAGCTGAGGATCCAGTTCCGCCAAGGCCAGGAGCTGCCCCTCATCCCGAGAGGCGGACTCCTGTACGATCTGACGGCACTCCATGGGTTTCCTTCCTCGAGACTGGAACTTCTGATGCCAGGTTCAATCAAACCGTTCCTGGCGAAGGCTTTCCAGCTTGCGTTCGAGGCGGAGGATTCGGGCGCGCAGGCCCGGGTACCGGCCTGCGGTGGCAGGGTGGTTCTCGGCCTCGATGGCCGAACGGAAGAGCCCGATGTTCAGCTTGAGCACACTCTCCGCCACCGCGAACTCCGCTTCGGCATGGGGCCGGTCGTCCAGCTTGAAATACAGCCTGGAGAGCAAGTAGGTCGCATGGATCGTCTGCTTCTTGGAGCGGACCCGATCCTTCAGGTAGAGGATCGCCTTGGGATTGTGCTCATCGAAGACCCGCCGCACCCGCTCGATCCAGCCCTCGGCCCAGCGGCGGGCCGCGGCAGCAGCGGGATCGGGAGCTTCTGCTGCGGGCTCAGGGGCCACCGCACCCGGCTCGCCGAGACCGAGCAGGGCCTGCTCCCGGCCGCTGAGCAGCCCGCGAACCCGGGTCAGGGCCAGCTCCATGGCGGCCTCCCCAGGCCCGTGGGTGGTGAGCTTCCGGAAGCGGGCCTGGATGGCATCCACCAGCTCGGTCGGGTGGAAGGGCTTGGTGAGGAAGTCATCGGCCCCGGCGGTCATGCCGCGGCGCTGGGTGTCACGGTCCGTCAGCGAGGTCAGGAAGATGAAGGGCACCCGGGCCAGGCGGGGCTCCTGCTGGGCTGCGGCGAGCACGCCGAAGCCGTCCAGCCCGGGCATCACGATGTCACAGACCACCAGATCCGGGGGCCGCTCCTGGAGCCGGGCCAGGCCCTCGATCCCGTTTTCGGAAGACTCCGTCTCGAAGCCCAGCGCCCCCAGGAGCAGCTCCGTGCTCAGGCGGATCGTCGGGTCGTCGTCGATGATGTGGATCCGCGGCATCGGCCTCAGAGCTCCAGGTGGAGATGGCAACAAGCCATGGAACCAGAGTAGTCGAAAGCGCATTGGCCGGGAGCAGACAGACGCTGCCGATATCCATTGAATTATTTTTTAAAATTAAAAAAATAATTCAAGTTAACGAACCCGATCTTGCCCTCGGCTGAAAGGAGGGGCTCAGGGCTAACGGCAGACCCGGCTGCCGAGGGGCTTGCCGCCGATGACATGGAAGTGCAGGTGGTAGACGCCCTGCCCGCCTTCGACGCCGCAGTTGGTCGTGAGCCGCCAGCCGGTCTCGGCCACGCCGTGGTCCCGGGCCAGCTGGGCGGCCACGGCCGGAATGCGGGCGGCGGCCTCGGCGGTCGCAGGCGTCAGGTCGTTGAGGTTCTCGCAGTGGGCCTTCGGGATGAGCAGGAGGTGCACCGGGGCCTGGGGATTGATGTCCTTGAAGGCGAGCAGGGTATCGTCTTCGTAGACGATGGCGGCGGGGATCTCCTTCCGCGCGATCTTGCAGAACAGACAATCGTTCATCGGGGACCTCCCATGTTCCACATCATCTTGCATCAGCCGGAGATTCCGCAGAATACCGGAAGCATCGGACGGCTCTGCGTGAACAACAACGCCAAGCTCCACCTGATCCATCCCCTGGGCTTCGACACCTCGGACGCCCAGGTGCGCCGGGCGGGGCTGGACTACTGGGAGAAGCTGAACCCGCTCCAATACACGGACTGGGAGGACTTCCTGGCCCGGAACCCTGCCAACAACCTGTGGTTCTTCAGCACCAAGGGCGCCCGGCGCCACACCCAGGTGCCCTGGGCCTACGGCGACGGTCTGGTGTTTGGCCGGGAGACCGTGGGGCTGCCGCCGGAGCTCCTGGGGGCCCACGCGGACCACCTGGTCCGCATCCCCATGCTGGGCGACCACCACCGCAGTTTGAACCTTGCCCAGGCCGCAGCCGTTGGCCTTTACGAGGCGCTGAGGCAGACTGAGAGCTGGTAGACCCGAGGAGCCCCCCCATGAGCCAAGCACCGATCCGCATCGTCATCGCCAAGCCTGGCCTGGACGGACACGACCGGGGCGCCAAGGTGGTGGCCCGCGCCCTGCGGGATGCGGGCATGGAGGTGATCTACACGGGGCTGCGCCAGACGCCGGTGCAGATCGCCGCGGCCGTGGTGCAGGAGGACGCCCGCGTGCTCGGCATGAGCATCCTCAGCGGCGCCCACAACCAGATCTTCCCCGAGGTCATGCGGCTGCTGAAGGCCCAAGGCGCCGACGACGTGCTGGTCTTCGCCGGCGGCATCATCCCGGATGAGGACATCCCCGCGCTCAAGGCCATCGGCATCCGGGAGATCTTCCAGCCGGGCACCAACACGGACGACATCGTCGCCTTCATCCGCCAAGCCGTCCAGGACTGAGGGTCGGGACCCATGGCCAAGGCCACGCCGCTGTTCGAGTGCACGGCCTGCGGAGCACGCCATCCCAAGGCGCTCGGCAAGTGCACGGCCTGCGGGGCGTGGGACTCGGTGCAGGAAGTGCGCGGGACCCTGAAGCGGGACCTGCAGCGGGCCGGCTCGGCCTTCGCCCAGAGCCACTACACCGGCCCCGTGGCGCTGCAGGACGTGGAAGTGTCCGACGCGCAGCGCGTCCCCACCGGCATCGTCGAGCTGGACCGGGTGCTGGGCGGCGGCGTGGTGCCGGGCATGGTGGTGCTGCTGGGCGGCGAGCCCGGCATCGGCAAGTCCACCCTGCTGCTGCAGTGGGCCGCCACGGCCACGGGCTCCGTGCTCTACGCCAGCGGCGAGGAGAGCGAGCGCCAGATCAAGCTGCGGGCCCAGCGCCTGGGCGCGGAATACCCGGGCATCCACCTGCTGGCCGAGACCGACGTGCGCCGCATCCTCGAGGAGGCCGAGCGCATGAAGCCGGGCCTGCTGCTGGTGGACAGCATCCAGACCCTCTTCGATCCTGACTTCGAGAGCAGCGCGGGCAGCGTGAGCCAGGTGCGCGGCTGCGCGGCCCTGCTCACGCGCTGGGCCAAGACCACGGGCACGCCCCTGGTGCTGGTGGGCCACGTCACCAAGGACGGCAGCCTCGCGGGCCCCAAGGTGCTGGAGCACCTGGTGGACACGGTGCTGGCCTTCGAGGGCGATCGGCACCACCACCACCGCCTGCTGCGGGCCCTGAAGAACCGCTTCGGCGCCGCCTTCGAGCTGGGCGTCTTCGCCATGACCGAGCGAGGCCTGGTGCCCGCCGAGGGCAACCCGTTCTTTCTCGATGCCGAGCCGCGCCCCGGCTGCGCCGCCACGGTGGTCCTGAGCGGCACCCGGCCTATGGTGGTGGAGATCCAGGCGCTGGTGGCCTCGGCGGGCCTGGGCATCCCCCGGCGCACGGCCCTGGGCATCGATGGCCAGCGGCTGGCCATGCTCTGCGCCGTGGCCGAGCGCCGCGGCGGCGTGCAGCTCCACGACCGGGACGTCTACCTGAACGTCGCCGGAGGTCTTGAGATCGAGGATCCCGCCGCGGACCTGGCGGTGATCGCCGCCCTCTGCAGCAGCGCCGGCGGCCGGCTGCTGGCGGAGAAGTGCCTCTTCATGGGCGAGGTGGGCCTCACCGGCGAGGTGCGCCCCGTGGCCCAGCTGCCCCTTCGCCTGCAGGAGGGCGCCCGGCTGGGCTTCAGCTGCGCCGCCGTGCCCCGCATCGGGCTGGAGGGCAAGAGCCCCCTGGACCTGTTCCCGGAAGTCAGCGTCGAGCGGCTGCGCGGCAAGGCCTGGCTCAAGGGCGTGGTGGAAGAGTAGCCTCAGCCGGAGAGCCCCAGCAGCTCCTCCAGGCCAGGCACCAGGACCTCCTTGAAGGCCTCGGGCTGTGCAGGCATCAGCACCAGCTTCCCCGCCTTGGAGGCCAGGGTGAGGCGGACGTCCTCCTGCTGCTTCAGCACCACCACCCGGACCTCGTCAGCGAGCCCGTTGCCGCGCAGGGAATCGATGATCTCCAGGGCCGTGTTCGGTCCCACCTGCTGGTTCATCAGGATGAGGTCCAGCGCCACCTTGCGGGTCTTGTGGGCCGCGGGCAGCCAGCCCCGGGCCTCATGGATCCCACGGAAGCCTTCGGCCCGCAGCCTTGCGGCGAGGAACTCGCGCTCCAGATCCCCCTCCACGACCAGCAGGATCTGGCGGCTGCAGCGCTTCAGGAGCCGCTGCGTCTCGGCCTCGGAGAGCACGATGGGGGGCGGTCCCGGGATCGCCAGAGGCTCTTCGGCGACCAGAGGGGGTTCGGGCGGCGCGACGGCTTCGGGGGCCACCCAAACTTCAGCAGAGCCCTCCTCGGGCGGATCCTCCTCCGTCCGTCTCCGTTTCCAGGTGAAGCCTGGGACCACCTTGGGCACCCTGGCCAACAGCAGGCGGTCGATGGCCTGGGCATCACTCCCTCTGAGACTGGTGAAGGCGAGGCCCACCACCAGGCCCTCCGACCGGTTTTCGCAATGAGTGACTACCCCCGTGAGGTCCATGAGTGAAACGTTCGGGATCTCCTTCAGCCGGATGAGGCCCAATGCCCTGCCGGGGCGCACCAGAGACGTTGACGGAGCAAGCTTCTTGTCCGTTCGGACGTCGATGGCCTTCTCCACGCGGAAGACGCAGCCGCCCCGCCCGAGATTGAGCAGCTTGCCACTGAGTCCGGTGCCTTCAAAGAGGGACTCCAGCGCCAGCACCTGGGCCTTCTCCCGGAGGTTGAACCGCGCCCGACCTCCCCCTCGCCGTTCCGCGTGGCTGATGCAGTCCGGCAGCCGGAACTCGTTCTTCAGGGGACTGGGCCGGCCCAGGCACTCGGCTCTGGCCAGGAACCGCAGGCCATCCAGATTGAACCAGAACTCCGTGGGCATGCCCTTCCCCGGTTCCCGCGGGGGCTGCTTGCGCAGCCGAATGGTGAACGTGCCCTTCCCCTCGCTGATCTGATCCAGGACGACGGGGTAGGGCGCGAGGGTATCCCCGGGCAGGTGCATGAGCAGCTCTGAGCCCAGGCGGAACAGGCACTCCAGATAGGCCAGGATCTGCTCCGGATCCCGCAGCCCAGGAGTCGTATCCGCTGGAGTCGGTTTCTTGAACACATCGAACCAGGCCAATGGGAGTCCCTCACCCGCCCTGTATCGACCCAGTCTCGCCTGGTCTAAGTTGTCTATTTACCTATGGATCCATTGTCTGATCAATCCATTTTCGATGGCAGCCGACCCAAAGGAGGGGGGCTTGGCGCAGCCAGCGCCTGGACCCGGCCTGGGAAATCCCAGGAGACTGCGGGAGACCCTGAGCAGGTGGCAAGGTCCAGCTGCGAGGTCTTGGTCCAAGCATGTCCAGCTTTTTGTGTCGGCGCCCCGCGCCTGGGATCGGGCTGGCCCCCGAGCACTCCGCCCTCGCCGTCCGCGCCGACGATTCCAGGAATTCTCCAGGTGCCGCCGGACCTGGACTGACTTAGGCTCGTCTGATGACGTGGAAGCCCTGCCCCCGCGTGGAGATGGACCTCCACACCCTGCCCCTCGATCCCCGCCAGGGCTACCTGCTGTCGCTGCTGGACGGCCGCCAGGATGTGGCGGCCCTCGCGGCCATCCTGAACACGGAGGAATCCGAGATCTCAGACATGCTGGCCGCCCTGGTGGCCTGCGGCGCGGTGCTACCCGAGCAGGGCGAGCCACTGGCCCCAGCCCCAGCCGCGACCGACGTCTGTGACGCGGAAGCCCCCCGCCCCCAGGAGTCCGCCACCCACCGGCAGCTGTTCGAGCAGCGCCTGCACGCCAAGCCCGTGGACGAGCGGGTCGCCCTGGCCCACCAGGCCCAGGAGCCAGAGCTGAGCGCCCTCTGCTTCGACCCCACGGCCGAGGTCATCCGCGCCCTGCTGGAGAATCCCCGGGCCGGGCTGCTCCAGGCCCGCCTCATCGCCTCCCATCACCGCACCGCCGCCGGCCTGGAGGCCCTGGGCGCCCGGACCGCCCTGGTCACGGATCCCGGCGTCCGCCGGGCCCTGCTCCAGAACCCGCTGCTGCCTGCGGGGCTCTTCCGCCGCCTCTGGTCCCCGAAGCGTCTCCTGGAGCACTACCTGGTGGCCACCTCCCGCGAGGCGCCCGAGCAGGTGCGCGCCATGGCCCGGGAGCTGCTTCGCACCACGTTCAACCAGCGCACCGGCGAGGAGCGGGCGGAGTTCATCCTCACCACGGAAGGGCGCTGCCTGACGAACCTGGTGGGCCTCACCCTGGACGGGCACACCACCGCCCTGCTCTGCCGCCGCACCTACGTCTCGACCCTGCTCATCCAGAACATCGCCCGGTGGAGCGCCGCGCCCCCCGCCCTCATCGCCCACCTCCGCCGACAGGAGGTGGTCAAGCGGAACCCCG
>JAAXXS010000127.1 GCA_013334395.1 Holophagaceae bacterium | reverse complement strand
GCCTCGCTGCCCTTCGCGGACATCGGTCGCTCCTTCAACATGCACCACTCGACCGTGATGAATGCCATCGACTCGGTGCGGGAGCGCATGAAGCGGGATCCGGAATTCCACAGGATGGTCCAAGCCCTCCTGAATAGCATTCACTGATTAAAATAGACTTATTTACTTTTCCACAGGGCCGGTCCCTGCGGACTCCACAGCCGCCCCCGATGGACGGCATCCGGGATCCCGAAAGGTCGGCTTGCACCACGTACCAGGGGGTTTCCACAGCCTGTCCCAGGCAGGGAAACTCCGGTAGGATAGGGCTTTGACGCGACTTTCCACAGGCTGCCCCGGTCTTCAGCATCATCAAGGGTGATATATGAATCTTAATTTACAGGTTTCTAAAGACCGTCTGGACCGAACCCTGGGTCTGCTGAAGCATGCCCTGGATCGCCGGGTCACCCTTCCGATCCTCCAGCACATCCTCGTGGACGTCCGTCCCAAGGAAGTCGTCCTCAAAGCTACAGACATGGAACTGGCCTTCGAGGCCACCGTCCCGGGTGAAGGCCAGGGCCAGTGGACGATGGCCGTTCCTGGCAAGAAGTTCATCGAGACCGTCCGGGTCTTCCCTGAAGGCATCCTCAGCCTGGAGTGCCCCGAGGCAGGTGGCCGACTCTGGCTTCGCGCTAAGGGCATGAACTCCGAGCACAACATCCAGCCGGGTGAGGGCTTCCCCGAGCTGCCCGCCCCCGGCAAGGACCTTCCTGTCGTGAAGATTCCTGTGCTGCGCTTCAAGCGGGCCATCCAGCTCGGCTCCATCGCTGTGAGCCGGGATGCCACCAAGCCGACACTCTCCGCCGTTCTGGTGCACCTCTCCAAGAACCATGTGCGCGTCGTCTCCACGGACGGTTTCCGCCTCGCCGTGGCCGAGGTGCCCTGTGACACCCGCCTGAAGGAAGACGTCCGCCTCATCGTGCCCAAGCGGGCCCTGGACCTGATCCCGACGCTGCTGGGCGATGAGGGCGAAGTGGAGCTCTGCTGGGACGGCACCACCCTGTTCCTCGACCAGCCCGGCCTCAAGTTCAGCACGCGCCTGGTGACCGGCAACTACCCCGCCTACGAGAAGGTCCTCCCGGCGGAGCTGCCCAAGCGCGTGATCATGGACCGCGAGGTCTTCCTGCGCACCCTGCGCTTCGTGGGGCTGAAGAAGGACGACTACAACAAGAACGTCCGCCTGTTCTACGAATTCCCCAGCCTGCGCACGGTCTTCCAGCACCCGGACGAGGGCGTGAACCAGGCGACCCTTCCCTTCACCGGGGAAGAGAATCCCTTCGAGCTGGCCTTCAACATCGACTACCTCACCGAGCTGCTGGAGCGGCTCCCCGGCGAGGAAGTGGTCTACCAGTTCAAGGACGAGGTGGGACAGGGCGTCTTCATGTCCCCCAGCCTCGAGGACTTCAGCTTCCGCTACGTCCTCATGCCCGTCCGCTTTGCCAACAGCGCGTCCGCCTGATCGGCGTTGACCCCACCGCAAACCCGCAGTCCACCAAACAACGATAAAGCGAGTCTTGATGTCTGAAGAAGTCCACAGCGCCCGAGTGCACACCCCCCTGGAAACCGATAGCTACACTGCCGACAACATCACGGTTCTGAGAGACCTCGAGGCGGTCCGCAAGCGGCCGGGCATGTACATCGGGGACACGGACGATGGCAGCGGCCTGCACCAGATGGTCTACGAGGTGGTGGACAACGCCATCGACGAGGCCCTGGCGGGGTTCTGCACCCGGGTGGACGTGATCCTCCATGGCGACGGCAGCTGCAGCGTGGATGACAACGGCCGCGGCATCCCCGTGGACCTCCACAAGGAAGAGAATCGCAGCGCCGCCGAAGTGATCATGACCGTGCTCCACGCGGGCGGGAAGTTCGACAACACCAGCACCGAGGGGAAGAACGCCTACAAGGTCTCCGGCGGCCTCCACGGCGTGGGCGTGTCCTGCGTGAACGCGCTGTCCTCCAAGCTCTGGCTCACGGTCTGGAAGGACGGCCAGGAGCACGCCATGACGTTCTCCCAGGGCAAGGCCGACGCCTCCCTGAAGGTCGTCGGCGCCACCGCCCGGCGTGGCACGCGGGTGCGCTTCATGCCCGATCCCGAGGTTTTCAACAACGTCCTGGACTTCAGCTTCGACGTGCTCAGCCAGCGCCTGCGCGAGCTGAGCTACCTCAACCAGGGCGTGCACATCCGCATCACTGACGAGCGGACCGGCGACACCCACGACTTCATGAACGCGGGCGGCATCAGCGCCTTTGTGGAGCACCTGAACCGCAACAAGGTGCCCCTGCACAAGCCCCCGATCTTCATCAAGGACGAGAAGCAGGACACCACCGTGGAGGTGGCCCTCCAGTGGAACGACACCTACCAGGAGACCCTCTACTGTTTCACGAACAACATCCGCAACCGGGATGGCGGCGCGCACCTGGAGGGCTTCCGGGCCGCCATGACGCGGGTCATCAACACCTACGCGGAGAAGAACAACCTGCTAAAGAGCGCCAAGGTCAGCCTCTCGGGCGAGGATGTCCGGGAAGGCCTGACCGCCGTTATTAGTGCCAAGGTTCCTGATCCCAAGTTTTCCAGCCAGACCAAGGACAAGCTCGTCTCCAGCGAGGTTAAGGGCATCGTCCAGACCATCGTCTACGAGAAGCTCTCCGCCTTCTTCGAAGAGAACCCCCGGGAGGCCAAGGCCATCCTGGAGAAGGCCATCGAAGCCGCCCGGGCCCGCGAGGCTGCCCGCAAGGCCCGCGAGCTGACCCGCCGCAAGGGCGCCCTGGACGGGGGCGGCCTGCCCGGCAAGCTGGCGGACTGTCAGGAGAAGGACCCGGCCCTCAGCGAGATCTTCCTGGTGGAGGGCGACTCCGCTGGTGGCAGCGCCAAGCAGGGCCGCCACCGCGCCACCCAGGCCATCCTGCCCCTCAAGGGCAAGATCCTCAACGTGGAGAAGGCCCGCTTCGACCGGATCATCAGCGCCGTCGAGCTTCGGATCCTGATCCAGGCCCTGGGCACGGGCATCGGCAAGGACGAGTTCAAGGTCGAGAACCTCCGCTACCACAAGATCGTGCTGATGACCGACGCCGACGTGGACGGCGCGCACATCCGCACCCTGCTGCTGACGTTCTTCTACCGGCAGATGCCCGAGCTCGTGGCGCGGGGCCACCTCTACATCGCCCAGCCCCCGCTCTACAAGGTCAAGAAGGGCAAGACCGAGAAATACCTCAAGGACGAGCGCGCTCTGGAGGAGTTCCTGTTCCAGAAGGCCCTGGACGGCTGGAGCCTCACCCTGCCGGACGGCAGCGAGCACAAGGGGCCGGTCCTGGTCCGAGAGATGAAGAAGTGGGGCGAAGTGAAGCAGCTCTACAGCAAGCTCGACCGCCGGGGCTACAGTCAGCCCCTGGTCGACGCCCTGCTGGCCGCCGGCCTGCTGGATGCGGACCGGTTCAGCGAACGCGCCGAGCTGGAGCAACTGGCCACTGCCATCACCAAGCAGAACCTGGGCACCTGCGAGCTCGAGACCACCGAGGCCGTGGAGCTGCCCGCCGCGGGCGAGGAGCCCGCCGTCACCATCCCCGCCAGCCACCGCCTGCGGGTGGTGCGCATGCACCTGAACCGACCCATCACCCTCTGGATCGACAACCAGGTGGCCCACTGGGGTGAATTCCGCCGCCTGGCCTCCCTGCATGTCGAGCTGGCGGCCTTCCGGGGCGGAGAGCTGCGGCTGCGCCGCCTCAAGGATGTCAAGGAAACCGCCAAGGAAGCGGTCGCGGAAGAAGAGGTCGAGGGGACCCCGAAGCTCGGCAAGGAGCAGGTCTTCACGGACCCCGAGGCCATGCTGGCCATGGTCATGGAAGAGGGCAAGCGGGGCCTCGGCATCCAGCGCTACAAGGGCCTGGGCGAGATGAATCCCGAACAGCTCTGGGAGACCACCATGGATCCCGAGCGCCGCACCCTGCTGCAGGTTCGCGTGGACGACGCCGTGGAAGCGGACGAGATCTTCACCATCCTCATGGGCGATGCCGTGGAACCCCGGCGCCGCTTCATCGAGACCAACGCCCTCCTGGCCGAGAACATCGACATCTAAGTTCTTTTTTTACAGCCATGTCGAGCCGCGTTCCACGTAGAACACTGGAAGACCCATGAATCAGAACCGTATCGAACCCCTGGAAATCGAAAAGGAAATGCGGAAGTCCTACCTGGACTACGCCATGAGCGTCATCGTGGGCCGGGCCCTGCCCGATGTCCGGGACGGCCTCAAGCCCGTGCACCGCCGCGTCATGTTCGCCATGAAGGAGTCCGGCAACGAGTGGAACCGGGCCTACAAGAAGTCCGCCCGCACCGTCGGCGACGTGATGGGTAAGTACCATCCGCACGGCGACTCCGCCATCTACGACACCCTCGTCCGCATGGCCCAGCCCTTCTCCATGCGCCACGTGCTGGTGGACGGGCAGGGCAACTTCGGCTCCATCGATGGCGACTCCGCGGCGGCCATGCGCTACACCGAGGCCCGCCTGTCCCGGCTGGCCAATGAGCTGATGGGCGACATCGACCAGGACACGGTGGATTTCGGCCCCAACTACGACGGCAGCATGGAGGAGCCCCTCGTCCTGCCCTCCCGCTTCCCCAACCTGCTGGTGAACGGCTCCCAGGGCATCGCTGTGGGCATGGCCACCAGCATCCCGCCGCACAACCTGCGGGAGTGCTGCCGCGCCCTGGTCGACCTCATCGACAATCCGGCGCTGGGCTTCGAGGGCCTGATGGCCCACATCAAGGGCCCGGATTTCCCGGGCGGCGGCATCATGCTGGGCACCGAGGGTGTGGTGGACGCCTACCGGACCGGGCGCGGCCGTTGCGTGGTGCGCGCCAAGTCCCACGTGGAGCAGATCCGGCGGGCGGGCGACCGCGAGCAGATCGTGTTCACCGAGCTGCCCTACCAGGTCAACAAGGCCACCCTCACCGAGAAGATTGCCGAGCTGGTCCGCGAGAAGAAGATCGACGGCATCAGTGACCTGCGGGACGAGAGCGACCGCGAGGGCATCCGGCTCGTGGTAGAGCTGAAGAAGAACGAGCCCAGCGACATCGTGCTGAACCAGCTCTACCAGCAGACCCAGCTCCAGAACAGCTTCCCCATCACCATGCTCGCCATCGTGAACGGCCAGCCCCGGGTGTGCACCCTCCGCGAGGTCCTGCAGGAGTTCATCGGCTTCCGCCGCGAGGTGGTGACCCGCCGGACCCTCTTCCAGCTGCGGAAGGCCGAGGAGCGCCACCATATCCTCATGGGCCTGAAGATCGCCCTGGACCACCTGGACGCGGTCATCAAGCTGATCCGCGCGGCCAAGAGCCCCGAGGAGGCCAAGGCCGGCCTCATGGCGGGCGCCTTCGCCACCGCCGCGGCCCTCAAGAAGGAGCCCTGGCTCTGCCTGTCCGCCCTGCAGGCCCAGGCCATCCTGGACATGCGCCTCCAGCGCCTCACGGGCCTGGAGCGGGACAAGATCCTCGACGAGCTGGCCGAGCTGGAGAAGACCATCGCCAAGCTCAAGGCCATCCTGGCCGACGAGAGCCTGCTGCTGAAGGTCATCAAGGAAGAGCTGCAGCAGGTGGCCGAGCAGTTCGGCAACGACCGCCGCACCGAGATTGTGGGCTACTCCGGCGAGATCCGCATGGAGGACGTGGTCCCCGATGACCCAATGGTTGTCACCATGTCCAAGGCCGGCTACATCAAGCGGACCGACTTGAACGCCTACCGCCGCCAGCGGCGCGGGGGCCGGGGCAAGGTGGGCATGAAGACCAAGGACGAGGACTTCGTCGAGCAGCTCTTCATGACCAAGGCCCACGACACCCTCATGGCCTTCACCGACAAGGGCATTGTCTATGCCCTCAAGGTTTATGACCTACCGGAAGCCGCCGCCTCCACTCGCGGCAAGCACATCCGGAACCTCATCTCCCTCAAGGATGGCGAGAGCGTCGTCACCCTCATGGCCCTGCGGGACTTCCCGGAAGGCGAATACCTGGTGTTCGCCACCGCCGACGGCACCGTCAAGAAGAGCAGCCTGGCGGCCTATGCGAACATCCGCGCCAACGGCCTCATCGCCCTCAACATCGATGACGACAACAGCCTGGTGACGGTGCGCCGCTCCACGGGAACCCAGCAGATCGTGCTGGCCACCGCCCAGGGCAAGGCCATCCGCTTCCCCGAAGAGGACATCCGTGCCACGGGTCGCGCCACCACCGGTGTGCGGGGCATGAAGCTGGCTAAGGCCGACCACATCGTGGACATGGAAGTGGCGGACGCCCTGCCGGACCTGCCCGAGGGTGTCGAGCCCGACCTGAGCACCGAGGGCCACGGCATGCTGCTGACGGTCTGCGAGAAGGGCTACGGCAAGCGCAGCATGCTCCAGGACTACCGGCTTCAGGGTCGCGGCGGCACGGGCGTCATCAACATCCGCGCCGGGGTCCGCAATGGCCGCGTGGTGGGCTTCAAGCTCGTCAAGCCCGGGGAAGGGTGCCTCCTCATCAGCCAGGAGGGCATGGTCATCCGCTTCCTCATCGACGAGGTCCGCAAGACGGGCCGCGCCGCCCAGGGCGTGGGCCTGCTCAAGCTCGCCAGCCCCGCGGATCGGGTGGTGGGTCTGGCCAAGATCGACGCCAGCGCCATGGCCCTGGACGAGGAGGAGGACCTGGTGGATGTCGACATGGCCCACCCGGGCCCCGACGAGAGTGGCGAGCAGCCCAAGCTGGGCCTGTAGCCTTCGCGGATTGACCCAGGCGGAGAGTGCGATAATTCGCACTCTCCGCCTGGGTTTTTGTCTTTTCCTCTTGACGGGTCTGTTCTCTGGCTTACTGTATTAGTTCACCGATACAGTAAGCCGTCCGGGAGGCGCAGCATGAAGGCCATCCTTCAGGTGGATCCAACAGAAGCAGCGCCCCTGTGGCGGCAGATCGAGGACGGCGTGCGGCGTCTGGTGGCCACGGGAGGCCTGGCCGCCGGGGCCCAGATGCCCTCAGTGAGGGACCTCGCCCGGGAGCTGGGGGTGAACCCCAACACCGTGGTGCGGGCCTACCAGCACCTGGTGGAAGTGGGGGTCCTCACGGTGCGCCGGGGGGATGGAACCTACGTCGCGGAGACGCCCCCGGGCTTCAGCCGCGCCGAGCGACTGGGCCTGCTCCGCGAGGGGGCCCTGCGCTTTGCCACCACGGCGCTCTCCTTGGGCGCGGACCTGCCAGAGGCCACCGGCACCCTGGGCACAGCCTGGAAGACCCTCATACCAGCCCCGACGGGAGGCCAGTCATGACCAGCCAAGTGGAGACCCTTCCCGTGGCTTGCCGCCAGGTGGGAGTGCGCTACGGCCGCACCCAGGCCGTGGAGGAGGCCACCTTCCAGGTGGAGCAGGGGCAGGTCTATGCCCTGCTGGGGCGCAATGGGTCGGGCAAGACGTCCCTGGTGC
>JAAXXS010000126.1 GCA_013334395.1 Holophagaceae bacterium | reverse complement strand
GGGTGCGGACCCAGCAGGAGGGCGCCAAGGTGCTGGCCGAGCGGCTGGCCCAGCATCCGGCCATCACCGCCGTGCACTTCCCGGGCCTCCCGGGCCAGGACCCCCAGGGCCTGCTGGGCCGCCAGATGAAGGGCCCCGGCTCCCTCATGGCCTTCGAGCTGAAGGGCGGCTTCGAAGCCGCTGCCACGGTCATGGCCGAGGTAAAGCTCATGACGCCCGCCGTGTCCCTGGGCAGTGTGGACACCCTCATCCAGCACCCCGCCGCCCTCACCCACCGCGTGGTGAATGCCGCGGCCCGGGAGCACAGCGGCGTGTCCCAGTCCCTCATGCGCCTGTCCGTGGGCCTCGAGAGCCCCGACGACCTCTGGGCCGACCTGGACCAGGCCCTCGTCAAAGCCATGGCCCGCTGCGCCAGTCACGTTTGAGACCGACAGTGGTTATCAGGAACGCGGGTATTCCGATCGGGGCGCGGGGGCTCTAGGCTGAGGCATGTCCCTCGCTCCGCTTCCGCTGTCGTCCAAGGTCACGGTCCTCCGGGGCCTGGGCCAGGCGCGGGCGGCGGCGCTGCAGGAGGCGGGCATCGACACCCTTCGGGACCTGCTGTGGGACCTGCCCTTCCGCTACGTGGACCGGGGCAGCCTGAAGCCCCTGGGCAGCCTGGAGCTGCGGGGCTTCGAGCCCCAGGAGCCGGGCCTCGTGACGGTGCTGGGGACCATCCAGGACCTGCGCCAGAGCACCACGCGGGTGCAGCACATGACCCTCACGGAGGTCCTGCTGGCCGACGGCACTGGTACCCTGCGCCTCATCTGGTTCAACCAGCCCTACCTGGGCCGGAGCCTGAAGGTGGGCGACCGCCTGCTGGTGTTCGGATCCCTGGCGGTGGGCCGGCACGGGCTGGAGATGCGGGGGCCGCAGTTCGAGGTCATGGAGCGCACGGGCGACATCGGCTGGGTGCGGCGCTACCTGCCGCTCTACCGGCGCCTGGGGGCGCTGCCCGGCCGGGCCCGGCAGAAGCTGGTGGCCGAGGCGCTGCCCCGGGTCCATGCCGCAGAGGAGTGGCTGCCCCTGGAGCTCTCCCGGGACCTGCCGGACACCCTGACGGCCCTGCGCCTGGCGCATGAGCCGCCGGACGAGAGCGATCCCCGGGCCCTGGAGGAGGGCAGCACCCCCGCTCACAAACGCCTGGCCTCGGAGGAACTCTTCGCCTTCTCCCTGGGCGTGGCCTTGCGCCGGGCGGGACGGCTGAAGCGGCCGGGCCTGGTGGTGCCCACCTCGCCCGAGCTGCGGGAGCGGCTGCGCGGCTTCCTGCCCTTCCACCTCACCGCCGCCCAGCGCCGGGCCTTCCGAGAGATCGTCGCGGACCTCACCTCGGGCCGGGTCATGAACCGCCTGCTCCAGGGCGACGTGGGCAGCGGCAAGACCCTGGTGGCCCTGCTCGCCATGGCCATGGTGGCCGAGACGGGCGGGCAGGGGGCGCTGCTGGTGCCCACGGAGGTCCTGGCCCGCCAGCACGCGGACAGCTTTCGCCGCTATCTCGGCCCCCAGGCCGGGGCCCTGCAGCTGCTGCTGGGGGGCATGAAGGCGGCCGAGAAGCGGGCGGCCCTGGCCCGCATCGCCAGCGGCGAGGCCCGCTACGTGCTGGGCACCCACGCCCTCTTCCAGGAGGCTGTGGCCTTCCACCGGCTGCAGCTGGTGGTGGTGGACGAGCAGCACCGCTTCGGGGTGAAGCAGCGGGAGGCCCTCAAGGAGAAGGGCGGCGACCCGCACTGGCTGGTCATGAGCGCCACGCCCATCCCCAGGTCCCTGGCCCTGGCGGTGTTCGGGGACCTGGACCAGAGCGTGCTCGATGAGCTGCCCCCGGGGCGCCAGCCCATCACGACGAAGCTGCACAAGCCCGAGTTCGCGGAGCGGGCCTGGGAGCGGGTGCGGAAGGAGCTGGCCCAGGGCCGCCAGGCTTTCGTGGTGAGCCCCAGCATCGATCCCTCAGACGAGGCCAAGGTGCCCCTGCGCGACATCCAGGCCATGGAGGGGCTGCTGCGCGGCATCTTCCCGGACGAGGCCATCGAAGTGGTCCACGGCCGCCTCAAGGCCGACGAGATGGCCGCCCGCATGGCGCGCTTCGTGCGGGGCGAGGCGGGCATCCTGCTGGCCACCACGGTCATCGAGGTGGGCGTGGACGTGCCCAACGCCACGGTGATGGTGGTGGACCACGCCGAGCGCTTCGGTCTCAGCCAGCTGCACCAGCTGCGGGGCCGGGTGGGTCGCGGCGAGCACCCCAGCCACTTCCTCATGCTCAGCGGCTCCGAGACCGAGCGGCTCCAGACCCTGGTGGAGACCCAGGACGGCTTCCGCATCGCCCAGCGGGACCTGGAGCTGCGCGGCCCCGGCGAGTTCTTCGGGGTCAAGCAGGCGGGCCTGCCGAAGTTCCAGGTGGCGGACATCGTGCGCGACCGGGCCCTGCTCCTGCGCTGCCGGGACGCCGCGGACCGCGCCCTGACCCTGGGCCTCAGCGAAGCCCAGACCGAGTGGCTGCGGCGGGAGCAGGCGCGGCTGAAGCTGGCGGAGATCAGCTGAGGGCGCGGCCCAGGGCGAGGCGCACGGCCTGTTGCGTGCCAGGGGCGACCAGGCCCTGCTCTGACGCCCAGTTCAGCATCGGGCTGGCGCCATCTGGAAGACCCGCCCGCTGATCCGCCAAGGCCGCCGTGAGCAGGGTCGGCAGGTCCAGCTCGCGCTGCCGAGGTGAAGGCAGAACCCCGGCCAGGTCCTCACGCAAGGCCTGGAAGGAGGCCTCCGGCAGGCTGCGGAGGCGCTCGCTGGTGAGGGCCTGGGCCGCCACCTCGAGGGATCCCAGCTTCACCCGCCGGGGGAGCCGGACCGCGCCCAGCTCCTCGATCAGCAGGGCGAGCTGCCGCTCGAGCAGGAGGCGAGGCAGGCCCCGCCTGGCCAGGATCCGCCCCAGCCAGAGCACCTGGTCGATGGCGTCCGTGGCCGTTCGCCAGGCCAGGGTCGCCAGCCAGGCGGAGTCGCTGTCCGTGAACCGCAGCCCACGCTCACCATAGCGGGCGCTGAGATAAGGGAACTCCTCCCAGCAGCGCTCCCCCGCCCGGAGGGCCGCCTGCAGGAGGTTCGGGTGCTGGGGTATCGGGTGGTCGCCGGCCTCGGGATTCAGGTCCAGGGCTCGAAGGACCCCGGGCTCGGCCTCGAGGGGCAGCAGCCGATCGTAGAGCTCCTCCAGGCCTTCGTAGAACTCCTCGGCTGCCTCGAGCATGGCGAGCGTGTCGATCTCCCCCGCCGCTTCGTTGAGGATCCCGGAGAAGGCTGCCCAGTGGGTCGCGGTCGCCTCCCCGTAGCCCTGGTAGAAAGCGACTCCGGCTGGGCCCTGGAGGCGGAAGCAGCGGCGCACATCTGGCAGGTGGACCTGGTTTCCGAGGGTGGTGCCCTCCAGGACGTAGAGGTAGCCCAGCAGCCGGTCCCGGTCGGTGGGCGCCGCGGCGCGGATCCGCTGTGCGAGGGCGAGAGCCCGCCTGAGGGCGGGCGGGTTGCCGGCGAGGCCGCGGGTGACGAGGTGGTTCAGGTCCGCGCAGAGCTGGTTGAAGCGGGAGTCCAGCAGGGGCCGCACCCGGGCCACCAGCGGATCGGGGCTGGAGGCCAATATCCGCTCCAGGGCGCCGACGACGATGGCCAGGGCGCGCAGCTGGGCCACATAGGCCGCCAGCGGCAGTGTGCCTCTTTCCAGCGCCGTGATGAAGGGGATGCGGTCGAAGTGCTGGTGGCGATGCCAGGTCGCGGCCTTTAGGGTGAGGAGGAGCGGCTCGCTCGGCGGCTGAGGCATCCCGGGTTCCTTCGACAGGGGTCTGGGGGCAACTTCCGGGGCCAGGCGTTGGTCCGACCCGCTCCGATCATTGAACGGCGGATGAGACGGGCTGAAAATACGCTTGATTCATTAGTAATAATTGCGAAAAATTACAAGCAAATCTCAGCCACCCGTGGGTCCACTCCAGCAGAGCCGCTGCCCTGCTAGGGCCTAGGGCCTTGGACCGGGGCCGGACAGAGCTGAGCTATTTCCCGAGCCGAGTCGCGATCCGCTCGCGGAGCACCTCGGGCACCAGCTCCGACAGGTTGCCGCCCATGCCGCCGATCTCCCGCACCAGGCGGCTGCTCACGGCGCTGTACTTCTCCTTGGGCATCAGGAAGACGGTCTCCAGCTCCGGCGCCAGCTTGCGGTTCATGAGCGCCATCTGGAACTCGTATTCGAAGTCGCTGAAGGCCCGCACGCCCCGCACGATCACCTGGGCGTTCTGGGCCTTGGCGTAGTCCACGAGCAGGCCATGGAAGGACGTGACCTCGACGCGGGGCAGGGTGGTGGTCAGCTCGCTCAGCATGGCCACCCGCTCCTCCACGCTGAAGGCCGGGGACTTGGAGGGGTTGTGCAGCACGGCCACCACGAGGCGATCCACCAGCTTCGCCGCCCGCTGGATGAGGTCCCAGTGGCCGAGGGTGACGGGATCGAAGGAGCCTGGGTAGATGGCCGTGCGCACGATGACTCCGGAGTGGGATTCCAGCCTAACGCACTGCCCCGGGAATCCGGCGGTCCAGTCTCGGCGTGCGCCCCGCCGCCGCGTTGGGTTACAGTGGCTGCATGGATCAGAAACGGGGCGTCGGGCTGCTTTTCGGCGGGGAATCCCCCGAGCACGAGGTGTCCATCGTGACGGCCCGAGCCATTGCGGAGCACCTGGATCCCGCCTGCTTTGTGGTGCGCCCCATGGGCATCGCGCGCAACGGCGTGTGGGTGGTCACCGGGGATCCCTTCGCCCGGCTGGCGGCGGGGGAACTGCCAGCGCGCGGCGTGCACCCCTTCCTGCCCCTGGAAAAGGGCGCCGAAGCCACCCCGCTGCCCGATGTCTTCTTCAACGCCCTGCACGGCGCCGGCGGCGAGGACGGTCAGATCCAGGGCTACCTGGAGCTCCTGCACCGGCCCTATACCGGGGCGGGCCTGCTGGCCATGGCGGCGGGCATGGACAAGTGGATCACCAAGCGCCTCTGGGAGTCCGAGGGCCTGCCCGTGGTGCCCTACGTGGGACTCACGGAGGAGCGCTGGAACCGGGAACGCGTCGTCTGTCTGGCTGAGTGCGCCCGCCTGGGCCTGCCGCTCTTCGTGAAGCCCGCCAACCTGGGCAGCAGCATCGGGGTGGAGAAGGTGAAAGCGGACGGCGATCTGGCCCCGGCCCTCGACCGCGCCTTCACCTATGACCGCCGCGTGCTGGTGGAGCAGGGGCTGGATGTCCGCGAGATCGAGGTGGCGGTCCTGGGCGGCGACGAGCCCCTGATCTCCAAGCCCGGCGAGGTGATCGTCGCGGACGAGTTCTACACCTTTGAGGACAAGTACCTCCATGGCCGCAGCCGGACGGAGATTCCCGCCCAGCTCTCCGGGGAGCTGACGGATCGGGTGCGCAGCCTGGCAGCCAAGGCCTTCGCCACCTCGGATGGCTATGGCATGGCCCGGGTGGACATGTTCCTGGAACGCGCCACGGGCCAGGTCTTCCTCAACGAGCTGAACTTCATTCCAGGTTTCACCAGCATCTCCATGTATCCCAAGATGATGGCCGCCAGCGGGGTGCCCTACGCCGAGCTGCTGACCCGGCTCATCGACCTGGCGGTGGCCCGCCACGCCCAGATGGCGGCGAAGCAGAAGGGCTTCCAGTCCGGCAGCGACTGGTTCAGAAAGGGTTAAAGTCGGCATGCGTCTCTGCCGATAGCACCCCCATGGACGTCGTCGGCATCGCACTCTCGGGTCTCCGCGCCGCAAGCGCAGGACTGACCGTGCAGGCCAGCAACGTGGCCAACCAGCAGTCGGACGGTTTCAAGGCCAAGCGAGCCGACCTGGTGGCTGAAGCCTCGGGGGGGGTGCGGGTATCGGGGATCATTGAAGACCCGACACCCGCCGGCCCCGGCGCCTCGAACGTGGACCTCGCCACCGAAGCGGTGCAGGGCATGAGCCTGGAAGTCATGTACAAGGCCAACCTGGCCGTGCTCCGAACCCAGAGCGAACTGGACAAGGTGACGCTGGACCTCCGGGGATAGCTGATACCGGATCGCTGGATGCCGCTTTCCCACTACACTATCCCCATGCACGCTCGCACCTGGCTCTCGGTCCTGTCGCTCCCTCTGGTGGCGGCCTTCACCTTGCCGGTAGTCCAGCAGGGCAATCCACCCAAGCCCGCGGCCAAGGCCGGGGCCAAGGCCACGCCCCCGGACCCCCTTGCAGGCCTCTCGGACATTCAGGACGTGCTCTCGCTCGTCCAGCAGAACTACGTGGATCCTCCCGACATGGAGAAGGTCCTCTCAGGCGGCATCCAGGCCGTCCTCGAGCGCTCGCATCCCCTGAACGCCTACCTCTCGGCGGAGGACCTGCGCCTGCCGGATCCGGGGCCTGCCTCGGTGGGTCTGACGGTCCTGAAGCGCGGCATCTACGCCAGTGTCCTGGCCGTCACGCCGGGCGGGCCCGCCGCCAAGGCCGGCATCCAGCCCGGAGACGTGCTCCGCAAGATGGATGGGGACTCCGTGGGTCGCCTCAGCGCCTGGGCCCTGGAACGCAGGCTGCGCGGGCCGGTCGGCTCGTCCCTGGACCTCTACCGCTACAACGCCACCGGGGACCTCACCAAGACCACCGTGGTGCGCGCCCTGCCTGACTCCGCCGGGCTGACCGTGAAGCCGGGCACCGGAGCCCTGTTGGTGGCGCTGCCGGACCTACTGCCGGGTCGGGCCGAGGAGCTGAAGAAGGCCCTGGCCACGGCCGATCGCAGCCAGACCCTGTTGCTGGATCTCCGCCTGTGTGAGCGGGGCGCCATGGACGAGGCTGCCCTCGTGGCAGGTCTGCTGGGCGCCAAGGGGTCGTTTGCCACGGTGCAGGAGGCCGGCAAGCCGGACCTCGCCTTGCCTGTCGCGGGCAGCGGCGCGCCCTTCGCCCGCCTGGCGCTCCTGGTGGGCCGCTCCACCCTCGGCGCCCCGGAAGTCCTGGCCGCCTGCCTCAAGAAGGGCGGCGCCCGCACCTTTGGGGAGCGCACCCCGGGCCTCGGAGTCGAGCGATCGCGCTTCCTGCTGAAGCAGGGCGGGGCGGTGGAGCTGGTCTCCCGGCGCTGGCTCGGCCTGGGTGGCGAGAAGCTGGACCGCCAAGGGGTCACCCCCGAGCAGGTGCTCCGCCTCACCGAGACCGATGACGCCCTCGCCAAGGTGCTCACGGTCCTCGCCTCGCCGCCCCCGCCGCCCAAGGCTGTGGCCCAGGAGAAGGCCCCCGAAGGGTCTCCCCTGATGCCGCCTCACGTCGTCGCCCCGAAGAAACCGAATCCCTGATGGCCAAGGGCCGGGGGAAGCGCACCTCCACCCTGGCGCTGCTGGGCTGGGCCGTGCTGGTGCTGGGCCTGGGGCTGGGCACCGGGCTGGTGCTGGGGCAGCAGGGCTGCGGCCGGCGCTCCACCCCCGCACCCCGCGAGGAGCCGAAGCCCGAGCCGAA
>JAAXXS010000125.1 GCA_013334395.1 Holophagaceae bacterium | reverse complement strand
CACGAACTTGATGGCCACCTCGCGGCCCAGGCGGCGGTCCCGGGCCCGGAAGACCATCCCCATGCCGCCCTGGCCCAGGAAGCCCAGGAACTCGTAGCGGTCCCAGTCCTTCACGGGGAAGTCCGGCGCGGCGCGGCGGCCGGCCTCCGCGGCCCCCAGGGTCGAGGCGGCTCCGGCCAGGGTGTCGGCCTGGGACTCGAGGGGCTTCAACGGTGCATCCTGCGTGGCTCCATCGCGGCCTCGTCGGGTCCTGTCTGGCGTGCTTCGAGGCGTCCAGTCAGTCGGTCAGCCATTGTTACGTAAAATGATATACATTGTCTTAAATTAACCACCCTCCCGTTCGCACCAGAAAGAATCATGAAGGTCCAATGAAGACCCTGATGTTGCATATACCCGGCCGTCCGCCCCTGCCCCTGGAGGGCGAGGACCGGGTCTGGACTCTGGGCCGCTCCTCCCAGAACGACATCGCCATCCCCGACGCGAGCCTCAGCCGCCACCACGCCCGCATCGTCCTGAAAGATGGCGTCCTCTCCCTTGAGGACCTGGGCTCCCTCAATGGCACCACCCTCAACGGCGAGCGCATCACGGTGCCCCACTCCCTGGGTGAGGGCGACGAGCTCCAGCTGGGCCAGGTGTCCCTCCACCTGGGCACGTCCACCCAGGGGCCGAGGGTCCGCATCAGCGCGGACAGGGGCGACTCTTCCTCCGCAGGCTCCCTCGTCCTGCCCCTGGAGCGGCTGCGTGCGGCCCCGGAGCGGCGCCGGGAGGCCCCGGAGACCCTGCGCCTCCGGGAGGTGATCCGAGAAGTCCAGGCCCTGGCCCTGGAGCTGCTGGAGGACAGTCCGCCCGAGCAGCTGCTGGCCAACCTGCTGGACCGCCTCTGGACCCTGCTGAAGCCCTGGCGGGCCGCGGTGCTGATCCAGGACCGGACGGGGCTGCACACCGTGGCCTCCCGCGGGCCTGAGGGCGACCAGCCCATCCTCCTGGCCCGCAGCCTGGTGGACGCCGCCCTGGAGCGCAAGGAGTCCGTGCTCTTCAATGACTCCGGGGAGGACCAGGGGCTGGGCTCGCCCTCGCTGCTGCTCAGCGGCGTGGCCTCGGCCATGGTGACGCCCCTGGAGCACCAGGGCGTGGTGAAGGGCCTGCTCTACCTGGATTCCCGCCCGCCCCGGAAGCCCTACAACGAGGAGGACCTGCGCCTGGCCAGCACCTTCGCCCACCTGGCCACGGCCAAGCTGGAGCAGGCCCGCCTGCGCGAGGAGGCCCTGGCCCGCAAGAAGGTTGATCAGGAGCTGGATCTGGCCCGCCACATCCAGCAGGGCCTGCTGCCGGGCTTCCCCCCGGACATTCCGGGCTTCGAGCTCTACGGCAACAACCTGCCCAGCCGCCAGGTCTCCGGTGACCTCTTCGGCTGGTGGCCCCGCAGCGACGGCAAGTGGCTCTTCTGCCTGGCGGACGTGAGCGGAAAGGGCCTGGGGCCGGGCCTCCTCATGGCCTCGCTCCAGGCCACCCTGGAGGCCTGGACCGAGCGGGATCTCCGCACCTCGGAGCTGGCCTTCCAGCTGTCGAGGAACCTGGCCCGCCACACGGATGGACGCCGCTTCGTGACCGCCTTCCTGGCCCTGCTGGACCCGGCGACGGGCACGCTGACCTACACCAACGCGGGCCACAATCCGGCCCTCCTCCTGCACGGGTCCGAGCCGGTCCAGGAGCTGGAAGCCCAGGGCCTGCCCCTGGCCATGCTGCCCGGCAATCCCTACGGCGAGGCCACGCTGAGCCTGGCGCCCGGGGACCTCCTCGTGGTCTACACCGATGGCATCACCGAAGCCGCGAACGCCGCGGACGAGGAGTTTGGCGCCGAGGCCCTCATGGCCCTGGTGGGAGCCCGCCGCGGCGAGTCGCTGCCGGCCCTGGACGCGGCCCTGCTGGGAGAGCTGGATCGCTTCACCGGGGGCGCGCCCTACCTTGATGACCGCACCCTGCTCATGCTGCGGCGGAGCTGAGTGCGTGGAATTCCTTGGCCTCAATAAACGAGGCAATCCCTGCGAGGCTTTGGCAGACTAGGTGGATGGAGGTCCCATGAGCCGATTTTTCCGTGCCCTGCTGGTGCTGGTCCTGGCGGTCTGCGCCTCGGCGGCGGACCTGTCGCTCGGCGGCTGGAGCCTCAAGCCAGGTTCCACGGCCAAGGCCACGGGCCTGCGCCTGGACGCGGCCGGGGGCGCCGAGGGCACCCTGGTGTCCGCGCCCCTGACGCTGAAGGTGGGCGAGCTCTACCGGCTGAGCGCCACGGTCCGCACCGAGGGCGTCAAGGTGGATGCCCTGGCGCGCTACCCCACCGCGCTGGGCGCCTGTCTCTCCATGCAGAGCTTCCCCTTCACGAACGCCTCCCAGAGTGCGGCGGGCACCGCCGAGCGGCGCCTCTCGGTGCTGTTCCTGGCCACCAGCCCCACGGACCGCGCGCAGCTGCACCTGGGCCGCAACGGCCAGGCCACGGGCGCCGCCACCTTCAGCGACCTGAAGCTGGAGAAGGTGGAGGACGTCACCGCCTTCGTGCCCCTCGAAACGGTGCGCTGGGCCGGGAAGGGCTTCCGCTACGAGATGGGCGGCTGGACCTTCCTGCACATCGAGGGCGCCCCCTACGCCCGGGGCCGCCAGCACGGCGAACTCATGGCCGAGGAGATCGTGCGGTTCATGACCAAGCTGGGCCTCCAGAAGGACGCCGCCGACGCCGCCCGGGGCTGGACCGACAAGCGCCATCTGGCAGATGCGCTGTTCCTCCGCAAATACGACGTGGAATACCTGGAGGAGATGAAGGGCATCGCCGACGGCGCCGTGAAGGCCGGGGTGAAGTTCAAGGGCCGGGACCTGGACCTGCTGGACATCGTCACGCTGAACAGTGACGTCGATGAAAGCTATCTCCATTCGGCTCTTCCAAATACGACGAATTCCTTGAGCGGTCGCACGTTCATGTCCGCCGATGACGAGGTGGTCAAGGGCGGGCAGGGGGATCACTGCTCATCGTTCGTGGCCACCAAGGAAGCCACCCGGAGCGGCCGCTTCATCTTCGGCCAGATCTTCATGTGGGGCGGCTACACCGGCACCGAGTGGAACGTGATGCTCGACATCGTGCCCGAGAAGGGCCACCGCCTGGTGCTGCAGACCTTCGCGGGGGGCATCCACAGCGGCACGGACTGGTATCTGAACGCTTCGGGCCTGGTGATGGGCGAGACCACCGTGGGGCAGACCCCCTTCAACCCCGATGGCACGCCCCAGAGCAACCGCATCCGGAAGGCCGCCCAGTACGCCTCGGGCATCGACGAGGCGGCGGCGATCCTCTTCAAGCAGAACAACGGCCTCTACACCAACGACTGGACCATGGCCGACACCAAGACCGACGAGGGCGCCTGCTTCCTGCTGGGCACCGACAAGACGAAGCTCTGGCGCACGGGCAGCAAGGGCAGGCCCGCGGACACGCCCGCCAACCACCGGGGCTTCATCTGGGCCAACAACAACAACCGCGACCTCGACGTGCGCGGCGAGTACGGCGCCAACCCCGACGGCGCGCCCGTGGACCTGGCCTTCAACACCTGGAACCGCGACATCGCCTTCCAGGACGCCTTCCGGGCCAGCGGCAAGGGCGGCTTCGACATCGATTCGGCCACGCGCATGCTGGCCAGCAGCCCCATCAACCGGCCCCACGCCTGCGACGCCAAGCTCACCACCGCCGAGATGGCCGAGGCCCTGGTCTTCATCGCCCATCAGGGCAAGACCACCCAGCGCGAGAAGCTGGTGGGCGGCCGCTGGATCGCGGACCTGCCCCTGGCCACGCCGCACCTCACCCACGGGTATACGACGTTCAGCCCGGTCTGGATCTCGAACAGGCTCCAGGCTGCTCGCGCAGCCTGGAGGCAGGAAAAGCCTCTGAAGGCTGCTCCGGTCCCGGACACGGCCGCTGTGAAGGAGGCCTTCAGCTATGACGCCAAGGGGCTGTGGACGGGCACGATCCGGCCCGCCTCGGATGCCGACAACTGGTTCGTCAGCGGGTCGGCGGCCTACCACACGCAGCTGAAGCAGCTGGCTGCCAGCGGGGCCAAGGCCTTCGAGACCCAGAGCGCCGCCCTGGCCGACCTGGGCACCCGCCACCTCTGGCTGGCCGCCAAGGAGGGCGCCAGGGCCCCCCTGGCCACGGTCACGGACTACGACCGCTACGGGGCCTACCAGATCCCGCGCATCCGGGGCGTCTTCGCCCTGCACCAGCTGCGCCTGCACCTGGGCAACGCGGCCTTCGGCAAGGCCATGCAGGCGGTCTCGGCCCAGTTCCGGGGCAAGGCCGCCACCACGGCCAACCTGCTGGCGGCCCTCTCCGCGGCGGCGGGGAAGGACGTGACGCCGACCCTGAAGCCCTGGCTCGAGCGGGCCGACCTGCCCGCGCCCGCCATCCAGGCGCGGGTGGAGAAGACCGGAGAGGCCTTCGAGGTGAAGCTCGAGGTCACGCAGTCCGGCTTCGCCTATCCCCTCGTTGCCTTCGTGAATGTGGAAACGGACAAGGGCGCCCGCCTGGAGCGCGTCGCCCTGACCGGCGCCAAGGACACGTTCACCTTCCGCAGCGAGGCCCGGCCCACGCGCCTGACCTTCAACGCCGGCCGGGACCTGCCCCTGGCGCGGGCGGACTTCTGGGTGCCCGGCAACGTGCTGGACGACTGGACCGCCACCCTGCTGGTCAGCGGCACGGCCCGGGAGCTGGAGGCCCAGCGCACCCTGGCCCTGCAGTATCGCGACCTGCTGGCGGAGAACATGACCGAGGTGCTGCTGCCGGTGAAGCCCGATGCCGAAGTCAGCGACGCCGAGCTGGCTGCCCGCGATCTGGTGGTGCTGGGCGGCCCCGCGGACAACGGCCTCATGGCCCGCCTGCTGGCCGAGGGGAAGCTGCCCCTGAAGGCAGGTCCCGGCTGGTTCCAGTGGCAGGGCCGCACCTATGGCCGGGCCGACGACGGCCTGGTGGCCGCCTTCCCGAACCCGTGGAATCCCAAGCGGCTGCTGCTGGTGATCCTGGCCAACAGCCGGGTCCAGCAGTGGGCCATGACCAAGAGCATGGCCCGGGGACTGCCTGGCTGGACCCTCTACCGTGGGGCCGAGGTCCAGTCGAAGGGCCACGCGGACGCCGCCGGGCTTGGGGTGACCTTCCAGCCCTGAGACGCGGGCTGTTCAGCTCCGCCCAAGGGCCTCCAGCCGCTGCCGAAGCTCTTCCATGCCGAAGGGCTTGGAGAGCAGCGTGACAAAGGGGTGGGCCCGGGCCAGGTCCGAGGCGGACTGGTCCACCCGGCCGGTGGCGAGCAGGACCGGCAGGGCGGGCCTCAGGGCACGGAGCCGGGGCAGGGTGCCGCTGCCCCCGAGCCCGGGCATGTTCATGTCGAGGATGACCAGGTCCGGCTCGGCTCCGCCTTCGAGCTGGGCCAGGGCCTCTTCGCCGCTGGGGGCGCCCAGGGCCCGGTGTCCCATGAACTCCAGCATGGTGAGCAGGGAGCTCCGGATCAGCTCGTCATCGTCCACCACCAGCAACGTGAGGGCCTGGGGCGAGGGCTTGGGCAGGGGCTCCGCAAGGTGCTCCGGGGTTGGGAGGAGGGCTCCGCAGGCCGGGAAGCGCAGCCGCACCGAGGTGCCCTGGCCGGGCTCGCTGCGGAGCTCCACCTGGCCCCGGTGGGCCTGCACGGTCTTGTAGACCAGGGACAGGCCGAGGCCGGTGCCCTTGCCCACCTCCTTCGTGGTGAAGAAGGGATCCATGGCCTTCTCCAGGATCTCCCGGGGCATCCCGGTGCCGGTGTCGTCCACCCCCACTTCGATCCAGTCGCGATCGATGTTTTGGGTGCTCAGCGTGAGGGTGCCGCCCTCGGGCATGGCGTCCACGGCGTTGACACACAGGTTCATGAAGGCGTGGGTCAGGGCGGCGGCGTCGCCGCGGACCGGCGCGAGGTTCTCCGCGAGGTCCAGCTCGAGACGGACCCTGCCCTGGGTGGTGCGCTCCAGCATGGCGACCTCCTCGCGGAGGATCGCGTTCAGGTCGAGCACGCGCTCTTCCACGGGGCTCTGACGGGCGAAGCTCAGCAGGCTCCGGACCATCTTTCCGCCCCGGGTCGCCGCCTGGGTGATGGTGTCGAAGGCGCGGTAGGCGGGGCTTCCGGCGGGATGCGCCTCCATGTTGGCCGAGGCCATGCCGAGGATGGCGCCAAGCACGTTGTTCATGTCGTGGGCGACGCCCCCGGCGAGGCTGCCGAGGCTCTCCATCTTCTGGGACTGCTGCAGCTGATTCTGGAGGCGGGCCCGCTCCTCCTCGGCCAGGGCCTGCTCGGTGATGTCGCTGATCACCCCGAAGATCACCCCCCGGGTGGCGTCGTATTCCGCCATCGAGTGGATGTGGCGGATCTGGCCGTCGTCAGGTCGCCGGATGCGGAACTTCACGTTGTAGGGCTGGCCCCGTTCGATCAAATCGGCCAGGGCTGCGTCCAAGGCCGGCCGATACTCCGGGAGCGGCAGGGCCTGGACCTCCGCGAGGGTCACCGCCTCTCCCTGCATGCCGAACAGGTCCTCGGCACCCTTTGAGGCCTGGATCTTCCGCTCGGCCAGGCTCAGCTCCCAGTTGCCGACCTGGGCCACGCGCTCGGCCCGGCGCAGGCGGGCTTCGCTGTCGCGCAGCGCATCCTCCGCCCACTTCCGCTGCGTGATGTCCACCGCGGCCGAGAGCAGGCAGGGCGTGCTGCCCATGGTCACGGGCTGGCCGGAATAGGAGACCCAGCGGCGGCTGCCGTCCTTGCGCAGGATCTCGGACTCGAAGTCCCGCACCGGCAGCCCCTGCTGGACTAGGGCCAGCACCCGCTCGCGGTCGGCCGGGTTCGACCAGATGCCGACCTCCTGGACGATGCGTCCTTGAACCTCCTCGGCGGTGTAGCCGTAGATGGACTCGAAGGCCTTGTTGACCACCACGAGGCGGCCCTCGCCCAGGGTGGTGATCCCCAGAGCCATAGGGGTGAACTGGAAGGCCGTGTTGAAGCGCTCCTCGCTCTCGCGCAGGGCCTCCTCGCCCTGTCTGCGCGCGGTGATGTCCGTGACCAGGCCCATGTAGCGCCGGGTAGACAGTTGGACTCCCTCCAGGGACCAGATGCAGGGGCTGCCGTCCTTGCGCCGGGAGGCGAACTCGCTGCTGACCCGGCCCGTGCGGGCCACTGCCTGGAGCAGCCGGGCGAGCTCCTCGCGCGACCCCGGCGGCAGGAGGTCGGGGAGCCTCGCCGCCAGCAGCTCCTCGCGGCTGTAGCCGGTGATGGCGGAGGCGGCCGGATTCACCTGCAGGCAGCGCCCCTGCTCATCCGAGACGAAGACGCCGATGGGGGCGTTGTCCACGTAGCTGCGGAACAGGCTCTCGCTCTCCGCCAGCTCCCGCGTCCGCTCGTGCACCCGCCACTCCAGGGACTCGTTGAGCTGGCGGATCTTCCGGAACTGCCGGGAGCCCAGAAACAGG
>JAAXXS010000124.1 GCA_013334395.1 Holophagaceae bacterium | reverse complement strand
GGATCAAGGGCGCGAAGATGGTCTACAACCTCCAGGACATCTTCCCGGATTCGGCTGTGGCCGCGGGGTTCCTGCCTGCCAATGGACGACTCTACCGGTGGCTCCGCCGTGCGGAAGAGGCCACCTATCGGGGCTCAGATCTGGTGGTTTCCATCAGCCCCAGCTTCTCAGCCCACGTCCAGCGACTCGTCCCGGGAACCCAGGTCGCTGACATCCCCAACTGGGTGGACACCGACCACATCCGGCCTCGCAGAGACGCTGAAGACCCTGGCATTGCGGAGTTCCGGCGCGGAGGGATCTTTGTCGTCCAGTACGCCGGCAACATCGGCTTCATGCAGAACCTGGAGGTGGTGGTGGAGGCCGCCGAACGCCTGAAAGATGTTCCTGAGATCCGCTTCGTCTTCATCGGGGATGGGAACGCCAAGCAGGTGCTCCAGGAACTGGCCCATCGGCTCGGACTCCTCAACTGCGACTTCCTGCCTCTGCAGCCCCTCGATCGAGTCGCGACGGTCTACAACGCCTGTGACCTCGGGGTGATTCCCCTGAAGCCTGGCGCGGCCCACACCGCGGTACCAAGCAAGACCTGGAACTATCTGGCGGCCGGTCGACCTGTCATTGGCTGCGTGGAGGACGACAGCCCCCTGGCTCAGGTGATCCGGGAGAGCCGCTCGGGAGCCCTGGTTCCGCCCGGTGACGCGGCCCAGCTGGCCCGGACCATCCTGGCTTACCGGGAGACGCCCGAGCGCGTTCGCCAGGAGGGCCGCCAGGGGCGTGACTACGTGGACACCAACCTGTCCCGCCGCCTTGCCATCCAGCGCTACCTCCAGGTCTTCAACCGTGTGCTGTACCAGCCTGCCGAGGACCTATGGAGCGTCTAGCGTTCTACCTCCCCAACCTCGCCAGCAGGCCCGACTGTCCCGACCTGCGATGCCCCTTCCTGGCCCTTCGGCCATCCAGGGCCTCTTCCTGGAGGGAGACGCCATGAGAAAGGACTTTCTTTCCTACAACCCCCCAAGCATCGGTGAAGCCGAGCGGTCCGCCGTGCTGGAGACGCTTCAAACGCCCTGGGTGAGCACCGGGCCCAAGACCAAGGCCTTCGAGGCGGAGCTGCAGGCCTATCTCCAGGCTCCAGCCGTGGTGGCCCTGAACTCCTGCACCGCAGGCCTCCATGTGGCGCTGTTGGCCCTCGGGGTCGGGCCAGGTGACGAAGTCATCGTGCCGGCCATGACGTTCTGCGCCACGGCCAACGTCGTCGAGCATGTGGGGGCCAGACCCGTCTTGGTGGATGTCTGCCCGGACTCCCTGACCCTCTCTCCCGAGGCGGTGGAGGCTGCCATCACCCCGCGCACCAAGGTCCTCCTGCCGGTCCACTACGCCGGGCACCCTGTGCAGCTGGATGAGCTGGATAGCCTGGCGGCCCGGCATGGCCTCGTCATCCTGGAGGATGCGGCCCACGCCATCGCCACCCGCTACAAAGGCAGGCTGGTCGGCTCGCGGTCCAACCTTACAGCTTTCAGCTTCTACGCCACGAAGAACCTCACCACCGTCGAGGGCGGTTGCCTGACGGGTGATCCGAGCCTCGTCGAGAAGGCCCGGATCATCGGGCACCACGGCATGAACCGGGATGCCTGGAAGCGCTTCGACCGCTCCGGCTCCTGGTACTACGAGGTGGTGCTCCCAGGATTCAAGTACAACATGACGGACGTGCAGGCTGCCATCGGCCTGGTGCAGCTGCAGAGGCTGCCGTCCTTCCAGCAGCGGCGCCGGGAGGTGGTCGGGCGCTACGAACAGGCGTTCAGGAATCTGGGCGCCCTGGAGCTTCCCGTGGAACTGCCCTGGGCCGAGTCGAGCTGGCATCTCTACGTGGTCCGCCTGCGGAAGGAGGCGCTTCGGATCGACCGCAACGCCTTCATCGAGGAGCTGAAGGCCCGCAACATCGGGACCTCTGTCCACTACCTGCCGGTCCACATGCACCCGTTCTACCGGGACCGATACGGCTACCGACCTGAGGATTGCCCTGTGGCCGCGGATGCGTTCGACCGGATGCTGTCTCTGCCGCTCCACCCCGGGCTCTGTGATGAAGACGTCGATGACATTGTCGAGGCTGTGACCGAGGTGGTGCACCACCACCGCCGCTGAAGGCCTCGGAAGGAATGCCGGTTGGAGGAAGCCATGCTAGCCAAGCCCCAAGCTGATTCAGAGTCCTTCCTTTACCTGGGAGGTGTTGAGGAAGGGCAGTTCGTGCTCCACGCCCTTTTGCAGAGGGGCTGGCGACCCAGGCTGATCCTGGCCCTGAACGACGAATCGCTGACCAAGGCTTCCGGGGGCCGTCCCTGGGTCCAGGAGGACTGGCCCGGGATTCCCCTCGTCAAGGTCACCTCGTTCATGGGGCCGGCCGGGCTGCTCGCCATGGCCGGCTCCGGTTGCCGGGGGGCGCTGGCCGTGGGCATCTCCGAGATTCTCGGAAAGGACTGCCTCAACCACTTCCCCTTGGGCGTGTTCGGTTTCCACGGCAGCCTGCTGCCCGAGCTGGCCGGTCCGGCACCCGCCAACTGGGCCATTCTTCAGGGACTCTCGAAGACGGGCACTTCTCTGCTTCGCTACACGGAGGACCTGGACGGAGGCACCCTGGTCGCCCAGGCGGAGTGCCCTCTTGATGACACGACGACCGTGAAGAGTCTGTATGAGGACCTGTCCCGGCTTTCCGCAGAGCTATGGCTCACGCAGTGGCCGCGGATTGCCGAGGGGGCGGTGGAGCACCGTCCCCTCGGGCGCCTCCGGCTGAACCTCCGCCGTCGGCCCGAGGACGGCCTGATCCAGTGGAAGGACCAGGATGCAGCCCTGCTGTCCCGCCAGATCCGGGCGCTGGGAGACCCGTACCCCGGGGCCTATTTCTGGGTCGATGGACGCCGCGTCTGGGTTCACCGCGCCTCACGGGTCGACGGCCCGGAGATGGCGTGCGCAAGACTCACCCGAGTGGAGCAGGACGGGCTGAGCATCGCCCTGCCCGGTGGAACCATCCAGCTGGCCGATCTGCGCGATGACGAGGGGAACAGCCTGGACCCGGTCTTCCTGACCCCGCGCGTCGGCTCGGCCATGGCGGCCCTGCATGCGGGCCGAACAGTCCTGGCCATCGTTGCGCATCCTGATGACGAAGTGCTTGGCCTTGGGGGCACCTTGATCCGCCACTTCAAGGCGGGAGATGAGGTGCATGTGAGGATCGTCTGCTCGGGTGATCCGATCCGCTATGCCAAGGGTGAGCAGGACCAGGCGGCGGACTCGGAGCGAGCGGCCTATTACCTGGGAAGCGACACCAAGGGGCTCCAGTTTCCGGATCAGCGCCTCGATTCAGGGACCAACCTGGGGCTCATCCAGGCCGTGGAAGCCGAGGTTCAGACCTTGAAGCCGCACATCGTCTACACGCACTTCTGGGGCGATGTGAATGCGGACCACGCGCGCATTGCCGAGGCCGTGGATGTCGCGGTCCGACCCTACAACGCACCTTCCGTGCACCGGGTCCTGGCCTTCGAGACGCCCTCCAGCACGGAGTGGACCCTCGCCGCCAGGAGCGGGGGCTTCCACCCGAACGTCTTTGTCGATATCCATCAGGAGCTGGAGCGGAAGATTGATTCCATGCGGGCCTATGCCAGCGAGCTGCGGCCCTACCCCCACCCTCGCTCGCTGCGGAGCCTGCGGGAACACGCTGGCGCTCGAGGCTCGGAGTGCGGCTTCCAGGCCGCTGAAGACTTCGCCCTCCTGAGGGAACTAAGATGAGCCCTCAGACCCGGCTCAGAGTCATCGACCTGTGCTTGGCCCTTCTGTTGGCCCCGATATGGTTGCCCTTGATCGCCAGCACCGCCCTGGTGGCGCTGCTGGGTCAGGGTCGGCCCGTCTTCTACCGGTCCCCGAGGCTGGGTCGAGGCGGCACCGAGTTCTCCATGCTGAAGTTCCGTTCCATGGTCCGGGATGCAGACTCCCAGGGGCCGCACGTCTCGTGTGCTTCGGATGCCCGCATCACCCCGCTCGGACGCCTCTTCCGGAAGGCCAAGCTGGATGAACTGCCCCAGTTCCTGCATGTGCTCTCGGGAAAGATGTCGATCGTGGGGCCCCGTCCCGAGTCGCCCAGCTTCCTGCCCTACTATGATGAAAACGGACGCCGATCCTTGAATGTAAAGCCAGGAATAACAGGGCCTGGGGCCATCTTTTTTTTCTTCCAGGAAGAAGCGGATGGAGCAGGGTTCGAGGAACGGTATCTCAAGACGCTTCTCCCCCGGAAGCTGGCACTGGATGCGCACTGCGCGGACCGGCTCGCCTCGCAACCCCTGAGAACCACCCTCCTCATGACCTTCTATACGCTGGTCGCCCTCGCCTGCCGGCTCGCCAGCCTGCTCCCGCCTGCTGAGATCCAGCGCTGGACTCGCCTCGAGTCATGACGTCCCACCCGCCCCGGGGCAAGGCCCGCAGGCGGCTCCACACCACGGCTAGCCCAAGGGGTGGAACATACGAGAGCGGAGGGTCAGCTGCGGTCGGGAGTTGCCCTTCCGTCGCTGACCCCCCGCGTGCACGGCGAGCTGTCCGCCATTCAAGGTGTCTGGAGAATCGGCTGTCTACTGCGTGATGAAGTAGAACTGCAGATCGTTATCGGTGCGGCTGCCGCCGCCCCACTCATTCCAGCCGAGCCACCCGGCTCCGGTCGTGTATTGGGCATAGCCATCGGCGAAGTAGGTGGTGGCCTTGAAGCCTTCGAGGCTCCCCTTTTCGAGTGTGTGGGTGGTGTGGATGGTATCCGACGGGCAGCTGAGCACCAGGTGGTAGCCCGTGCCGGACTGCAGGGTCAGGGGCGTGGTGAAGCTGACCGTAGCCCAGGACTCATTGGCCGAGGTCGTGCCAGCAGCGCCCATGGTCACAAGCACGGTTCCCTGGCCGACCAAGGTCCCATCCGCCCTTTCGACCGTGACCGTCAGGGGGCTTGATCCACTGACCCGGTTGAGGCGTACGGAAACTGAAGACACCGTGCGATTGGCACCGGACACGGTGAAGATTTCCCGCACGCTCTGGGCGCCCGAAATGGTCTTGGGGTTCCAGCCAGAGGAGGTCTGGCCAAAGCCTTGGATGTAGCCCTGCCCCTGGGAGGCGCCATTCCCGTAGTCCAGCTCGATGGTGGGGGTGTAGCTGTGGCTGCTGCCCCGGACAAACTTGATCCAGGCACCGGTGGTGGTGGTCTCCAGGGCGCACAGATCGGTATTCGGAAACAGGGGCTGCTCCTGGCTGAGCACGTTCCACTTGTAGAGATGGTCAAGAGAGACGTAGTTGGCTGTGGGGTCCGCTGCCAGGTTGGTGAAAACGATGTGATAGAGCTGGCCCGCGGTGAGATTGGCCGGGGTGGAGAAGGTCAGCATGGGCCAGTAGTTCCCGACGGTGATGGGCTGGTCGTACTGGAGCGATGCGAGCACCGTTCCAGAGGGGAGGTGGTTGCTGCTGCCATCGTCCGTCTGGATCTGGATCAGGATGTTGCCGCCGTTGCCCGCGCCATAGCCGCCCTTGCTGGCACTCCAGATGAACTTGGGGCGGATGGAGACCAGGGTGCTGGTGTATTGGGCCCGGACTCGGATGCTGCCCTTGCGGTTGCAGACATCGTTCGCCGTGTTCCACCCGATGATCTGGTTCCCAAGATCATCCGCATTGATGCCTGAGCCGTAGAAACCGGAGGCTGGGGCCGCGGCGGGAACGGCGAGGACTGCGATGCTCTTCTGGGCCGAGACGGCCACGGAGGCGCTGTTGGTGACGGTGCAGCCCAGCTGCATGGTGCCGACACCTCCCGCGGTGAAGCTGAGGCTGGTCGTGCCCTGGCCGGCGGTGATGGTGCCGCCGGTGAGGGTCCAGGTGGTGGTGCAGCCGGCCTGTGCAGGAATACTGGCGCTGCTGGCCGCTTGCGCATTCACCTGGGACGGGGCGGTGATGACCGGCGTGATCGGTGCGGATGGAACCACCTGGACCAGGGCTGTGCTGTTCACGCTGCCCACGGTGTTGGTCGCCGAACAGGTGAGGGTCAACGTGCCTGCCGCCCCCGCCGTGAAGGTTGCCGAGGAGGTGTTGGCTCCGGCCGTGAGGGTACCGTCCTGGATGGTCCAGCCGTAGGACGTGCTGCCCTGGGGTTGAACCACGCTGGCCATGTGACCGGCGGTGCCGGTGGTCACGCTGGAGGGTACGGAGATCTGCGGGACCGTAGGCATGGATCCCAGGATCTGGACCTGGGCCGTGGCGCGGGCGCTCTGGGTTCCCAGGACTGCATTGCAGGTGACGGTGAGCACCCCCGCCGGGCCGGCAGAGAAGGCCGTCGAGGTTCCCGTGAGGGCGCCTGTTAGCGTTCCCCCGGCGATGCTCCAGCTGTAGGACACCCGACTTTGAGGATTCGCCACGCTGGCGGCGAGGCCCGCGCTCCCAACTGAGGCACTGGCTGGGGCGACGATGGTGGGCGTGACCAGCTTGTGGTAGTGGATCGATAGGCGCGTAGTGGCCGACTTGGAGCTATCCACCACGCTGGTGGCGCTCAGCGTGTGGGTGCCTTCGGTGGCCGGGGCGGTGTAGATCACCGCGTCACCCGTCCCGGAGATCGTCCCGACTTCGCTGTTTCCATTCACGATGCCGTCAACACTCCAGGTCACAGCCCGAGTGGTGGCGCCGACCACCTGCGCATTCACCGGTACGGCGTCGCCGCAGTTGACATCGTTGGGAACCCCCACAATGCTCACGCTAACGGAGGGGGTCACGACAGCTGGCCCGGTGGCAGCACTCTGCGCCCCCCCTCCTGCACAAGCGAATTGGGTGAGGACGCCGACAAGGACCAGGCCTTGGAGCAGGGTGATACCAATTTGTGTTCGCATAGCTGCCTCCGCATGCAGACAAGTGCAACGGAGGTGCCACGACACAGCAGTGAGAAAAACAAGCTCTATCTATCCTGTTCTGTTAAATAAGCATAAAAATAGAGAACCAGACTCAGCCGCTTAAACCGACAAAGTCTGATTCTCAGATCTGAAGTCTAGAATACGGACGGTTCGGATCCATAAGCCTTTAGTTTTTGGTACAGGGTGCTGCGCGGGATGTCCAGCCGTTTGGCGGCCCGGTCGACATGTCCCTGCTCCTCGCCCAGGATCTGGAGGATGTACTTCCGCTCAAGTTCCTTCAGAGTCAGGTTGGAAGGCTCCTGAGAGCCATCACTGCCTGGGCTGGCGGCAAAGTCCAGATCCTGCGCCTCGAGCAGGGGAGACTTGGCTCCCATCAGGGCCCGCTCCAGAACATTGCGGAGCTCGCGGATGTTGCCGGGCCAGGCGTGCTGCTGCAGTTTCAGGAGTGCGCTCGGGGAGAGATGCATCGATTCCCGACCGCAATCGCTGGTCAGGCGGTTCAGGAGGAGCTGGGCGAAGGTTGGAATGTCCTCAGGCCGCTCACGCAGCGGGGGGGCGACAATCTGGATCGCGCTGATGCGATAGAACAGATCAGATCGAAAGAGCTG
>JAAXXS010000123.1 GCA_013334395.1 Holophagaceae bacterium | reverse complement strand
GCGGTGGAGTCCGTGTGGTGGGTGATCATGTCGGCGCCCTGGGCGATCAGGGTCATGGCGGCTTCGCGCTCCTTGCCCGGATCGAACCAGCTGTTCACCCAGATGACGCGCACTTCGGCCTTGGGGTTCACGCTCTTCATGCCGCGGGCGAAGGCGTTGATGCCCATCACCACTTCGGGGATCGGGAAGGCGGCCACGTAGCCGGCCACATTGGTCTTGCTCATCTTGCCGGCGATGACGCCGTTCAGGTAGCGGCCTTCATAGAAGCGGGCGTTGTAGATGCCCATGTTCACGCCGGACTTGTAGCCCGTGGCGTGGAAGAAGGTCACCTTCGGGAAGGTCTTGGAGACCTTCTCAGTGGGGTTCATGTAGCCGAAGGAGGTGGTGAAGATGATCTGGTTGCCGTCCTGGGCCATCTGGCGGATGATGCGCTCGGCGTCGGCACCCTCGGGGACGTTCTCGATGAACTTGGTGGTGACGGCGCCCTTCATGGCGGCTTCCATCTGCTTGCGGCCAAGGTCGTGCTGGTAGGTCCAGCCCGCGTCCCCGACAGGGCTGACATAGATGAAGCCGACCTTGACGGGCTCGGCGGCGGTAAGGGCGGTGCTGCACAGCACGGCCCCTGCCAGGGTTGCGAGGGCGAGGTTGCGGGTTTTCATTCGGTGTTCCTCCAAGGTGGATGGGGGGGGCCGCCCCGGGGGGCGGAGGGTTGGGGGGGGTCAGGCGTCGGGCAGGAAAGTCTGCCCGAGAGAAGCGGGCGAGTTGAGGCGGATGGTGCTGCGGTTCCTGGAGATCAGGACGAGCACCAGGACAGTGGCCGCATAGGGGATGGCCGACAGGAACTGGGCGGGGACGCTGATCCGGACGCCAGAACCCTGTACGAACATCTGAGCGATCATGCACCCGCCGAAAAGATATGCCCCTATCATGACCCGGGCCGGACGCCAGGTGGCGAATACCACGAGGGAGAGCGCGATCCAGCCGCGGCCCGCCACCATGCCTTCCACCCACATGGGCGTGTAGAACACCGACATGAAAGCCCCGCCGATGCCCGCCATGGCGCCCCCGAAGAGGACCGCCTGGTACCGGATTTTGACCACCCCGTAGCCGATGGAGTGGGCCGAAACCGGAGCTTCGCCCACGGCCCGGAGCACCAGTCCGGCCTTGGTCCGGTAGAGGAACCAGGCCACGAGGAGGATCAGGACCCACGAGAAATAGACCAGGCCCTGCTGCTCGAAGAGAGCTGGCCCAAAGAGCGGGATCTTGTGGAGCAGGGGGATGCGGATGGGCTCGACGCTGGCCAGGGCCACGGACTCGTAGGGCTTCCCGATAAAGGCCGAGAGGCCCACGCCGAAGATGGACAGCGCCAAGCCCGAGGCCACCTGGTTTGCCATGAGGGTCAGGGCCGAGATGCCGAAGAGCAGGGACATCAGGATGCCGGCCCCCATGCCCGCCAGGATGCCCAGGAAAGGGGAACCGGTGTGGTAGGCCACGGCGAAGGCCGCGACGGCACCGACGGACATGGTACCCTCCGCGCCCAGGTTCAGGACGCCTGCCTTCTCGGTCACCAACTCACCGAGGGCGACGATGATGAGGGGCGTGCCGGCCACCACGGTGGCGAAGAGGATCGAGCTGATGAAGTTCAGTCCCATGGGGGGTCCCTACTTCCTGCGCCGGACCAGCCGCAGCCGGAAATTGATGAAAACGTCGGATCCAAGGAGGAAGAACAGCAACATGCCCTGGAAGACCTTGGAGATCGACGAGGGCAGGTTGAGATACTGCTGGGCCTGCTCGCCGCCCATGTAGAGCAGCGCCATGAGCAGGCTGGAGAAGAAGATGCCGATGGGACTCAGGCGTCCAACAAAGGCCACGATCATGGCCGCGAAGCCGTAGCCCGGGCTGATGTGCTCCGTGATCTGGCCGATGGGCCCAGAGACCTCCGAGATGCCCGCGATGCCAGCCATGGCGCCGCCCGCCAGCATGCCGATCCACACCGAGCGCTTGGCCGAGAAGCCCGCGTAGCGGCCGGCGTGTTCCGCCTGGCCCGCCACCTTCATCTGGTAGCCGAGGAAGCTCTTGTTCATGAAGATGTAGCCCACCAGCAGCGCGCCGATGCCCAGGAGCAGGGCCGCGCTCACCCGGGTGCCCTCCACCAGGATGGGCAGGGTGGCCTTGGCGCTCAGCAGCTTGGTCTGGGGGAAGTTGAAGCCAGCCGGGTCCTTCCAGGGGCCGTGCACCAGCCAGGACACCACCAGCTCGGCGATGTAGACCAGCATCAGGCTCGTGAGGATCTCGTTGGCGTTGAACCGCGTCCGCAGGAAGGCCGGGATTGCCGCCCAGGCCATGCCACCCAGCGCCCCGGCGACGATCATGCCCGGCAGCAGGAAGGGGCTGGTGCTGGCTTCGAAGTACAGGGCCAGGCCGCCGCCCACCAGGGCGCCGATCAGCAGCTGGCCTTCGGCACCGATGTTCCAGACGTTGGCCTTGAAGCCCACGGACAGGCCCACGGCGCAGAGCATCAGGGGCGTAGCCTTGAGGAACAGCTCCGCGATCCCGTAGGAGTCCTTGATGGGATTCAGGAAGAAGACCTTGAAGCCCTCGACGGGGCTCTTGCCCAGGACCAGGAAGAGGACCAGCCCGCTCAGGAACATCAGGGCCACCGCGAGCAGCGGTGACAGGTAGCTCATGGTCTTGGAGGGCTCGGGCCGCTGCTCGAATTTAAGCCACATGGGGCGCGTCTCCAGGTTTCTCGGCGTCCGGCCACATGCCGCTCATCCAGATGCCGATCTCCTCGACCCCGGTCTCCGAGGTGACCTTGCTGGGGGAGAGGGTGCCCTTGGCGATCACCACGATGCGATCACAGATCTCGAACAGCTCTTCGAGCTCTTCGGATATGACCAGGATCGCCGTGCCCGAGTTGCGCAGGTCCAGCAGGGTGCGCCGGATGAAGGAGGAGGCCCCCACATCCACGCCCCAGGTGGGCTGGGCCAGCACCAGCAGTTTGGGCTCCTGCATGATCTCGCGTCCCACGATGAACTTCTGGAGGTTGCCACCAGAGAGGGACTTGGCTTCCGAGTTGGCGCCCCCGCACTTCACGTCGAAGCGGGCGATGCAGTCCTCGGCGAACTTCTTGGCCACGCCCCACCGGATCAGGCCGCTGAACAGCATGCCCTTGCGGTAGGCCGTGAGGAGGATGTTCTCGGTGAGGCTCAGGCGCGGCACGGCCCCCCGCCCCAGGCGCTCCTCCGGTACGAAGCACATGCCCAGGCCCCGGCGCCGGGTGGGCGTGAAGTGCCCCACGGGCATGCCGCACATCTGGACGGCCTGGTGGTCGGCCAGGGGCTCCTCGCCGGAGATGGCCCGCAGCAGCTCCTGCTGGCCGTTGCCGGAGACCCCGGCGATGCCGACGATCTCACCCGCCCGCACCTCGAGGTTGATGTTGTGCAGGTGGGTGCCGAAGGGATCCTCGGTGGGCTGGGAGAGCCGCTCGATTCGCAGCCGCACCTCGCCGCCTTCGCCGGGCTCGCCGTGGTGGCAGACCGGCAGGTCCTCGCCGATCATCATGCGCGCCATGGTCTTGGGCGTCTCTTTAGCGGGCGTGCAGATGCCGGTCACCTTGCCGTTCCGCAGCACGGTCGCCGTGTGGCAGAGCTCCTGGATCTCGTCGAGCTTATGGCTGATGTAGAGGATGCTCACACCCTCGGAGGCCAGCTGGCGCAGGGTCTCGAAGAGCTTCCGCACCGCCTGGGGCGTGAGCACCGAGGTGGGCTCATCGAGGATCAGCAGGCGGGGATTCTGCAGCAGGCAGCGGATGATCTCCACGCGCTGCCGCTCGCCTACCGAGAGGGCGTGGACCAGGCGGCGGGGATCCACGGGCAGGCCGTAGCGGGTGGAGACCTCTTCGATGCGCTTGGAGAGGGTCGGCAGGTCGAACTCGCCCGGCAGGGCCAGGGCCACGTTCTGCACCACGGACAGGGTCTCGAACAGGGAGAAGTGCTGGAACACCATGCCGATGCCCAGCTCCCGCGCCTGGCCCGGGCTGGAGATGGTGACCGGCTGGCCCTCCCAGCGGAGCTCGCCCTCATCGGGCCGGATGACCCCGTAGATCACCTTCATGAGCGTGGACTTCCCCGCGCCGTTCTCCCCCAGCACCGCGTGGATCTCGCCGGGCATCACGGTCAGATCGATGCCGTCGTTGGCGATCACGGAGGGGTAGACCTTCCGAATTCCTTTGATTTCGAGCCTGGGTGGTGCGGGTGTCTCTGTTTGCATCGGGCATTCCCGGCGAATCTTCAGATGGTGACACGGAGGTCTTCAGACGCCTGAGCCAAAAATGGGCCTGGATCCTGGACGGGGGCTTCGACGGGGAATTTTTGGAATAAGACTGGTGCCAGAATGGGTTTGATCATAAAATTTTTCTCTAGGTAAGTCAATTTTTTTCACAAAATATGCCCCCCACCCCGTCTCCATAGAAACCTATTTAATTCAAATGACTGTTTCAGGGGTGGATGATGTTGATCGAACCTCCCTCGTGGTCACCCGGTTGCCCCCGCCCGGCCCTCGGGCTCGGGCGGCGACCCAACTAACGTAAATGGCACCCATTTTTGTAGATGCGTCGGATTTTCGCTAGAATTCATCCCACCCCCTGGAGGACCGCCTACCCATGACCCTGGACCTTGATCCAAAGGCCTTCATGCGCCGCGCTATCGAGCTTTCCCGCATCCACATGGAGGCTGGCGAGGGCGGCCCCTTCGGCGCCGTCGTGGTCCGCGAGGGCCGGATCGTCGCCGAGGGCTGGAACCGCGTCACCTCCACCCAGGACCCCACCGCCCACGCAGAGGTGGTGGCCATCCGCGAGGCCTGCTCCCGCCTGGGCACCTTCGAGCTGAAGGGCTGCGAGATCTACACCAGCTGCGAGCCCTGCCCCATGTGCCTCTCGGCCATCTACTGGGCCCGCCTGGACCGCATCTACTATGCCAACAACCAGGCGGACGCCGCTGCCATCCAGTTCGATGACGAGTGGCTCTACCGGGAGGTGGCCCTGCCCATCGGTGACCGCAGCCTGCCCACCCGGAACCTCATGCGGGACGAGGCCCTGACGGTCTTCCAGGCCTGGGACGCCAAGCCGGACAAGGTCCGCTACTAGAGTCGTGGCCTCAACGCAAGAAGGCCGGGCTGAGCCCGGCCTTCTTGGTACCAACAGATCCTTAGTGCGCCAGCCGGAGGATCGTCCCGACCTCTTCGGGCGGGCGACCCACCACGGCCTGGTAGTTCCCGCGGTCCGTGGCGCCCTCGGTGACGATGAGCAGCAGGGTCTTGTCGGGACCCAGCAGGCCCCGCTCCCGGAACTCGGCCGTGGAGGCGTCCTCGTGCAGGGCCGCCAAGGCGCCCAGGGCGGCGGCTCCGGTCTCGCCCGCGACGACGCCGGCACCCGCCAGCTCCCGCATGCCCTGCCGGGCGCGGTGGTCCCCGATGGAGATCATCCAGTCCACGCCCGTGGACACCCGGGGCCACGCCACCGGGGAAGGCAGGCCGCAGTTGAGGCCGACCATGATGGAAGAATGGGGGCCGGGCACGGCCGTCATCTCGCCCTTGGCTGCGGAGGCCTGGACACAGTTGGCATCTGCGGGCTCGACGCCCACGAGGGCTCCCTGCCAGGGACGGCTGCGGAAGTAGCTCACAGTGGCGCTCATGAAGGCGCCGACACCGACGGGCACGACGACCACGTCCGGGTCCGGGAGGCCGGCCGAGCGCAGGGCCTGCTCGATCTCCATGTAGATGGTGGTGTAGCCCTCCACCACCCGGCGCGGCGTGACGTCGTAGCCGGGCCAGGAGGTGTCGGAGATGACCAGGCAGCGGTCGCTGGCTTCTTCGGCGGAGCGCGCCACGGCGGCGTCGTAGTCCCCCTCCACCACGGTGACCGCGGCGCCCTCGTTCTGGATGGCGTGGATGCGCGCCGGCACGGTGCCCGCCGGCACGAAGATGTGGCACTGGAAGCCCAGCAGGCGGGCCATGAAGGCCACGGCCCGGCCATGGTTGCCGTCGGTGGCGGCGGCGAGGGCGAAAGGCTTGAGGTAGCTGATGCGCCGGGCCAGGTCGTTGATGTTCAGCCAGGGCTCCGGCTCGAAGCCGAGGTGGTCGCAGAGCGCCCGGTAGGTGGCCCAGGAGGCGCCCAGGATCTTGAAGCTGGGCAGGCCCAGCCGCTGGGTCTCCGCCTTTACCAGCACCCGCGCCACCCCGTACTGCCGGGCCAGGTCCGGGCAGTCGAAGAGCGTGGTCGCCAGGTAGGCGGGCATCCGGCGGTGGAAGGACCAGACCACGGGATCCGGCGCGGGCCAGCGCTTTGCCGCATCGAAGAGCGGGTTGTGCAGCAGCAGGGATTCCTTAGCGACCACTGTGTTCATCTTCAATCTCCTGGCAATGAGGCGAACCGAGGGGTGGTGCCGTACCGGACTACGGGATGATGTGCGTGCCGCCCCGGTTGGCCAGCGCCGCCCCGAGATGCGACGGGTCGGTGATGATGGCTTCCTTGCCGCCGTTCTCCAGGAAGTCGACGACCGCCTGGACCTTGGGCAGCATGCTGCCGGGCTTGAAGTGGCCTTCCCCTATGTAGCGCTTGGCCTCGGCCAGGGTGATGGTGTCCAGGCTGCGCTGGGTGGGCTTGCCGAAGTCCAGGCAGACCTTCTCCACCGCGGTGGAGATGACCAGCAGGTCGGCGCCCAGCTGCTGGGCGAGCAGGCTGCTGGCCAGGTCCTTGTCAATGACGGCGGCGGCACCGCGGATCTTCCCCCCCGGGTCCTCCACCACGGCAATGCCGCCGCCGCCGCAGGCCACCACCACGATGCCTGCATCGAGCAAGGTCTTCACGACGCCCAGCTCCAGCACACGCTGGGGCGCGGGCGAGGCCACCACGCGGCGCCAGCCGCGTCCGGAGTCTTCCACCAGCTCCCAGCCATCCTTCTCCCGGTGCCCCTGGGCCTGCTCGGCGCTCATGAAGGAGCCGATGGGCTTGTTGGGCTGGGCGAAGGCGGGATCCTTCGCATCCACCAGCACCTGGGTCACCACCGTGGCGGCGGTGCGCCCGATGCCCCGCTGCTGGAACTCATTGTAGAGGGCGCACTGCAGGTGATAGCCCAGGGCGCCCTGGGTGTCGGCGACACAGCTGTCGAGCGGAACCATGTGCAGCTCCGGGGCGGCCAGCTCCGAGCGCCGCAGGATGAAGCCCACCTGGGGCCCGTTGCCGTGCGTCACCACCAGCCGCAGGTCCGGCTCCTGGAACATGTCGGCGATGTGCCCACAGGTCTCGGCGGCGGCGCTGTACTGATCAGACACGGTGCGGTGGTCGTTGTCGGAAATCAGGGAATTACCACCAATGGCGATGACGACGGTACGGGACATCGGGACTCCTGAGTGCGGGTCTTGGTTCAGAGTGGTTTACAGGCTGAGGCTCTGGGCGCGCTGGATGATCTGCTCGAGCTTGACGCCCGGGTCCTTCAGCCGCGTGAGGAACATGAGGGCGCTGATCACGAAGGGCTTGTAGCTCGCCTCGTGATACG
>JAAXXS010000122.1 GCA_013334395.1 Holophagaceae bacterium | reverse complement strand
TTGGCCTCCTCCTCCGCCTTGGCCTTGGCGACCTTGGCGGCCGCCCGCTTCTTCAGCCAGAACCAGGTGCCGCCACCACCGCCGCCCAGCACCAGGAGGGCGGCCACGGCGATGATGATCAGCTTCTTCATGCTTTTCTTGGGGCCAGGGGGGGTGGCTTCTTCTTCGGACATGCGTTCCTCACCAGATGCCTCCCTCATCGGATGAGATCCGGCCCGGCCTGAATTCCGCCCAGTTCGCCATGGGGAGTCTGAAAGCCAGCAATCTGGGCATTTTCGGAATCAAAAGAGCTAGAGATGCTCTGAATACCTGGGTCGGAGCCTTCCTGGGCTACATGAGGAATAAAGCTCAAAAAAAGCTCATAGAAAAACAAGAGGGGCCTGTCGAAACAGGCCCCCTTGTCCCTCGCTTCTGGCACGAGGCCAGAAGGTTAGATGCTACTTCTTCTTCTTGCCCTTGCCGTTGACTTCGTCAGCCAGCTTCTTGCCGGGCTTGAACTTCGCGACCTTCTTGGCAGCGATCTTGATGGGCTTGTTGTCGCGGGGATTGCGGCCGGTGCGGGCGCCGCGGCTGGCCACCGAGAAGGTGCCGAAGCCCACGAGGGTGACCTTGTCGCCGGAACGGAGGGCGGCGGCGATGCCACCGAGGACCTGATCCAGGGCGGCGGAGGCCTGGGCCTTGGTGATGCCGGCCTTGTCGGCGACGGCGCTGACGAGTTCAGCTTTGTTCATGGAAACCTCCAAATTAGGGGATCTGGGCCCCCGGGTTGAAAGAAACGGTTTCGGCTCTGGTGGGAGACGACCGTGGTTGCTGGCTTTTCGATGATCTATGGCCCGCAGAAGCTCATGAATCCTGCGTTTGATAAACTGCCAAAAAGCTACGCCGCAGACCCAATGGGGTCAAGGCTTTTATTCTGAAAAAAATCGGGGAATAGCGTGGTTGGTGGCTTCTGGTGACCATGGAACCTCAAGAAGCCCGTGAATGCTCGATCTAAGTCTTATGGATCGCGCAGATCCCCGTAGAACGGCCCATCGGGCGAGCCCCGGCCCGCTGCCGCCCGACCAGCCCTCGCTGCGGCCCCCGGCCAGAGCCCGTAAGATGGAGCCATGTCCCACCCCTACTTCCTCACCGTGGCCTATGCGGGCGCCGGCTTCCACGGCTGGCAGATCCAGACCTCGCTGCGCAGCGGCCAGGGGGACCTCTGGAAGGCCCTCCGGGCCTTTGACGCGGAGGCGCCCATGCCCCAGGGCACGGGCCGCACGGACGCGGGAGTCCACGCCCGGGCCCAGGGGGTGCTCATCCACACCGCCCGCACCTGGGACTCCTACCGCCTGCTGGCGGCCCTGAACGCCCATCTGCCAGCGGACCTCCGGGTGATGGCCGCCCGGCCCGCGCCCGAGGGGTTCTTCCCCCGCCAGCACGCCGTGGCCAAGCGCTACGTCTACCGGCTGGGCCTCGGGCCCGCCGCCGACCCTCTGCAGGCGCCCTTCCGCTGGCACGTGCATCAGGCTCTGCCCCTGGACCTGGGGGCCATGACTGAGGCCATTCCGCCGCTCCTGGGCACCCATGACTTCTCGGCCTTCCGCTGCGCGGAGTGCGCGGCCAAGACGCCGGTGCGGACCCTGCACGGCATCGGGATCGCCCCCGTCGAGGGCGGCGCCGAGCTGGTCTTCGAGGGCAGCAGCTTCCTCATGCACCAGGTCCGCATCATGGCGGGCACGCTGGTGGAGGTGGGCCGGGGCCGCCGCCAGCCAGACTCCCTGGCCCAGGTGCTGCAGTCCCGGGACCGGCGTCGGGCCGGCCTCACGGCTCCGCCGGAGGGCCTGTGCCTGGAGAAGGTCTGGTACGAGGCCCGCTGGGGCATCGGCGAGCCCAGCCCCTGGGGGGAGGCTAGGCCCCATTCGCCGACAAGCTCTTAGTCCAGGAAGAAGCCGACGCCCTGCCAGACCTTGAAGCGGGTCTTCCCGTCCTTGGCGGCGGCGGGATCGAAGACGATGCGCTTGGCGGCCTCCAGGCAGGCCTCGTCGGCCTCGCGGGCCTCAGGGGTGTCCCCGGGCAGCCCCTGGATGAGCCGGGCGGCCAGCACGTCCCCCTTCTCGCTGATGAGGACGTTGACCACCACCACGCCCTTGGGGCGGCTGCTGAAGAGGCGGGAGGACTTGATCCGCGGGGTGATCCGGTTCAGGTTGATGGCCCGGGCGGGGGTCAGGTCCTCGCCCAGGACCACCAGGTCGCCCTCGACGGGCACCGTGCTGGCCTTGCGCTGCAGAGCCTCGTTCTCGGTCTTGATGCGGGCCACCTCGGCCTTGGCTTCCTCGGCGGCCAGCCGGGCGGCCTGCAGCTCCTTGACGATGGCGTCGCTGCCTTCCTGGTTCTCCCGCTGGGCAGCCCGCAGCTGGTCGAGTTCCTTGCGCGCCGTTTCCCCCTCGGCCTTGGCCTGCTCCCTGGACTTCCGGGCCGCCATGAGCTCCTGCTGGAGATCCTCCGTGGCCGCCAGGCGCAGCTTCAGGGCATCCCGCTCCTCGGTCAGCTGGTTCACCTGGGTCTGCAGCTGCGCAGCCGTCGGTTTCTTGGCGGCCGAGAGGGGCAGGGCGAGCAGCAGCAGGGCGACGGCGAAGCGCATATAACCTCCTGGGGCGGGAGGTTCAGCGTGAGGCACCCGGCTGATCGCCTCCCTGGGCGGGTTTTGTAGCCTTGAGAATCCCACGCTTCAGCAGCTTGGAGAAGATGCCGAGGCATTCATCCGGCTCGAAAGGCGCGATGGAGAGGATGTCCCGGATGGTCCACAGGCCGTTGACGCGGGTGGCCAGGAACGCCTCATTGGGGCCGAGGTCCGTGTTGGTCAGCTCATCCAGGCTCATGGCCAGCTCCGGCACCAGGTCCAGGTCTGGCTTCTTCTCCTGCAGCAGGTCCTGCACCACGGCCATCATCTTGTTGGCGTCCAGGTGCCGGGGCTGGTCCTTGAGGATGCGGCGGAGCTCCTCCTGGGCCTCCTGCAGCTTCTGCTTTTCCACCAGGGCTCGGGCCCGCTGCAGCTGCAGGCTGGGATTTTCGCCCAGGTTTCCGCCGGGGTTGACGATGCGCACCAGACCCCGCTCGTGCAGGTCAAAGAGCAGCTTGTTGATCTTGAACTCCGGGAGGCGCATCTCCAGCACCAGCTGGTCGATCCGCCGGTGGCCATCCAGGCGGGACAGGATGTTGGCGTCCTCGGTGGCCAGGGGCAGGCGCTCGGCGATGGCCTCGGAGATGGCGGCAAGGATGGCATCCCCTCCCTTGATGACTTTGCGGATGCGCTGCCAGTCGTCGAGGCGGCGGGCGCCTTCCAGGACGATGCCCGTGACGTCCAGGCTCAGCAGCATGCTCTTCTGATGTGAGGCGGCGCCGTCGTGGAACTCGAAGCTGCCGATGCTCCAGAGGAAGGTGTCGTAGATGCTCTCCTCCACCTTCATCTGCACGATGCGCCGGATCTCGGTCTCGGTGACGAGCTGCCGGTTGATCAGGATCCGGCCCAGCAGCTGCTGCTCGTCCTCCTGGGTGGCCAGGGCGTCGCGGAGCTGCTCTTCGGTGATGCGGTTGTAGGCGAGCAGGTACTGGCCCAGGTATTCGCGTGGGTCCGAGGACCAGATGCTGGTGATGCGGCCCTGATGGAAGGCGACCCGCTTGGTGTGCAGCGCCCCCTTGAGCTCCAGCACGCCGGTCTTCTTGCCCACGGCCAGCCACTGGAAGATGTCCTCCAGGCTCATGGTCGCCAGATCACCGCTAAGCGCCAATGCCAGTCCCCCATCCCAACCAGGTTGAATTGTTGTCTGTCATGAAACCAACTTTTTTCACATAAGGCAAGAGCCCAGTCGTCCTGACCTCCCTATCGGCAGCCGCCTGACTTCACAAGAGAGGGTCAGAGCCGATCCAGGGTGGCCCGGATGGCCTGGTTCAGCAGGTCCGGATGGTGGCGGGCCATGGGCGACTCGGGGTCGAGCAGGGGGAACCGGTGGACCGGGATGCCCATGATCTCGTCCTGCTCGGTGGTCAGCGGCTCGCCGCCCTCCCGCCGGTAGCGGGCGAGCATGTCAGGCCAGAGGGGGGTCTCGTTGGCGATGATGGCTGAGATTCCCGTGCGCCCGAGGGCCGAGATGGCCGCCACGTGGGTCGCCAGGTCCAGGCCGTCGGTCTCGCCAGGCTCAGTCATGAGGTTGGCCACGTAGATCACCGGAGACCGGGAGAATTCCAGGGCCTCCTGGAGGTCCGACAGGAGCAGGTTGGGGATGGTGGAGGTGTAGAGGCTGCCCGGGGCCAGCAGGATCAGATCCGAGCGCAGGAGGGCCAGCACCGCCTCGGGCAGGGGCTCCGCGTCGGTGGGCTCCAGCCAGAGGCGGGCCAGGGGCGGGTGGCATGACCCCACGGCCGTCTCGCCCACGTAGCGGCGACCCTCCATGTCCTCGCCCACCAGGGTGACTGGCACCGTGGTCGAGGGGAACAGCCGGCCCAGGGTCACCAGGACGCCCGAGAGCTTGCGGATGGCGCGCACCCAGTCACCCGTGAGGTCCGCCAGGGCCCACAGCATCAGGTTGCCCAGGGAGTGGCCGGACAGGCTGCCTTCGCTCTTGAAGCGGTAGTTCAGCAGATCCGTCAGGGCCGAGTCCTCGAGGGTGAGGGCCGCCAGGCAGTTGCGCAGATCCCCTGGGGGGATGCCGCCGAGCTCCTCCCGCAGCCGCCCCGAAGAGCCGCCGTTATCCGAGACGGTGACGATGCCCGTCAGCTTCCAGGGCTCCCGCACCCGACCCGCTTCCCGCTTGATGGCGCGGAGCAGGGAGGCCAGTCCCGTGCCGCCCCCCAGAGCCACCACGCGCAGCGGCTGCTCGGGATCGAGACCCTTGGAGCGAGCGGCCATGGCCGTGGGGCGCCGGAACTAGTGGTTCTCGGTGAAGGCGAAGAGGGGAGACTTCCGGATGGCGTTGAAGTCAGGCTCCATGTGCCACTGGAAGACGAAGTTGGCATCCAGCTCCATGGCCTTCTTCAGGCTCTGGGCGCATTCCTCGACGTTCTCGGTCTGGGCGAAGGCCACGGACCGCAGGTAGTGGAGGGAGCCCACGGTGGGGTGGGTCTTGATCGCCTTGTCCACGAGTTTGAGGGCCTCGTCGGTGGCATGGCGGTTGAGGCAGGCCTGGATCTCGGTGAGGGAGTCCAGAGCGGCCACCGCCGGAGGATTGACCTTGGCCTGGGCCAGCAGGAGGTAGATCTGGGCCCGGCGCTTGACGGCCCAGTCACCGGCCTCGAGGGCCGCGCCCATCAGCTCTTCCAGGGCCTTGACGGCCTCGGGGTATTTCCCGGTGTCCACCAGCTTCACAGCCTTGGCGTAGGCGGTGGCGAGCGGGGAGGGCGCGGCCTGAGCCGGCATCGGGGTGGTCTTGGGAGCGGTTTCGGTCTTGGCCTTCGTTGCCATGCGGGATCCTCGGGAAGCCTTGAAGAAACTATAGAGTGACAGGTTTCTCCGGGCAAATCCGGGTCCCGAGGGTTGAATCAGGCTTTGAAGAGGGCCTTCTCGCGGTTCAGCAGCCGCGTGGACACCAGGGTCATGATCGCCGCCAGGCCCACGGTCATGGTGAAGGCCACCAGGTATTCCACCCAGCTGAACTGCTGGCTGAACAGCTTGCGCAGGGCCAGGCAGACGTTCACCACCGGGACGTAGGAGAGGAAGGCCATCTTGTCCACGCCCGGCATCATGGTGAAGATCCCCAGGAACATGACCAGGAAGATGCCCGGCGTGATGGCGCTGCCGGCCTCGATGGTGTTCCGGGCCTGGATGCCCATGAGCAGGATGAAGTTCGAGAAGAACAGGCCCAGGGGCACCATGATCAGGAAGGTGAGGCCCAGGGTCAGGGGGTTGGCGATGGCGGCCACGGCCTGCAGGGACCCGGCGGCGCCGCTGCTGACGATGGCCACGGAGAGGCCCATGCTGAGCAGGTTTAGCAAGGCCGAGATGACGCCGATGCTGAAGATGTAGAGCAGCTTGCCCAGGATGATCTGGTTGCGGGGCAGGCGGGTGGCCATGAGGCTGAGCAGCGTGTGGCGCTCCTTCTCCCCGGCGGTGGCGTAGATGCCGTGCTGCATGGAGCCCGCGTACATCATGATCATCAGCATGTAGGGCAGCATCATGCCGATGGCCTTGCCGGCCTTCAGGGTGGTGTCGGCCGCGTCCTTCACCTCCAGCTTCAGGGGCTCCGCCAGCTGGGCGGAGGCCCCCAGGGTCTGGAGGCGGTCCTGCACCCAGGCCTTCTCCTGGGTCTTGAGGGCGTCCTTGAAGCGCTTGAGGGCGAGCTCCGAGGCCCGCTCACTCTCGTCCAAGATGGCGCTGACGGTGAAAGTCTCCTGCTTCTGGAGCGAGGTGGCGGCGGTGGCGGCGACCTCCAGGGCCAGCTCCAGCTTCTGGTCGCGGATGGCCTGCCGCAGATCCCCCTCCGGGCGGGCCACCCGCTCGAACCGCCTGGGATCGGAGCCGATGACTTTGTCCAAGGTGCCGGAAGGGTCCGCCACATAGACGCGGCTGGCCTTGTTGCGATTCTGGGCCTCGTCCCGCTTGCCCATCTTGGCCATCATGCCGAAGATCGCGGGATACAGCAGGAAGGGCAGGACGAAGGCGAAGAACATGGTCTTCCGGTCCTTGGAGAGCTCCAGGAACTCCTTCTTGGCGATGAGCAGGGCGCCACGCATCAGTTGCCCCCTTCCGATTCAGCAGCCAGCTGGAAGAAGACTTCATCCAGGGTCTTGGCGTTGCGGCTCTGGAGCAGTTCCCGGGGCGGCGCGTCGCCGTGCAGCTTGCCGTCGAAGATGATGCCCACCCGGTCGCAGATGTCCTCCACCATGGGCATCACGTGGGTGCTGACGATCACGGTGCGGCCCTCCTCTCGCATGAGGCGCAGCAGGTCCAGCACCGTCTTGGCCGTGAGCACATCCAGGCCTGTGGTGGGCTCGTCGAAGATGACCACCTTGGGATCGTGCAGCAGGGCCCGGGCGATGCTCACCTTCTGCTTCTGGCCCGAGGAGAAGCCCTCCATCTTCACGTCGGCAAAGTCCGCCAGCTGCAGCTTGCCCAGCAGATGGAGGCCCCGGCGCTCGGCCACAGCGGGATCCACGTCCTGGAACTCGCCGAAGAGCCGCAGGAGCTCGCGCGGGGTGAAGCGGGTGTAGACCCCCATGTCCGTGCTCAGGTAGCCCAGGCAGCCCCGGACGGCCTCGGGCTTCTCGCGCGTGTCCATGCCGCAGACATCGATGCCGCCGGCATCCGGGTCCATGAGGCCCGCGATCATCCGCAGCGTCGTGGACTTGCCCGCCCCGTTGGGGCCAAGCAGGCCATAGATCTCGCCCGGCTGCACGGTGAAGGAGATGCCCCGCACCGCATCGATCCGCTTCAGGGTGCGGGTCTTGCGATCCTTCACGCTGAAGGACTTGTGGACCTCGTTCAGCTGGATCACTGCGGCCTCCGGGTGGGAAGCTCCCAGTGTAAGCAGCATCACCTGGTCAGCGACAACCCGCCGGTGGACCCATAGTCTCGACAGGCGAACGGTCCGGATCGGACGGTCAGTGGTGGTTCAGCGCACC
>JAAXXS010000300.1 GCA_013334395.1 Holophagaceae bacterium | reverse complement strand
TGGCTTTCTTGGCTTCTTGGCGCCTAGGCGGTGATCCTTTGCTTTTCCTCGAAGCCTTCTTCAATCCTCAACGCTGACAGTTAGGCTCCATGTCCGCTCAGCGCCGGGGTCGACGAGGAAGCTGCCGGGCTTGTCTCTGAACTCGCCGTCCCAGCCAGCGGGGCTGGCGTGGCCCTCCCAGGGCTCGATGCAGAGGAAGGCGGGGCCTGGGTCGGGCTTGGTCCAGACGCCCAGGTGGGAGAAGCCCTCCCAGGCCAGGGCCAGGCTGGGCGCGCCGGGGGCTTCGAAGCGCACGCGGCGGCTGCGGGGTTCCAGGAAGAGCAGGGCGTCCTTGACGAAGAGGCCCTCGTGCAGGGGCAGCTCCCGGCCCTGGATGGGCGTGGGGTGGAGGGTCCGTGTCAGGAGTCCGCTGGCGTCGATGCGCCGCAGCGGGCCGGGTTCGTCGGTCTCGAAGACCAGCCGGTGGGCGGCCTTGGGCACGCCCGGCGCCAGGGGCCAGCGGAAGGCTGGGTGCAGGCCCAGGCTGGCGGGCAGGGGTTCCGGCCCGGGGTTGTGCAGCGCCAGCTCCATGCGCAGCCCGGCGGGCGCCAGGGCGTAGCGGACCGTCAGCACGAAGGGGAAGGGGTAGGCCTCGCGGGTGCTTTCGTCGCCCCGCAGCGCCAGGGTGCAGGCGGTCTCTGAGCCCCCCTGCCAGTCAAAGGCCCGGTCCCGGGCGAAGCCGTGCTTGGGCATGGGGCAGCTGGTCCCCCGGTGGCGGAGGGTGTCCCCCGCCAGGGCCCCGACCACGGGGAAGAGCAGGGGCGCGTGGCGCGGCCAGAGCGGGCCCGCGTCCCAGAGCAGGTCCCTCCCCCCCAGGCGGAGGGCCGTCAGTTCTGCGCCCTGCCGGGCGATGACAGCCCGGGAGCCGTTCCGTTCAAGTGTCTGGAAGTCCATGGGGAAAGAATACCTGGCCGTGGTAGATTGACCGTCCCCTCCTCGGGGCCGCAGTCTTCCTTCAGGGAGCCAGCCATGCACTTCCAGGTGGACGCCATCGCGACCATCCTCCACGCCCCCTTGGCGAACGTGGAGGCACACTGGCCGCTGATCGTGGAGGCCCTTGCCGCGCTCAAGATCCTGGACCCCGGCGTGGAAGCCGCGGCCATCGCCAGCATCGGCACCGAGAGCTACCTCTTCGCCCCCGAGAAGGAGGTTGGCACCGCTTCCTACTTCCGCCGGATGTACGAGTTCGACCGGACGCTGGGCAATGTGGAGCCCGGGGACGGCAGCAAGTACTGCGGCCGGGGCTTCCTGCCCCTGGTGGGCCGCGCGGCCTATGCCCGCTTCGGCAAGCTGCTGGGGGTGGACCTGGTGGAGCAGCCGGACCTGGCCATGGACCCTGCCGTGGCGGCCCGGATCCTCGCCTACGACTTCATGCTGAAGGGCGTGCCCAAGGCCACGGCCGAGGGGGACTGGGTCAAGGTGCGGCGTCTGGTCCACGGGGACCTGGCCGGGTGGAAGCGGTTCAACGGGATCCTGATTCCGCTGCAGAAGCTGCTGGCCTAGGGTCGAAAATAAAGCAGAATGTGCCGATTTCCGAATCAGGGGACAGCAGCGTAGCCAGAGGTCCCGTCTGCGGCGGGGGTCGGGCTGCGGTGCAGGGGAGTCGCCCATGCGTGTCAATCAGCCGGTCACCCGGGTCGAGCGTCACCTCCAGGAAGGGGCCTTCATCGTCTCGTCCACGGACCTGCGGGGCGTGATCACCTACGTGAATGAGGAGTTCATCCGGATCAGCGGCTTCACCCCCGAGGAGCTGATCGGCCAGCCCCATAATCTTGTCCGGCACCCGGACATGCCCCCCGCGGCCTTCGAGGACCTGTGGCGCACGGTCAAGACCGGCCAGCCCTGGCAGGGCATGGTCAAGAACCGCTGCAAGAACGGAGACTTCTACTGGGTCGACGCCAGCGTCACGCCCATCGAGGAGAAGGGCAGCGTCATCGGTTTCGTCTCCATCCGCAGCAAGCCCTCGCCCACGCAGATCGCAGAAGCGGAGCTGATGTATGCCCGGGCCCGGGCCGGGCAGCCCATGGCGGAGCCAGAACGGAAGATCTGGGTTCCGGCCCCTACCATGGGTTTCCGGCAGCGCCTCTGGGCCGCCGCAGGCGTGGTGCTGGGGCTCTGCCTGCTGGTCTCGGCGCTGAGCTTTGTCGGCGCCGCCCTCACCCGCAGCGATGCCGTCGGCATCCGGGATGA
>JAAXXS010000009.1 GCA_013334395.1 Holophagaceae bacterium | reverse complement strand
GCACCGCAGCCACGTCGCCGTTGAGCTTGGCCGCCAGGTCCGCCAGGTCCGTGACGCCATCCTTCAGGCCCACTTCCACCAGATGCAGGTCGTCGTGGGGCGCGAAGTTGGTCTTGAGCACCTCGCGATACATCGGGTGCAGGCCGCGGCTCACCAGCACGGTGTTGCGCTTCTTGGCCACGCGCACAGCCATGAGCGCCGCTTCCACACAGGCGGTGCCGCCGTCGTAGAGGCTGGCGTTGGTGACCTCCAGGCCCGTGAGGTCGCAGATCAGCGTCTGGTATTCGAAGATGTGCTGCAAGGTGCCCTGGCTGATCTCGGGCTGGTAGGGCGTGTAGGCCGTGAACCACTCCTGGCGGCTGATGAGCGCGTCGATGGCCGAGGGCACAAAGTGGTCGTAGGCGCCTGCCCCGAGGAACTGGGCGCAGAAGCGCATGTTGCGGTTGGCCAGCCCCATCATCTGCCAGGCCACCTCCTGCTCGGAACCTCCCGCGGGCAGGTCCAGCTCGCGACCGAGCCGGAGCGCTTCGGGAATGCCCGCCAGCAATGACTCCGCAGCGGGAACGCCGATGGCGTCCAGGAGGGCTTGATCCTCAACAGGGGAAGAGGGCAGGTAGCGCATGGCAGCCTCGGGCAAAGAGCGATGGAAAACAGACCTTCAGGGTATCAGTGACGCTTCCAGAGGTCGAAGGGCTGGGTGCCGATCAGGAAGTTGAAGCTGCCCACGGCCCGGCCCTTGTCCTGAGGGGTTTGCAGCTTGAGGAAGCCGTAGGCCATCTCCACATAGAAGTTGGAGAGAGCTGTGCGCAGCATGAGCCCCGCCCCGTGGCCCCGGGGGGAGACGCTGCCGTCCAGCAGGGCGGACCGACTCTGGGACACCCAGGCCAGGTCGAAGCGGGGGGCCAGCTCCACCGTGAGGCCCAGGCCCAGGTAGAAGCGGAAGGGAATGCCAAAGCGGATCGCGGCGAAGTTCGGGACCATGAAGCCCATGGACCGGGATCCGATGACAAAGGAGGGCCCACCCACCACCCACCAGCGGTCCAGGGGCAGGTTCCGGCTCTGGCCCCACTCCACGTCCAGGTCCGCTCCCACGACGTCGCCGAAGGTGGCGAGGCCCCGGGCGCGGAAGTAGCTCTGCAGGAAGTCGGCGGACGGCAGCGGCCCCTCATGGGCGTGGCCCGCCCCGAAGCGGGCCCGCAGCAGCAGCCCCTCGCGGGGCAGGGTGCGCCGGTCGAAGTTGTCCCACTCGCCCGACAGGAAGAACGCGTCCTGGGTCTGGGTGGCGCGCTGGCCGTCCTCCCGGTAGGCCGCGTTGCGGCGGCTCAGGTCCAGGCTCACCTTGCCCGTGCCCAGGTTGCTGAACCGGAAGTAGGTCTTCACCATCAGGTCCGAGGCGCTGATGCGGGCGTCCAGGCCGTTGCCAGGCAGCGCCGGGGTCCGCCAGTAGAGCGGCACGTCCAGGCGCTGCTGCCAGTAGTTCGCGTCAAACTCGATGCCCGTGCCCGGCGAGAAGCCGAAGGGGCTGCGCAGGCTCAGGGAGGCCTGCTCCTGCAGGCGGTTCCGGATGCCACTCAGCTCCAGCTCCGTGCCCTTGAAGCCCAGGTCCAGGGCCCGGTAGGCCACGCCCAGGGTGCCGCCCAGGGTGGACTCGTAGCCCAGGGTGAGGTCCAGGCGCTCCTGCTGCTGGGGCACCGGCACCAGCGTGATGGCAAGACCGTCGGCGCCCTCGGGCCGGATCTGGTAGCGCAGCTCCGCCAGGTGGAGACGGTGCTCCGCCAGGGCGATGCGCGTCTGGAGCAGGTAGGGCCGGAAGGGGCGGCCCTTCAGCGTCCCGAGCAACTCCAGGAGCTGGGCCTCGTCCAGCGCCGCGCCCGGGGTCGCCCGCACCTCGACCTTGGCCACCAGCGGCTCCCGGAGGACGATGTGCACCCGGCCCGTCGCGGCATCAAAGTGGGAGCCCCGCGCATCCATGAGGGGCTGACCCTCCATGAGGCACTGGAAGACCACCTGGGCCATGAGGCGGCCAAAGGACTCGGGATTGAAGGGCTGCCCCACGGGGATGGCGGTCTCCGCCAGCTCCAGGATGTAGGAGCGCCAGGCCTCCGGCACCGCGGTCTCCACCGCCGCAACGGCCGGGAAAGGCCGCAGGTGGACCGTGAGCACCCGGTCGGGGTCCACCGTGATCCAGGCTTCCCGGGCCTGGCCGTGGACCAGGATCTGCTGCAGGAGGATCTGAGCGTCCTGCACCCGGATGCCCGTCTTGGTGGACTGCAGCGCCTCGGCCAGGATCGCCGCCACCGGTGATCCCAGGCCGCCGGGCAGGTCCACGGCCACGCGGGCCACCTCCAGGCGCTCCTGATCCAGCCGGCTCCGCAGCAGCTCGTCCATGGCGTCCCGCCGGGCCTCGAAGGCCTCCCGGCCCTGCCGCACCAGCGTGGTGCTGTGGATGCCATATTCCAGGAAGGGCACGTCCTTGATCTCGGGACGGATGAGGAAGTCCGCCGCGGCGCGGCTCTCCCACTGGCGGCGCTCCACCACCAGGTCCAGGCTGCGGGCCGCCACGGAGAAGATGTTCGTGGAGGGCCGCCGCTCCAGCGGCGCGCTGGTGTCGATGGCGATGACCAGATCCGGGTGGAAGGCCTCCTTGGCCGTGGTCACGGGCAGGTTCTCCACCAGCGCGCCGTCCACATACTGCTGCCCCTCGATGACCACGGGCCGGAAGCCGCCGGGAATGGACATGGAGGCGCGCACCGCCTCTACCAGGTCGCCGCGGTCGAAGACCCGGCCCTGGCCCGTCTCCAGGTTGGTGGCCAGCACGCGCAGAGGGCGCTGGAGGCGGTTGAAGTCCCCGCCGGAGAAGTAGGCGCCGCGTGCCAGCAGGCCCTGCAGCGTGTGCTGCATCTCCACCCCGCTGCGCAGGCCCTGGGCCAGGCTCAGGCGACCCTCATGGCGCTCGAGGGAGATGAAGGGGGTGCTGCGGTCCTCCTGCTCCTCCAGGGTCTCGCCGGGGTTGCGCCAGAGGGGCTCGAGAAAAGCCCGGGTCAGGTCGAGCCGGCTGAAGAGGTCTTCGACCTCCCGCCCGGAGAAGCCGCTGGCATAGAGGGCCCCCACCAGGGCCCCGGCGCTGGTGCCGGTGATGCTGTCCAGGGGATAGCCCACTTCCTCCAGGCGCTGGAGGACTCCGATGTGCGCCAGACCCCGGGCCCCGCCGCCGCTCAAGGCCACCGCCACCCGGGGCATGCCGGGGATGACCACCCGCGGCAGGAACCGGAACACCATATCCGGGGCCTGGAGGGCGACCTCGATGCGCCTCGGCGCGGCGGGCTTGCCGGGTTCCACTGCCGGCACGCCCTGGCCCGCCAACAGGGCGGGCAGGGCCGCTGCCAACAGCAGGGCTCTCATGCGAGGGCGATCCGCTGCGCCTCCATGAGCGCTGCGCAGCCCGCCAGGCCCAGGTCCATGAGCCCCGCCGCCTCGGCGCGGGTGAAGGACCGGCCTTCACCGGTGCCCTGGAGCTCCACCAGCTCCAGCTCACCGCCCGCCACGAGACGGGCCGCCACCAGGTTGCAGTCCACGGCGGCCAGGTGGTCCTCTTCGTATTCCAGGTCCAGCACGAGCCCGCGCCTGACCTCGCCCGCCTCCACGATCCCGGCGCTCACGGCCGCCACCTGGCGCACCAGGGCCGCCTCCAGCCCCTGGCTCCGCAGCGCCAGCGCCACGGCCACCCAGGCGCCGGTGATGGCCGCGCAGCGGGTGCCGCCGTCGGCATTGAGCACGTCGCAGTCCACGGTGAGGGTGCGCTCGCCCAGGGCGCCCAGGTCCACGGCCTGGCGCAGGCTGCGGCCAATGAGCCGCTGAATCTCCACCGTGCGGCCCTGCTGCTTGCCCCGGGCCGCCTCGCGGTCAGACCGGGTGTGGGTGGCGGCGGGCAGCATCCCGTATTCGGCGGTGAGCCAGCCCTGGCCCCGCCCCTTCATCCAGCCCGGCACCCGCTCCTCCAGGCTGGCGGCGCAGAGGACGTGGGTCCGGCCCAGCTTCACCAGGCAGGAGCCGGAGGCATGGAGCTGAACGCTCTTTTCCATGGTCAGGGGACGTAATTCCTCGGTTCCGCGCATCAGCAGCAGCCTTTCCACTCGATCTTGTCCACCCGCCCCTGGTGCCTTCCGCCCTCAAAAGGTGTATCCAGGAAGATTTTCAGGTAGGATTCTGCATTGAGCGGATCCGTTAGCCGCTGGCCGAAAGCGATGGCGTTTGCGTCATTGTGCTGCCGGGCCAGTGCCGCGTGCTCGGGGGAGGTCACCAGCGCGCAGCGGATGCCAGCATGGCGGTTGGCCGCAATGCTGATGCCGATGCCGGATCCGCAGACCAACACCAGGCGCTCCCACTGATCCCTGCCCTCCGCCGCGCGGTGCGCGAAATCCGGATAGTCCACCGAGGCCGAGCCGTCCGTGCCGAAGTCCACCACCTCATGACCGTGTTCCCGCGCCCAGCCCTTGAGCCGCTCCTTCAGGTCGAATCCAGCATGATCGCTCGCAAATCCAAGTCGCATCGCTCCGCCCCCTGGCTCTCAGCCTACCGCCGCAGCGGCGCTCCATGCTGAATCCCTTCCTCCAGTATCGGCCCCAGGACCGGGGTTTTCTGCTCTGCATGCCCGAGGCGGTGGAACCTGCCGAGTGGCTCCGGGCGCTCCGGACGATCCCCGGCGAGCTCCAGGGCCGGGAGCGGCTCACCCCCGCCAAGGCCCAGCTCTTCGTGGCCGACGGCTCCCTGGTGGAGATGCACACCCTGCCCCTCCGCTGGCAGCGGGCCTATCCCTGGCTGTCCTCCCTGGCCCTGCGGCCCGGGAACGCCGGCCCGACCCTGCGCTACTGGGCCACCGCCCTGCGCCTGCTCCAGTCCCTGGTGGTCCGCGGCGCCCTGCTGCCCCAGCTGGACACCACCGGCAACCCCTGGAAGGCCCGCTGGGGCGTGAGCCTCACCAGCCCCTCGGACCGCGCCATCCTGCGGGAGCTGGCGGAAGCCATGCCGCCCGCCGCCCTGGCCTTCCCCGAGGCCGACCTCTGGGCCTTCACCAAGACTGTCCCCCTGGGGGAGCTGGACGCCTTTGACATCGAGGATGACCTGGCCCTGCCGCCGGCTGCCGATAAGGTGCTGACCGCCTTCCTGGAAGATGGCGCCGACTTCATCATGCGCTTCGTGGCCGGGGGCCTCCGGGCCGGGGATGACCCGCGCCTGGGCCTCATCCACCGGCTGCGCGGCCACAAGCGCGACCGGCTGCCCTGGGACGAGCGGATCATGGTGGCCCTCTCCCACCAGCTGCCGGAGTTCCCCACCATCGGCATCACCGAGCGCACCCTGGGCGAGCAGCTGGACCAGTGGAGCGAGGGCGCCCGGCCCCAGTGGCTGCGGCCGAGCCTGCGCCTGGAGGCGCCCCCGGTGCCCGCCATCAGCCAGACCGTGCAGGACGCCGACCGCCTGGCCGAAGAGGGCTGGATCCTCAAGGTGGGCCTGGAGACCGAGGCCGGGGCCGACATCGGCGTGGCCAAGCTCTGGGAGCCCTCCACGGAGGCCGATGTGCTGCAGGCCCGCCAGGCCCTGCTGCGCGGCCTGGCCCGGGCGGTGCCCTTCTTCCCGGCCCTGGAGCGGGCCCTCTCCGGCCAGAAGCCCGAGGATCTGGTCCTGCGGCCCACGGAGGCCTGGGGCTTCCTGACCCGGGGCGCCGCCCAGCTGAAGGAGGCGGGCTTCCTTGTCCACATCCCCGAGGCCCTGGCGGACTTCGGCGGGGCGAAGCGGCTGCGCGCCAAGGTGCGCCTGGGCGCCAGGGACGTGGCCGAGGCCACCCCCCTGGCCCAGGCGGGCCTCGAGGGCAGCGTCAGCGCCGACTGGTCGCTCATGCTCGGCGACGACGCCCTGAGCGTGGAGGACTTCGCCCAGATGGCCAGCCTCAAGCACCCGCTGGTGGCCTGGAAGGGCAAGTGGGTGGCCCTGGATCCCGAGACCCTCAAGCAGATCAGCTCCGTGATCCAGGCCAGCCGCGGCGCGGGCTTCGGCAGCATGAGCAAGGGCGAGGCCCTGGCCGCCGCCCTCACGGGCACCGCCAGCATCCCCGGCGTCAGCGAAGCCATCGAGGTGGAGGTCGCGGGCGACTTCGGCGCGGCCCTGGAGGACCTGAAGATCCTGCCCGACAAGCCCATCACCCAGCCCGCCAGCTTCCAGGGCCAGCTGCGCCCCTACCAGCTGCGCGGCCTGGCCTGGCTGGAGGGCCTGTGCCGCCTGGGTCTCGGCGGCATCCTCGCCGACGACATGGGCCTGGGCAAGACCATCGAGGTGCTGGCCCTGCTGCTGCACCGGCAGACCCAGAAGCCCAAGGAGGGCCCGGCCACGCTGCTGGTCTGCCCCACGTCGCTGCTGGGCAACTGGGAGCGCGAGCTGGCCAAGTTCGCCCCGACCCTGCCGGTCTTCGTGCACCACGGCAACAACCGGGACCGCCTGCCCGCCACCTTCAAGCCCCACACCCTGGTGCTCACCACCTATGGCGTGGTGCGCCGCGAGGAGGAGACCTTCGCCAAGCGGCACTGGGGCATGATCGTCGTGGACGAGGCCCAGGCCATCAAGAACGCCGGCTCGGCCCAGGCCAAGGCCATCCGCAAGCTGCGCGGCAGCTTCCGCCTCGCCCTCACGGGCACGCCCATCGAGAACCGCCTCACAGAGCTCTGGGCCATCATGAGCGCCGGGCTGCCCGGCTATCTGGGCAGCGAGTCCCAGTTCAAGGAGCGCTTCGCCACGCCCATCGAGAAGTACCGCGATCCCGACGCCGCCAACGAGCTGCGCCAGCGCATCGGCCCCTTCATCCTCCGCCGCCTCAAGAGCGACAAGAGCATCATCCAGGACCTGCCCGAGAAGCACGAGATGAAGGTGTACACCACCCTCAGCCGCGAGCAGGCGGAGCTCTACCAGTACCGCGTCGAGAAGATGGACGAGGACCTGGACGCGGCCACGGGCATCGAGCGCCGCGGCCGCATCCTGGCCCTGCTCACGCACCTCAAGCAGATCTGCAACCACCCGAGCCAGTTCCTCAAGCAGCAGGGTCCCTACCGTGGCCGCAGCGGCAAGCTGGACCGCCTCACCGAGATGCTTGAGGAGGTCGTGGAGGCCGGCGAGCGCGCCCTGGTCTTCACCCAGTTCAAGGAGATGGGCGACCGGCTGCAGGTGCACCTCCAGGAGGCCCTGGGCTTCGAGCCGCCCTTCCTGCACGGCGGCACCACCCGCGAGGGCCGCGACGAGATGGTGCGCACCTTCCAGGAGGACGCGGACGCGGCCCCGGTGCTGCTGCTCAGCCTCAAGGCGGGCGGCGTGGGCCTGAACCTCACGGCCGCCACCCACGTCTTCCACTTCGACCGCTGGTGGAACCCCGCCGTGGAGGACCAGGCCACGGACCGCACCTACCGCATCGGCCAGACCAAGAACGTGCAGGTCCACAAGCTGGTCACCATCGGCACCCTGGAAGAGAAGATCGACGCGCTGCTGGAGTCCAAGCGCGACCTCGCGGACCGCGTGGTCGGCTCCGGCGAAGGCTGGCTCACCGAGCTCGACGACGACGCCCTGCGCCAACTGGTGGCGCTGGATCCCGACGCCGAGCTGCTGGACCCGGATGAAGGCAACGGCGAGGAAGCCGCCCCCAAGCCCGTGCGGCGCACCGCGAAGGAGGTGGCGCCATGATGAGCCACGCCGACCGCTTCGGCGCCACCTGGTGGGGCCGCCTCTGGATCCAAGGCCTCGAGAAGCTCGGGGATGACTACGAGAACCGGCTGCCCCGCGGGAAGAAGTACGCCGAGGACGGCCACGTCTCCCACTTCGGCGTGCAGCCCGGCGAGATCCAGGCCCGGGTCCACGGCCGCAAGACCTACAACGTGACCCTGGGCCTGCCGGCCCTCACCTCGGCCCAGTGGGCGAAGGCCCTGGACCGCATCGCCCTGGAGAGCCGCTTCGTGGCCTCGCTGCTCGCGGGCGAGATGCCCCAGGGCCTGGACGAGACCTTCCGCGAGGCCGGCGCCAGCCTCTATCCCCGCGTGCCCAAGGAGCTGCAGACCCACTGCGACTGTCCAGACTGGGCCAACCCCTGCAAGCACGTGGCCGCCGTGTGCTACGTCATGGCCGAGGCCCTGGACCGCGACCCCTGGCTGCTCTTCGACCTGCGCGGCAAGAGCCGGGAGGAGGTCCTCAAGGCCCTCCAGACTGCCCTGGACGCCGCCGCCGTGGCCGCCCCCAAGAAGCGGGGCCGACCCCCCAAGAAGCGGCTGACCGTGGCCGATCTGCTCAAGCAGGAACAGGCCCAGCCGGAGCCCTGGCGCCATCTGCCGGAGGAGGCCTACGACGCCCTGCCCATGCCGCTGCCCGAGGTGGTCATCCCGCGCGTGATCCCGCCGGATCCCTCGGTGTTCACCCAGCTCGGCCCCCTGCCCTACGCTCGCATCGAGACCAGCCTCTGCCTGGCTGCGCTCATGCACCGCACGGCCCAGTGGGTGCAGCAGCAGATCGAGGAAGGCCCCCGGCGCATGGACGACGGCGACGGCGACGGCGAGCCCGAGCTGGAACAGCCGGCCTCGCCCTTCGATGCCCCCCTCCAGCCCGCCCCCAAGCCCGGCCGCAACTGGCGCCACAAGAAGCGCCGCTGGGGCAAGAAGCACTGACCAAAGGCCTCGTCTGATCCTCTTCCCTTGCTTTCCGGGGTATGGTTATTGGCTTGCCGTTTCCTGGAGTTTTCCATGCGCACCATCTCGACCCCCGCCGCCCCCGCCGCCATCGGCCCCTACAGCCAGGCCAAGATCTCGGGCAACCACCTCTTCACCGCCGGCCAGATCCCCCTGATCCCCGAAACCATGGAGATGGTCACCGGTCCCATCGAGGCCCAGACCGAACAGGTGCTGAAGAACCTCAGCGCCGTCCTCGCCGCCGCCAGCACCAGCTGGGACCGCGTGGTGAAGACCACCGTCTTCCTCACCGACCTCGGCGACTTCGCCGCCTTCAACGCCGTCTACGAACAAGCCCTCGGCACCGCCAAGCCCGCCCGTAGCACCGTCCAGGTCGCCGCCCTGCCCCGCGGCGCAAAGGTCGAGATCGAGCTCATCGCGGAAGTGTAGCCAACCCAGGGTCTCGGCCGCGGGTCTGGTCAGGCGATCTCAGGATCTGCAGCCCTGGAGATCCGATTCACCGCCGGGTTCGCGCCAGGATGGTTTGGACGAAGGTCTCGGGTGACTCAGGCGAGACGACAATGATCTTGGCCGGAAACCGAAGCACGACCGACAGCGCGGGGTTGGTCACCAGGGCCCGATACTCCCCCAGGGCCTTGTTGCTGAAGTATCCCGAAAAGGAGAACAGGCCCCCATTGCCTCCGGTTCGGGTGCTCCGCTTCATGGCCGTGGGATTGAACTCCGCCGCCTGCAGCTCCGCGAGCGGCAGCGTCGTATCCCAGAACAGCCGATGCACCAGCAGGGCATCAGCCGTGATGCGGTATCCGCGAATGGTGAAGGGTGCCGCAACAAGGAGGATCCCCACCGGAATGGCGATGACAGGATTGATCTTCTGTCTTGACGCGAACACCACGAGGCCAAGGATCAGGATCGTGAACCCCCAGGAGATTCCCATCAGGGACTTGCTCCACGGCGCCTTGTAGCTGGTCTTTGGGGTTGTCTCAGTATTCATGGGCAGCCTGTCTGACAGAGGAGTGGTTGATCTTGGCCTGCCTTCGCCGCTGATGAAGGGTCGGCACGGCAAGGCCCTACGATTTACGGTTCACTGGACTGCCGAAGATCTTCCGTCGAGCACACGGCCGTCTCAGAGCTTCACATGCCCCACGGGCAACAGGATCAAGGCCTGAGTGCCCTTGGGGAGCTTCAGGGCCTGGGTCACAGCGCCCAGGTCCACCCCGGAGGCCGTTCCGGCCCCCAGCCCCAGAGCCGTGGCCTGCAGGAGCAGACCCTGGGCTGCGGCGCCTGCTTCGTAGTAGGTGAGGTTGAGGGCAGGGGCGCCCTCGCCGATCCGGCTGGCCTCCCCGGCCACCACGAAGACCGCGGGGGCGTCCTTGATCCAGGCCTGCATGCCCTTGATGGCGCCCAACACTGTGCCGGGTGTGCCGTCCGCCAGGCGGGTCAAAGTGTGCCCCGAAGCGCAGTAGTGATAGGTGCCTGCGGGTAGATCCGTAGCGCCTGAGCTGAGCAGGTAGAGCTCGAGCGGATACTTGGCGCGGGCCGAGGGGACGACGCGCTTGCCCGGACGGTTCTCGCCCTGGGCCGCCCACAGCAGCTGACCCGCCTCGGCGAGGCTCAGCGCGGGGCCGACCAGAGTCCGAACCGTGGCCCGGCCCTTGAGCGCGGCCTGAAGCGAAGCGCCCTCCGCCGTCGGCAGGGGCAGCTTCAGGGGCGTCGGCGCCTGGGCCCCCAGCAGGAGGGCCGTGGAGAAGGCGAGGGTGCAGCGGAACCGGCGCATGAGAACTCCTCCATCGAAGCCAACGGGATCATCTGCAGCGTGTCCAGGCCAGAGAAGAGGGAAGGAACCGCCCGGTGCAGGTTGGCTGGCGCTTCGAGTGTAGGCGCAGGGGTTGAAAGGAAAAAGGGATCCAACCCATGCAGAGCGGGGAGCCGCCCACTGGTGTTGCCTTTTCTGTGCCCTTTGTGGTCAATCTGCATTTTTTATTTTTCGGTGTTTATCAGCATTTATCGGTGTTCATCGGTGGCAGGCTTTTTCATCCCAGTCTGCGCTACGCGAGCCCCAGCCTGGCCTTGAAGGCGGGCGCGGCGCCACGGCTCACTTCGAGCTCGACGTTGCCGCTGAGGCGCACGAGCAGGCGGCCGGACTCGCCGGCGCGGAGGCCCACCACGGCCTCGGGGCGGATCAGCAGGTGGCGGTGGCCGCGCACGACGCGGTCCCCCAGGGCCAACTCGGCCTCGGCCAGGGTCTTCCAGGTGGTGCGCAGGGGCTCGCCCAGGAAGGCCCACACGGCGCCGTCCTCAAAGCTGAGGTGGGTGATCTTCGCCAGGTCCACCAGCACCAGGCCCTCGCCCGCCTTCACGGGCACGCGGAACGGCCCCGTGGGCCGGGCCGGGTCGCGAGGGGCCGGGGCGCGCAGGCGCTGCAAGGTGGCCGCCAGCCGCTCGGCGGTGACGGGCTTCAGCAGATAGTCCGTGGCGGCCTGCTCGAAGGCCCGCACGGCGTGCTCGGCGTAGGCCGTGACGAACACCACGGGAATCTCGCGGGCCAGCTCCGCCGCCAGGTCCAGGCCCGTGAGCCCGGGCATCTGGATGTCCAGGAACAGCGCGTCCACAGGCTCGCCCTGAGCCAGCCACGCCAGCACCGAGGGGCCGTCCTCCAGCTCCGCCACCACCTCGCAGCCCGCCTCGCGCAGCAGCCGCGTCAGCCGCCGCAGGTTGAAGGGCTCGTCCTCGGCCACCAGCACGCGCAGGGCTGAGCCGCTCATGCGGGCACCTCGAGCTTCAGCTCGGCGATGGTCCAGTCGCCCTCGCGAGTGAGCTGCAGCGCGTCCTCCGGCGCGCCCTGCAGGCGGAGCCGCTCCCGCAGGTTCTTCAGGCCGATGCCTGCGCCTTCTGCTGTCGCCGGGGCCGGCCCGGTGTTGGCCACGCGCACCCGGAGCAGGCAGCCCTCCCGGGTGATGCGCACGTCCAGGCTGCCACCGCCCACGGCCACGGAGACACCGTGCTTGAGGGCGTTCTCCACCAGAGGCTGCACCATCAGAGGCGGGATCTCCAGGGCGTCGAGGGCCTCGGGCCAGTCCCAGGTCTCCCGGAGGCGGTGCCCCAGACGGAGCCGCTCCAGGGCGAGGTGGTGCTCCACCAGGCGGCGCTCGTCACCCAGGGGCGCCCGCAGGCGCGAGCCGTGCTCCAGCAGGGCGCGCAGCAGGTCGGAGAGACTGACCAGGGCGCGCTCCGCCGCCACGGGGTCCTCGCGCACCAACTCAGTGAGGGCGCTGATGGCGTTGAACAGCACGTGGGGATTCATCTGGCCCTGCAGGGCTCGGGCCTTGGCTTCATCGGCCGCCTGTTGCGCGGCGATCGCCTGGAGCTCGGCCCGCTCACGGCCCGCCAGGATCCAGCCCAGCAGCAGACCGAAGGAGAAGTGCGCCAGACCCAGCAGCCAGAGCCGGGGATGGATCGCAAGCCAGCGGGGCTCCTCCGGGGGCGGGTGCATGCCCCGATGCAGGGGACTGCGCTCCATCATGCTCATGCCGGGGTTCATGCCAGGACTCTTGCCGGGAATCATGCCCCGGCCGGGCAGCACCTGGGGGGCGACCGAGCCCAGGAGCAGCAGAATGCCCAGCGTCAGCGCCGCCATCCAGGGCAGAGCCTGGGCGGCCCCGCGCAGCACGCTGGCCATGGGCGCGTCATCGCCGGTCCACTGCCAGGGCAGCGGCACCAGCACCATGAAGAGCGCCACCCAGAGCACCGGCACCAGGGCTGCGACCAGACCCGGCTCGGGGCCACCCAGGAGCATCCGGGCGCCATTCCAGACCAGGCCGAACAACAGTGCGGCGCCCCAGGTTCGGGGGCGCCGCAGCTGCTGGAAGGTGGTGTGAAGAACCGCAGAAGCGCGCATCGGCTCTCAGGATACCGGGCTCGTCAGGGCTTCGCGGGAGGGCAGTCGGGGCCCATCATGCCGGGGCCACCGGGGCCGCGCCCCATGCCCATGCCGCCCTTGCCGCGAGGACCCATGCCCCGACCGGGGCCCATGCCCGTGGGGCCCTGCTGGAACTTGGCCTTCTGCTCCGCCGTCAGGAGGGGCAGGATCTCCTGCCGCACGGCCCGGCGCTTGAGCATCATCTCGAACTGGGCGGCAGACGCCTTCTCGTGCAGGGCCTGCAGGGTCTTGGTGTCGGTGGCGGCATTCGCAGCAGCGTCCCGCATGGCCTTGTGGGCGGCCTGGGCGACCTCGCCCTTGGTCTTGATGGCAGCCTGATGGCGCTCGTGGATGGCCTTCACCTGGGTCCGCTGGTCCTCGGTGAGGTTCAGGCCCCGGAGGCCAGGGCCCTGGTGAGTGCCGGGGCCACGGCCCTGGGCCGAGAGGGAGACGCCGATGGCCAGCAGGGCCAGGGTGAGGGCAGCAAAGCGAAGGGGGTGGGTGCTCATGGGTGACTCCTGGGTGGGGGCGGGCGATCCGTCCACACCAGGAGATACCTCTTCGCGGGGCGGAGTGCACCCGGATCGACGGATGACACCTGCGGGGCATCGAATGACAGCTGCGGAGGGCCGAACGGTACCCCTTCCCGGGGGTCCCGGGAAGGTCAGTTGCTCCGGAGGCGGCGGCGGCCGAGGGCGGCGATCTCGGCGGGCAACGGATAGAGGGAGGCCTGGGTCACGGCGGTCTGCCCCTGGTGGGAGAGGACGTACTGCAGGAACTCCGAGATCTGCGGCGGCAGCGCCTTGCCGGGCTCCCGGTTGAGGAAGAAGTAGTAGGTCCGGGAGAGGGGATACTTGCCCGTGACCACGTTCTCCTGGGTCGGGGGAACCGGGTCCTTGGCCTGCAGGGGCGTCACGGCCAGGATCTTGTTCCGGGACAGCCAGCTGGAGAGGGTGGAGATCCCGATACCGGCAGCATCCGTCATCACCGCCTCGGCGATGCCCGGCCAGTCCACCCGGTCAATGATGCTGGTCTTGTACTTGCCCTTCAGCATGACGACGTCTCGGATGAGGGGCCTGGCGGCGGTGCCTTCCGCCCGCATGTAGGCCCGGATGGGCCGCTTGGTGAAGTCGCCCCGAACGCCCAGGTCGCCCCAGGTATCCACGGGGATGTCGGTACGGTAGCCGGCGTTGTGGGTGGTGGAATAGACGGCGTCCAGCTGGTCCATGCCGATGTCCCGGATGGGGTTGACTGGGTTCACGAACACGATGAAGGCGTCGTAGCAGACGACGAGCTTCGTGGCGGGGTAGCCGTGCTTCTTCTCGAAGGCCTGGTGCTCCTCCACCGTCATCTCCCGGGGCAGGTGGATCAGGGACACGGTGCCTTCCATGAGGGCCTTGAGGGAGACGGAGGTCAGGGTCTGGGTGACCTTGAACTTGGCCTGGGGCTGTTGGGCCAGGAACCCGAGCTTCCACTCGTCCCAGACATCCGTCAGGGCATCGGAGCCCACGCACTCGATGACGGTGTCGACGGCCTGGGCAGGCGTGTAGGAAGGCAGGTTGGGGTCCACCTTGGCGGCGTACTGGACGACCCCCTGGCCGAGGAGCAGGGTGCTGGCCGCGAGCGCAAAGACGAAGGAACGCATGGGGACTCCCGATCGAGGCTGAAGCGTGCCCCGACGGGTTTTGGCCCGGGGGACTCACCGAGAAGCGGATAAGTATTTTTCCATAGTAACCTTCCCCCGATGCAGCGCGCTTATCAAGGGGCCTTGTACCTCGGAAGAAACTAGGCCGAAACGTCTAGGGAAAAGCCTGGGGCTACTCTTCCTCGGTCTCGCCGATATCCTCCGGGATCGACTCCCAGCGCTGGTGGGCCTGGAACCCGGGCTCTTCCAGCCGCGCCAGGAAGGCGGCCATGCGCGGTCCCCAGGAGGATCCCGCCACGGCGCCCTCGGGCACGTGGGGCAGCAGCTCCGCAGGGGCGTCCTCCAGGCAGAGCTGGGTGAGCACGAGGCTCTGCCGGTAGCTCTCGCCCACGGGCGTCAGGTTGGCGGCCAGGGTCTCCAGCAGCTCGGCGAGGGGGGCGTCCTCGGCAAGGGCTTCTGCTTCTGTCTCCAGGACTTCGACGGTCTTGAGCCGCGCCGTCAGGAGCTTCAAGTGCATGCGTTCCAGATCCCTCCGGACCGCGCCGGAAGCCAGGGCATGGGCCGCGTCCTCGAGGTGCGGGTGCAGTTTCCGGAAGAGGAGGGAGAGGGCCGTCTCGGCGGGAGTCATCGGGTGAGTCGCATCCATGACCCCAGCCTACTGCATCCTGTTGGACGAATGGACCCGCCTGCCTCAGCATGGGGGGCAGGAGTCTCCCATGTCGCCCTCGGATCTGCTGGACCTCACCACCCTCCAGAATCTGGTGGAACTGGATGACGGCGGCCACACGCTTCTGGAAGAAATGCTGGAGATCTTCCGGGATGACACCCCCCGCCGCATCCAGGACATCGTCACCGCGGCCACCAAGGGCGACGCCGAGGACCTCTCCCGGGCGGCCCACGCCCTGAAGGGTGGCGCCGGGGCCCTGGGCGCGAAGACCCTGCGCTACCTGGCCGCGGACCTCGAGGCCCTGGGCCGCGATGGCTCTGCCGATGCGGGCCAGGACCTGGCCGCCCGCCTGGAGACCTGCTTCCAGGCCTCCGTGGAAGCGCTCCAGGCCTATCTGGTGGAACTGAAGCAGAAACCCAGCGAGGCCTGACTCAGGGCGCGCCGTAGGGCTTCACGCCGGGGGTGCCCTTGGGCGGGGGCTGGTCGCTGATCTGCATGCGGCCGTTGGCGTCGGTCCAGGTGTAGATCCTGGTGGCGGCCTGCTGCTGAGGCGAGGGCTCGGGCACGGTCTTCTCGTCCTCGACCTTGAAGCCGCCCCGACCCTTCTGCAGGAGGGCCATGCTGCCCGCCAGCTTGGGATCTGGCTGCACGGCCTTGCGTCGGTAGAGGTCCAGCACCCGGGGCACGTAGGCCTGGGTCTCCCGGAAGGGGGGGATGCCCCGGTGCCGGTTCACGGCGCCCTCCCCAGCGTTGTAGGCCGCCACCACCCTGGTGAGGTCGCCCTCGTAGTAGGTGTGCAGCCACTTCAGGTACTTCACCCCGCCGTTGATGTTCTGGCGGGGGTCGAAGGGATCCAGCACCCCGAAGCGCTCCGCCGTGGACGGCATGAGCTGCATGAGGCCCAGGGCCCCGGCCCGGGAGCGGGCCCGGTAGTTGAAGGCGCTCTCGGCCTGGATGATGGCCCGGGCCAGGTGGGTGTCCACACCTTCCGCCAGGGTGATCTCATCCACCAGGGCGATGAGCTCGGGACTCCGCAGGGCCTTGGCCATCTCCGCAGGGGTGACGGCGAGGCGGACGTTCCCCACGCCGACACTCTTGAGCACCAGACCCTGGCCCTTCACATAGCTGGGCGGCAGGTTGTTGATGACCAGCCGGCCCTGCTTGTCGTAGTAGGTGTAGAGGTAGGTGGCACCGGGCTTGGCGGCAGACCGCGGCGACCTGGCGACAAGCGTCAGGGCGACCAGGGGAAGGATCAGGGCGAGGCGGAACATGCGGGGTACATGATACGCCCTGGGGCGGCGGTGCCGCTTCCCCGCCCGTGGCTTACATGTTTCTCCGGTACTGCCCGCCCACTTCGTAGAGGGCCTGGCTGATCTGGCCGAGGCTGCAGACCTTGGCGGCGTTCAGCAGCTCCTCGAAGAGGTTGCCGCCGGCGCGGGCCACTTCCTTGAGGCGCAGAAGGGCAACGGGGGCCACATCGGCGTTCCGGGCGTGGAAGGCGACCAGGTTGTCGATCTGCTGCTGTTTCTCGGCCTCGGTGCTGCGGATGAGCTCCGGCGTGCCCAGCTCGGGAGGCTGGGGGTTCAGGAAGGTGTTCACGCCGACGATGGGCAGCTCCCCGCTGTGCTTGAGGTGCTCGTAGTGCATGGACTCTTCCTGGATCTTGCCGCGCTGATACATGGTCTCCATGGCTCCCAGCACGCCGCCGCGGTCGGAGATGCGGCGGAACTCGGCCAGCACGGCCTCCTCGACCAGCTCGGTCAGCTGCTCGATGAGGAAGGCACCCTGCTGCGGGTTCTCGTTCTTCGCCTGGCCCAGCTCGCGGTTGATGATCAGCTGGATGGCAATGGCCCGGCGCACGCTCTCTTCGGTCGGGGTGGTGATGGCCTCGTCGTAGGCGTTGGTGTGCAGGCTGTTGCAGTTGTCATAGATGGCGTAGAGGGCCTGCAGGGTCGTGCGGATGTCGTTGAAGTCGATCTCCTGGGCGTGCAGGGAGCGGCCGCTGGTCTGGATGTGATACTTCAGCTTCTGGCTGCGGTCGTTGGCGCCGTACTTCTCCTTCATGGCGATGGCCCAGATGCGGCGCGCCACGCGGCCGATGACGCTGTATTCCGCGTCGAGACCGTTGCTGAAGAAGAAGCTGAGGTTCGGGGCGAAGTCGTCGATGTGCATGCCCCGGGAGAGGTAGTACTCGACGAAGGTGAACCCGTTGGCCAGCGTGAAGGCCAGCTGGCTGATGGGGTTCGCGCCTGCCTCGGCGATGTGGTAGCCGCTGATGCTCACGGAGTAGAAGTTGCGGATCTTCTCCTCGATGAAGGTGGACTGGATGTCGCCCATGACCTTGAGGCTGAACTCCGTGCTGAAGATGCAGGTGTTCTGGGCCTGGTCCTCCTTGAGGATGTCGGCCTGCACCGTGCCGCGCACGGTCTGCAGGGCCTCCATGCGCAGGCGGGCGTAGACGTCCGGCGGCAGCACCTCGTCAGCGGTGGCGCCCAGGAGGGCGAGGCCGAGGCCGTGGTTGCCCTCGGGGAGGGTCTCCCCGTAGTGCGGCCGGGCCATGCCCTTGGCCGCGTACTTGGCATCGATCTTGGCCTGGGCGGCCTCCATCTGCCCGTGCTCGGCCAGCCAGGCTTCGGCGCGCTGGTCGATGGCGGCATTGAGGAAGAAGGCTAGCACCGTGGGGGCCGGGCCGTTGACGGTCATGCTGACGCTGGAGGTGGGGCAGAGCAGGTCGAAGCCCGAGTAGAGCTTCTTGGCATCATCCACCGTGCAGACGGACACGCCGCTGTTGCCGATCTTGCCGTAGATGTCGGGGCGGACGTGGGGGTCCTCGCCATAGAGGGTCACGCTGTCGAAGGCGGTGCTGAGCCGCACGGCGGGCTGCCCCTTGCTCACGAAGTGGAAGCGCTTGTTGGTCCGCTCGGGCGTGCCCTCACCGGCGAACATGCGGGTCGGATCCTCGCCCACGCGCTTGTATTCGAAGACGCCGGCGACGTAGGGGAAGAAGCCGGGCAGGTTCTCCAGCAACTGCCAGCGCAGCAGCTCGCCCCAGCCCGAGTAGGACGGGAGGGCCACCTTGGGGATCATGGAGCCGCTGAGGGACGCGGTGTAGTTCGCGGTGCGGATCTCGCGGCCGCGCACCACGTAGACGTTCTCGGGCTCGGTGTAGCTGCGCTTGATCTCGGCCCAGTCGTGGATGAGGCGGCGGCTCTCGCCGTGCAGCTCGCCCAGATGCTCCTGGTAGCGCTGCCGGAGCAGCAGCACGGCGGCGCCCTGGTCGCCCTCGCCGGGCTCCAGGAGGTGGATGGCGTCATAGAAGGCGCCGGCGGCCGGCACCTTGTCGCCCAGGGCCCGGAGGCTGGCCCAGAGGGCGTGGCAAAGCTCAGCCGTCTCCGCCTGCCGGCGGGCCCAGGCCTTGTAGCCCTGCACGGTGTCGGCGATCTCGGCCAGGTAGCGCACGCGCTCCGGGGGGATGATGGCCGAGCGGCGCGGGTTGCCGGGCGCAGCCTCGAGCAGGGGCACCCAGTCCACGCCGGTCTTGGCGGCGATGGCCTTCACAAGGTTCACGAAGAGCCAGTTGGTGGCGGGGTCGTTGAACTGGCTGGCGCAGGTGGCATAGACCGGCATCTCTTCGGTGGGCTCCGAGAAGCGCTTGTGGGCCCGCTGGTACTGCTTGCGCACATCACGCAGGGCGTCCTCGGCGCCGCGCTTGTCGGCCTTGTTCAGCACCACCACATCGGCGAAGTCCAGCATGTCGATCTTCTCGAGCTGGCTGGCGGCGCCATACTCCGGCGTCATCACGTACATGGCCAAGTCCACCAGGTCCGCGATCTCGCTGTCGCTCTGGCCGATGCCCGCGGTCTCCACGATCACCAGGTCGTAGCCCGCGTCCTTGGCGGCGAGGATGCTGGCGGCCAGGGCCTCGCTGGTCGCCCGGTGGGCGGCGCTGCGCGTGGCGAGGCTGCGCATGAACACGCGGTCCCGCAGCTCCGGATGGTAGAGGGTGTTCATGCGGATGCGGTCACCCAGCAGGGCGCCGCCGGTCTTGCGCTTGGAGGGATCGACGCTGAGCACCGCGACCTGCTTATCCGGGAAGTCCACCAGGAAGCGGCGCAGCAATTCGTCGATGAGGGAGGACTTGCCGGCGCCACCGGTGCCGGTGATGCCAAGAACGGGAATGGTCCGCGTGGGCTGACTCGGGGGCGTGGCGACAGCCTCGCCCAGCTCGATCTGGGTGATCCGCCGGGCCAGGGTGTGGAACTCGGGCGTGGTCCGGGGGTCCACGTCGCAGCGCTGCACCATGTCGTCGATCATGCCCTGGAGGCCCATGCGGCGGCCGTCCTCGGGACTGTAGATCCGGCCCACGCCATAGGCTTCCAGTTCCCGGATCTCCTCGGGCGAGATGACGCCGCCGCCGCCGCCGAAGATCTGGATGTGCCCGGCGCCGCGCTCACGCAGCAGGTCCACCATGTACTTGAAGTACTCCACGTGACCGCCCTGATAGCTGGAGAGGGCGATGCCCTGCGCATCCTCCTGGATGGCGGTGTCGACGATGTCCTGCACGGCGCGGTTGTGGCCCAGGTGGATGACCTCGCAGCCGGTGGACTGGAGGATGCGCCGCATGATGTTGATGCTGGCATCGTGGCCGTCGAAGAGGCTGGCGGCGGTGACGAAGCGCACCTTGTGCTTCGGGACATACCCCTCCCGGGGGAGGGACTCGAGCTCGGGTGCGGCAGGCGTGGGCATGAATTCCCCCCTTATCGGACGAACTCCTAGTCTAACGGCCAACGGCTCCGGTATCAGCTTCTGTTCATTGGAGCTTAGGGGGTGGTTAGTTCTCTTCCAGCAGGCCCACCGGGAAGCGCTCCTCCATGAGGCTCTGCCGCTCCCGCAGGTGCTGGACCAGGGCCCGCCACTTCGGCAGCCCCCGCAGCGGCTCCAGCATGGGACTGCGCTCGTACCACGCCGTGCAGCCGAAGCCGCGCGCGAAGGCCCGGCTGGCCATTTCCATGGCACTGGCGCGGTCCCCCATCAGGGCGTAGGCCTCGGCGAGCCGGATGGTGAACTCGCCGTCAGGCTCGCGCATGCCGATGCGCTCCTGGTCGTATTCCCGCAGCTTCTTCCAGGCCTCGTCCTTCTTGCCTTCGAGGATGAGGTCGTAAATCTCGCTCAGGCGCAGGATGTTCGGATAGCCGTGGGCCAGGGCTGCGGCCATGCGGAACTCCTGATGGGCCAGCTCCCGGTTGCCCCGCACCAGGGCCAGGTAGCCCCGGTAGAAGGGCAGGACGCCCGAAGTGCTGCGCAGGTGGCCCGGTTGCTCCTGGAGGCTGGCCTCGAAGCGCGCGATCTCCCCGGTGTAGAGGCAGGTGATGTCCACGGCCTGGGGCGCGAGCCGGGCGATGGCCAGCTCATCGCGCAGGTCCATGGCCCGGCGTGCCAGGGGCAGCAGACCGGCGCCCCGCGCCGCATAGGCGATGCCGGTCAGGAGGGTCGGGTTGTAGGGTTGCTTGCGGCGCGCCTGGAGCAAGAGGTCCAGAGCCTCGCGCTGGTTGCCGCTGTCGGACCGCAGCAGCGAGAGCAGGAAGGCCGCCCGGGGGTGGCCGGGCGCCAGGACCAGGCCCCGCTGCAGCAGGGATTCGGTCTCGGCCTGCTCTGCGCGGAAGCTCCCGGGCCGGTCGAGCATCCACCGGTAGCGGAGGTTGCCCAGCAGGATCCAGAGGCCGGCACTGGAGGGCTCCTGGTGACTCAGCCGCTCGGCGATCGCCATGGCCTGGTCCAGGTTCTGGTTCCGCAGCCGCCAGGCCAGGGCCTGGGCCATGTCCCAGAACCCCTCCGGATGCCGCGAGACCAGGTTCGTCGGACTGGCCTTGATGGCCCTGGGAAAGTCTCGGAGAAAGGCATCGAAGGCCTCGGCGGGCGGGAGCGCCGAGACCTCGCGTGCGACCCACCCTGGCGGCTTTCCCTTCTCGAGCTGCCGCCCCCACACATACCGGTAGGAGAGCCCGAGGTTCTGCCCCTGGCGCCGGGGCTCCAGCTGGAGGAGCAGGGTGTGCCGCTGCCCGCGCAGGAGCTCCAGATCGGTGGGCACCTCCGTCACACTGGTCACCGCGAAGCCACCGTAGTATTCCAGGTGGTCCTGGACCATGGCGCCAAGGGCCCGCCCCTGGCCCGACTCCAGCGTGGTGACTGTGGCCGCCGAGGAAGAGGTGACGAGCACCACCCTGAGGGGCGACCGGACCCCCTGCCGGGCGAGCATCCAGGCCAGGCCAATTCCCCCCAGGAGAACCATCAGGAAAGCGGCTCCAAGGAGGAGGGCCGCGCGCGGGGGGCGTGGAAGAGGCTGGAACATGGCCTCACAGAATAGATCATCCCCGCGTGGCACCATAATCATCCTGGGAGCTCTCATGATCCGCGCCACCCTGCTTGCCTTGACGACCCTAGCCCTGTCCGCCCAGACCCCAGCCAAGCCGGTGCCCCCCACCGAGGAGGCCACCATCGAGCGATTCCGCGCCCACGCCAAGCCGCGCAAGGTCGCGCCGGCGGCACCCCTCAGCGCCGAGGAGCGGAACACCATCCGGCGGTTCAGGGAGACCAAGGCCAGCGTGGTGTTCGTGTCGGCCATCGCGGCGATGCGGGACCTGCGGACCATGGATGAGACCAAGATCCCCACCGCCCGGGGCACGGGCTTCGTCTGGGACGAGTGGGGCCACGTGGTCACCAACCACCACATCATCACCGTGGAGGAGGGCGGCAAGCGGCTCGGCGACGTGACGGAGGTGGAAGTCACGCTCTCCGACGGCAAGACCTACAAGGGCCGGGTCATCGGCTCCAGCTTCGCCTACGACATCGCCGTGCTCCAGGTCTTCGCCCCCCTCGGGGCCATGCCACCCATCCCCCTCGGGCGCAGCAGGACGCTCCAGGTGGGCCAGAGCGTCATCGCCATCGGCAACCCCTTCGGCCTGGATCACTCCCTCAGCCGGGGCGTCGTCTCGGCCAAGGACCGCGAGATCGACACGGGCTACAACACCCGCATCCTGAACGCCATCCAGACGGACGCCGCTGTGAACCCGGGGAACTCCGGGGGCCCCCTCCTCGACAGCGGCGGGCGCCTGGTCGGCATGAACACCGCCATCATGGCCACCAAGGGCGAGGGCTCGGTGGGCGTCGGCTTCGCCATTCCCGTGGACACCCTCAACGAGATCGTGCCCCGGCTCATCGCCCGGGAGCGCCTGGAACCTCCTCGCATGGGTTTCCATGTGCTGCCTTCGGCCGCAGCCCAGCAGAAGTTCGGGCTCACGCGGGGCCTGCTCGTGATCGGGGTGGACCCCGGCACCCCTGCCAGCGAGGCGGGTCTGCGCCCCCTGGAGCTGGACGAGAAGGGTGCCGTGAAGACCCCAGGTGACATCCTCCTGGGCTACCAGGGTCGGGTGCTGGAGAACGAGGGGCAGTTCATGGCCATGCTGGAAGTCGAGCCCCCCGCCGACGAAGTGGTCTTCGACGTGCTGCGGGGCGATCAGGTCATCAAGGTGATGCTCAACTTGAAAAAGAAGGCGGGCGCGCCCCCCAGGGAGAAGGACCGCAAGCCCGCCCTCCCTCCCCTCTGATCACTTCCGGGCGGGCACCTGGATCATGGGGGTGGCGCCGCCCATGGGGGTGATGATCAGGTTGCCCTTGGCGCCGATGTCCCGCAGGGCCTGGATGCGCTGGTACTCGATGATCTGGGGCGTGAGGCTCTGGCTGACGATCTGCTGGGCCTTGGCCTGGCCCTCGGCCTCGATGCGCTTGCGCTCGGCCTCCTGCTTTTCCTTCTGTAGCACGAAGGCCATCTTCTGGGCGTCCTGGTCGGCAGCGATCTTGTCGTTGATGGCCTTGGTGATCTGGTCGGGCAGCAGCACGTTGCGCAGCAGCACCTGCTCCATGACGATGCCGCGCTCCTTGAAGGCGGTGGTGAGGGTCTTCGTCACATTCTCCACGAAGCCCATGCGGTGGGTGGTGTAGAGCTCCGTGGCCGACAGGCCCGCGGCCGCATCCCGCAGGGAGGTGCGGATCTGGCTGCGCAGGATCTGGCCCTCCACATCGGTGCCGATCTTCTCGTAGATCTTCGGGCAGCGATCCTGGTCCAGGTGGTAGAAGACGGTGGCGTCCAGCTTCACAGTGAGGCCGTCCGAGGTGATGACCGGGATGGAGTCGTCACCCTTCTTGTGGCCCTCATCGGCGATGCCCGACATGGTGTAGTTCCGGGTGCGGACCTCCATCTCGACCACCTGGGAGAAGGGGTTGATGAAGTGCAGGCCGGCGGGCAGCACCTGCTCCCGCACCGTCCCGAAGAGCACCACCACCCCCGCCTGGCCCGGCGGGATGATCACGGCCATGGACCCGAGGAGGACCAGTACGCCCAAGGCCAGGGTCACCCACTGGACGACGAGGAGCCGCGCCGAGAGGGGGAAGCCCAGCTTGGTCTTCATGCGCCAGGCGATGGCGGCGACGAGCAGGAGCAGGATGGCGATCAGGACCATGGGGCCCTCCAGGGGGAGCGGGCGGCCACCATCTTATTAATGGTGGCGGTGTTCGTCGATCGGATCGGGTGGCGGGGTCGCCGTGGCCGGACGGGCCTCGGGATCCAGGAACCTCAGGGGCACCCGCAGGGGTTGGTCCATGCTGGAGCACTGGAGGATCAGCATAGCCTCCGATGTGGTCCCCGTGCGCTGGATCCGCAGCCGGTGCCGGAGGGCCTCGGGGCCGGGAGCGTCGAGGAGCCGGAAGCCCTTCCCCTGGATCGTGGCCCGGAGAATCCGGAAGGGCTTGCCGTCCCGGCCGGTGAGTTCGAGTTCCAGGCGCGTGGTCTTCCGGTCGCCGAACACCAGCCGCGAAGGCGAGGGCACCACCGCGGTCGTGAGGCGCCAGTCCAGGTAGAGGGTGAACAGCGGCTGCCGGGGACCGTTGGTGGCCACCTTCAGCACCTCGAGCCCCGCAGCCATGCCGGGCTGGAGCCGCTCCGGCCGCAGCCGCAGCCGCAGCTCCGCAGTGGCACCCTCGTGGACCAGCTCCGCGTCGAGGTAGGCCGGGACCTCGCGGGCCAGCACCAGCTTGAGGGGCTCGCCCCCCTCGCGGGTGAACCGGTAGCGGGCTTCGGGTCGCTCGTGGTGGGCGACGTCGCCGAAGCTCTTGCGCAGGGCGTCCACGCTCACCTCGGGGCGCACGTCCATGTCGTAGCGCAGGATGTAGTTGGGCTGGGCCGGGTCGTCGGTCCCCAGGCGCACAGCCCCCTTCACCAGACCCTCCAGGCCTTCCGTCGCCACCTTCAGGCGCACCATCCGGACTTCCCCGGGCTGCAGGGGCTCCGCAAGCTGGGCCGGGTCCAGGCTGACGCCGAGGGAGAGGTCCAGCACCCGGAAACGGAAGGGACGGTCATGCAGGCTCTTGATGCCAAAGACGGCTTCCCGCACCTCCCGGGGACCCGCACTGCCCAGGTGCGCCGGGAAGGGCGTGGTCAGCTCGATGCGGGCCGGAGGGACCACCTCGGGCTTCGGGGCGGGCGACGGTGCTTGCAGCAGGAGCAGGGCGGTCAAGAGGAGCATGGTGGAACCCCGGGGGCCTCCAGTGTGCCGCGAATCGGCGGCCGCTGCGGTGGCAAGGGAGCCGTCAGTCCCAGTGGCGGACCCAGGTGGGGTGGTTCAAGCCCTCCGCGGTCCGCGGGCCCATTTCCACGGTCACCAGTTCGATGCTCAGGGCCCGCAGGGCAGCCTGGAGGGACTCGGCCCGCAGCTTCTGCAGCTCGGGCTTGATCCCCTTGGTCGCGGGCACCTGCACGGCCCAGCGTCCCTCAGTTCCCCATGACTCGACCCAGGCTTCGAGCTTGCGAACGCCACCCACACTGAGGTCCGAGCGGCCGGGCAGGAAGTAGAGCACGCCTTCCCGCGGGGGCGGCTCCGAGGCGGCCTGGGGTCTGGGCAGCACCACCAGGGGTGCGGGATCCAGGGAGGACGCTGCGGGCAGGTGCCGCAGTTCCGACCGCAGGACCAGATCCCCCTTCATGGGGTAGCTCCCGTCCAGCGGCTCGAACAGCGCGTTGGCGCGTCCGGGACGGCTCTCGATCACCCGGAGGTGCCCCAGGATCACCGCCGCACCGGCCCGCTTCACGAGCAGCCGATCGCCCACCCGGAGGCCCTGGTCCAGACCGCTCCCCACGCCATAGATCCGGTCGGCGACCTCATAGGGCGGCGGGCCTCGGCGCTCCACCGCAACGATATGGAGGGGCGCCTCGGCCCCGAGGAGACCGGCGAGACAAAGGCTGAGCAGGAACCACCGCATGGGGGGCTCATCGGCAGGACAACGGCCAGGACATTAGGAGTTGGCTGCCCAGCTCCTCAGAAGGGCTGGATGCCCAGCTCCCGGAGGAGGTCCCCCAGCAGGTACAGCGACCCCGAGACCAGCCGCGGTGCATCCGACGCCCCTCGCAGCTGGGCAGCAGCTCCCGGGATGCTGAGCAGCTGCGCCTCGATCCCCCAGGCCTCTCGCAGCGGAGCCACCTTGGCATAGCGGGGCGCATCGCCCTGGATGAAGGTGACCGACAGGGGCCGCATGCGCTTCAGCTCCTGCGCCACGCCCGCCAGGTCCTTGTCCCCCATGGCGCCGAAAAAGAGATGGGGCCGGACCCCGCAGGCAAGCGCATGGTCCGCCAGGGCGCGGGCCCCCTCGGGATTGTGGGCGCCGTCCATCCACACGCCGGAGAGCGTGGGCACCTTCCAGAGCCGGCCCGGCCAGCGGGTGGCCGCCACTCCAGGCCAGAGGCGCTCCTCGGGGATGGGGAACCCCAGCGCCTGGAGCTGCCGCACCGCCTCGAAGGCTGTCGCCAGGTTGTCCAGCTGGTGGAGTCCCGGCAGCGCCACGTGCTTGCCGGCCACCCGGGAGTGGTCCCAGCGGATGTCGGCGGGACCGAGCCGCGGCGCCGGATGCAGCACGGGGGACGTCGGCAGCAGGGGACGGATCCAGTCCGGATCCAGCGAGGGACCCAGCACGAGGGGCCGACCGTCCCGGGCGGTGCAGAGCTTCTCCCGGGCGATGGCCTCGCGCGTATGGCCCAGGTACTCCTGGTGATCGAGGCCGATGGTGGTGACGATCGTGAGGATGGGGTCCGTGGCGTTGGTGGCGTCCCAGCGGCCGCCCATGCCCACCTCCAGGATGGCCACCTCCACGCCGGTCATGCGGAACGCCGACAGGGCCGCGGTGATCATGAGCTCGAAGTAGGTGGCCTGCAGTCCGAGCCGGATCTCGGTCTCAAAGGCCTCCCCCAGCAGCAGGTCGAGGGCGCCCGTGCCGATGGGCTGGCCGTCCACCCAGATGCGCTCGGTGAGGTCCGTGAGGTGCGGCGAGGTGGTCCACCCCACCACCAGGCCGGCGGACCTGAGCATGTGCGCAAGGAAGGCGCCGGTGCTGCCCTTGCCGTTGGTCCCCGCGATGAGAATGACGGGGAAGCCCGCGTCCGGCCGGCCCAAGCCCCCCAGCAGCGCGCGGATGTTCTCCAGTCCGCACTTGATGCCGAGGTGCCCCCGCTCCTGGAGGCGCGGGATGTGGCTGGGCTGGAACGCGCCGATCACCGGGAGCCGCTGTTCAGGTGGTCGACGGCATCATCCACGCCAGACAGGCGGCGATGAAGTCCTTCAGGTGGTCCCGGTTCACGACCTTGTCCACCATGCCGTGCGCCTGCAGGAACTCGGACCGCTGGAAGCCTTCGGGGAGGCTCTGCTTGATGGTCTGCTCGATGACGCGGGGACCAGCGAACCCGATGAGGGCCTTGGGCTCGGCGATGTTCAGGTCGCCCAGCATGGCGTAGCTGGCGCTGACGCCCCCGGTGGTGGGATCGGTCAGGATGCTGAGGTAGGGCAGGCCCGCCCGCTCGACCTTGGCCAGGGCCGCGCTCACCTTGGCCATCTGCATGAGGGAGAGGGTACCCTCCTGCATGCGGGCGCCGCCGCTGCAGCTGACAATGAGGTAGGCACACTGCTTCTCGATGGCCCGCTCGGCGCCCAGGCGCAGCTTCTCGCCCACGACGCTCCCCATGCTGGCCGCCAGGAAGTCGAAGTTCATGATGGCGGTCACCACGGGGTGGCCCGAGAGGGTGCCCTCCACGACGATCGCCGCATCCTCCGTCTGGCCGTCCTGTTCCAGCTTCTTCAGCTGGTCCTTGTAGCTCTTGATGGCCACGAAGCCAAGGGGATCGGCGCTGCGCAGCTCCCCGAACAGCTCGGTCCAGCCGGCGTCCATGAGGTTCTCGAGGCGCTCCTCCACACCGATGCGGAAGTGGTAGCCGCACTTGGGGCAGACGTTGTGGGTGTTGACCAGCTCCTTGCGGTAGATGAGCTCCTTGCAGGCCTCACACTTGATCCACAGGCCCTCGGGCACGCGGACAGTCTTTTCCTCGACGGCGGTCTTCTGCAGGCGCTTCTTGACGAACCAGGACGACATGGCGGGCTCCTACCGGTGACGTGGAATGGGTCCTAGCGGCGCTTGGCCGGACCGGACTTGAGCGCCTCGAAGAGACGGTCCAGCTCGGCCTCGCTGCCGAAGTGCATCACCAGCGTACCGGCCTTGCCCTTGGACTTGATCTCGATGTGGGTGCCCCAGGACTGGGTGAGCTCCTCGGCGGCGGCCTTGATGAAGATGTCCTGGGGATGCCGCTTCCGAGTCTTGGGCCGGGCCAGCTTCTGGAGGTGCTGGATGCGGGCCTCGAGCGCCCGCACGCTCAGCTGCTGCGCCACCACTTCATGGGCCAGCTGCTCCTGGAGCCGCAGGTCCGCGACGCCCAGCAGCACCTTGGCGTGGCCGGTGCTGAGTCGGCCCTTGGCCACATCCAGCTTCAGCTCGGCGGGAAGCCGCAGGAGCCGGAGGGTATTGGCCACCTGGGGGCGGGACTTGCCGACCCGGTCCGCCACCTGCTCCTGGGTGAGGCGGAGGTGCTCGCCCAGCTGCCAGTAGGCCGTGGCCTCTTCGATGGGGTTCAGCTCCTGGCGCTGGATGTTCTCCACCAGGGCGATCTCCAGCAGCCGGTCATCCGGGACGTCCTTGATCACCACGGGGACCATGGCGAGGCCGGCCTTGCGGGCCGCCCGCCAGCGGCGCTCGCCGGCGATGATCTCGAACTGCTCGCCGACCTTGCGGACCACGATGGGCTGCACCATGCCGTGCTGCTTGAGGCTCTCCGCCAGCTCGTCCAGGGCGGTCTCGTCGAAGTTGGTGCGGGGCTGGGCCCGGTTGGGCAGCAGGCTGCCCAGCGGCAGCTCCCGCTGGGGGGAGTCCTCGGGCGCCATCTGGCTCATGAGCGAGGTCAGTCCCCGGCCCAGGGCCGGACGCTTCAACGGGATCATCAAGCTTCCCTCCTGGCCAGTGTCTCCTGGCCTACCCACTCTCTCGCGAGGCTGAGGTAGGCCTGTGCGCCCTTCGAGCGCAGATCGTAGAAGGCCACCGGCTTGCCGTGGCTGGGCGCTTCGGCGAGACGGATGTTCCGGGGGATCATCGTCTCGAAGACCTTGCCCGGGAAGGCGTGGCGCACCTCTCTGGCCACCGCGGCGCCGAGGTTGGTGCGCTCCTCTGCCATGGTGAGCAGGATGCCGCCCAGCTTGAGCCGTGGGTTCGGACCGGCCTGGATGCGGCGCAGGGTCTCGGTCAGCTCCGCCAGGCCATCCAGGGCGAAGAACTCGCAGGGCATGGGCACGATGACCTCGTCCGAGGCCGTGAGGGCGTTGAGGGTGATCATGCCAAGGCTGGGGGGCGGATCAATGAGGATGTAGTCGAAGCGGTGGATGAGTGGCGCGAGGGCTTGCCTGAGCACCTGGAGCTGGGGCATCTCGAAGAGCTCGAACTCCAGTTGCGCGAGATCCTTGCCCGCCGGGAGCACCTGCAGCATCGGCACTTCCGTGCTGAGGAGCAGCGCCTCGGCCGGCGCGCCCTTCATGAGGGCGTAGGAGCCGGCGCGGTGGTCGGGCTTCGCGAAGCCCAGGCCCGTGGTGCTGTGGCCCTGGGGATCGAAGTCCACCAGCAGGACCATCTTCTCCATCATGGCGAGGGAGGCGGCCAGGTTGATGGCCGTCGTGGTCTTGCCCACGCCACCCTTCTGATTCGCCAGAGCCACCACCCGGGCGCGCATCAGGCCGCCCTCAACATCGCGCAGGCGCTCGTCGAACCAAGCATCTCGGAATCCCTTCGGGTGTGGAACATACCAGTCTAGCAGGTCGGGTTCCACGGCGAAGAGGGCACCCTATCAGGCACGCAAGCGCAGCAACTGCGGGGGCTCCAGGTGGACATTGCCGAGGTCCCGGACGGGGCCGGTGAGCCACAACTCTCTCCAGGCGCCCCGGGCGTCCAGCTCCAGCGTGACCGTCACCACCTCGCCGCCGGCCGTGTGGAGACGCCAGGTGGAGGTGCCTTCGGTGTGCGCCAGCCATGCCGCGGCGACCGCGCACCCGGTGCCGCAGCACAGGGTCTCGCCTTCTACGCCGCGCTCCCAGGAGCGGACCCGCGCCTCGCCGGGCGCGAGCACCTCGATGACGTTCACGTTGGTGCCGCCGGGGAGTGCGGCGTGATGGCGCAGGGGCAGCGCGAACGCGGTGAGGTCCAGCGCGGCCACCGCCGGGACCCGCACCACCAGCTGCGGATTGCCGACCCAGCCGAAGCCCGCGGGCTGCGTCATCGGCATCGGCACGTCGCGCAATCCGAAGCCTGCACCCTCGGGCATGCGGATGCCGACCTCGTCACCGACGCGACGAAGCAGAATCTGCTCGCCGTTGGAGACAGCCTTGATCAGCAGGCCTTCGGGAGCCCCCGGAAGGCATATTGCAGCCCTGCTTCCATTGGAACAAAAGGACTTGGACCCATCAGCATCCCAGTGGTCGAGGGTCCAGGGCCCTGTTCCGGGTGTTTGCATCAAAAAAAGGCCATCTAAACCGAATCCAGCCCCCATTGGGCAGAGAACACGAGCATAGGTTTCACCAAGACAACCTTTAGCCTCGTCTGCCCAGAGGTATCCGAACCGATTCCCCGAGGCGGCCGCGAGCCTGAGATCCAAGCTAGCGCTCGCGATTCCGGAAGGTATAGACGGTCTCTCCCCTGCGGGCATAGCCCTGTCGGCGGGCCAGCGCCTCCATCAGCTCAGGGTCCTTCGCCGCGAGCCGCTTGACCTCGTCCAGCAGCTCGCGGTTGCGATGGTTGAGCTCCACCAGGCGGGCCCGGGCCGCGGCCAGCTCCGCCTCGCGCCGGTTCAGCTCGGGGATGCCGCCCTGCGAGAAGAGCATGGCCATGAGCGACAGGAACCCCGAGACTCCGAGGACGCCCCACAGGGTGGAGGACTTCAGGAGCCAGTTGGCGTTCATGCCGGGAATACTCCTATGAGAGGCAGGATCCGAAGGCCTCACGGCCGGCATAGCGGGCCGCGGCGCCCAGCTCCCATTCGATCTGGAGCAGGCGGTTGTACTTGGCGACCCGGTCCGTGCGGCAGGGGGCGCCGGTCTTGATCTGGCCCGCGCCAGTGGCCACGGCCAGGTCGGCGATGAAGCTGTCCTCGGTCTCGCCGCTGCGGTGGCTGATGATGGCCCGGTAGCCAGCCTTGTGGGCCATGTCCACGGCCCGGAGGGTCTCGGTGACGGTGCCGATCTGGTTCAGCTTGATCAGGATGGCGTTGGCCACGCCCTCCTTGATGCCCTTGGCCAGGATGGCCGGGTTGGTCACGAAGAGGTCGTCGCCCACCAGCTGGGTCTTGGCGCTCATGGCAACGGTCTGGGCCTTCCAGCCCTTCCAGTCGCCCTCGGCAAAGCCGTCCTCGATGGAGATGACCGGGTGCCGGGCCACGAGGCCGGAATAGTACTCGACCAGCTGGGCAGGAGTCTTGGCGCCGCCGTCCAGGGTGTAGGTCTTGCCGTTGTGGAACTCACTGGCGGCACAGTCCAGGCCCAGGAACATGTCCTTCCCGAGCTTGTAGCCGGCCTTCTTGACCGCTTCCCCGATGAGCTCGAGGGCTTCCTCGTTGGAGCCCAGGTTCGGGGCGAAGCCGCCCTCATCCCCCACGCCGGTTGCCAGCTTGCGGGCCTTCAGGACGCCCTTCAGGGAGTGGTAGACCTCGGCCCCCCACCGGAGGGCCTCCCTGAAGCTGGGAGCGCCTACGGGCAGCACCATGAACTCCTGGATGTCCACGTTGTTGTCCGCGTGGGCCCCGCCGTTGAGGATGTTCATCATGGGCACGGGCAGCAGGCGGGCCGAGGCCCCACCCAGGTACCTATACAGGGGCATGCGGGCGGCCTTGGCGGAGGCATCGGCCAGGGCCATGGAGACACCCAGGATGGCGTTGGCCCCCAGGCGGCCCTTGTTCTCGGTGCCGTCCAGGTCACACATCAGCTCGTCCAGCTCGGCCTGCTGGAAGGGATCCATGCCCTGCAGCGCCGCCGACAGCTCGACATTGATGGCGTCCACCGCACCCTGGACACCCTTGCCCAGGTAGCGCTTCTTGTCGCCGTCACGACGCTCGAGGGCCTCGCGGCTGCCCGTGGAGGCGCCGGAGGGGACTATGGCCTGACCGGCCGTCCCGTCGGAAAGTTGCACCCGCGCCAGCACGGTGGGGTTGCCACGGCTGTCGAGCACTTCGAGGGCGGAGACACGGTCGATGATGTTCATGGGATCACCCGGCTCAGAGAGGCGCGCCAGCGCGCCTCTCTGAATGATAGCCAGGTTGTGCGTGCCGGTATGGCTACTTCTTGGCGGCCTTCTTGGGGGCAGCCTTCTTCACGGCGGGCTTCTTGGCGGCGGCCTTCTTCGGCGCGGCCTTCTTGGCGACGACCTTCTTGGGGGCGGCCTTCTTCACGGCCGGCTTCTTGGCGGCGGCCTTCTTCGGCGCGGCCTTCTTCACGACAGCCTTCTTGGGGGCGGCCTTCTTCACGGCGGCCTTCTTGGGGGCAGCCTTCTTCACGGCGGCCTTCTTGGGGGCAGCCTTCTTCACGGCGGCCTTCTTGGGGGCGGCCTTCTTCACGGCCTTCTTCACAGCCGGCTTCTTGGCGGCGGCCTTCTTCGGCGCGGCCTTCTTCACGGCCTTCTTCACAGCCGGCTTCTTGGCGGCGGCCTTCTTGGGGGCGGCCTTCTTAGCGGCGGGCTTCTTGGGGGCGGCCTTCTTCGCCGGCTTCGCAGCTTCGACGGCGGGAGGGAGGAGGGGGGTTTCGGCCATGGGTGGCTCCTTTACGCCCTTTTGGGCGGGGTTGGAAGGGGTCGTGCGGGAAGAGGGTTTTCCCTTGGCATCTTTCGCACCAGGTTGAACCGGCTCCTTCCGCGGGGTGGATATGCGTTCCTTGGCCGCCGGAACGGCCGTGGGGGCTTGCGCCGCGTCTGCGGCAGAGCCGGTCTTGCCCTTGGGCTTCGCGGCTTTTTTCGGGGGCTCCACGCCGGCCAGGATCTGGGCCAGGCGCTTGCCGGGATAGTAGTCATCGAGGAGGGCGTCGCCGATCAAAAGACCGTGGAGGCCCAGGGCCTCCGCCTGCTTGATCTGCTCCAGGCGCTGGATGCCGCCCTCGATCAGTTTCAGGCAGCTCTTGGGCACTTTCTTGACGAGGGCCACGGCCTGCTCCCAGGACGCTTCCCAGGTGTCGAGGTTCCGGCCCACGGCGCAGATGATGTCGGCCCCGGCCTCCAGCGCGCGCTGCAGCTCGGCCTCGGAGGTGGCCTCCACCACGACGTCTAGCCCCTTGCTGGTGGCAAACTTCAGGAGGGTCTGGAGGCGGTCCTGGGACAGCAGCGCCGGCATCAGGTAGATGGCGTCGGCACCGAGGATCTTGCTCTCCTCGACCTGGTACTCCTCGAAGATGAACTCTCGGCGGATCAGGGGCAGCTTCACCTGGGCGCGCACCTCGGAGAGGTGCTTGTCATCGCCGAAATAGAGGAACTTGTCTGTGGCGACCGACAGGGCCCGCGCCCCGTTTTCGGCCAGACTCTTCGCGTGGGTGGACGCCTTGTAGGCCTCCCGGACCTGCCCGCGTCCCGGATCTCCCCCGGCGACTTCACCCAAAATGGTGATTCCAGGCTGGCTGAGCTCTTCTTTCAGAGAGTGGTGGCCCTTGTAACCGTCCTTTACCGCCACGGGGCCCCTCTGCTTCTTGATTTCCACATCAAGGGCCTTAAAAATGGCGACTTTCTTTAGCATTTACCACGCTCCAAATCTCAGATACCTCACTGCTGGCCCTATGCGGAAGATGGTTGGCCAATTTCCCTCTGATTCAACATGAAACCAGCGATCTGGATGAGGTCAACAGCAAAAAACAAAAAATCTTCATTTTTTTTGACGCTACCGTCTCGCCGAGTGCTCATTCTTTTCCGCTGCTCACGACCCCGCACTGCGCGACACTTGATGAATCCGATGCCGAGGTATCCCATGACGGTCCATCTTCTCGACCACCCTCTCGTCCACCACAAGCTCTCGCTGATTCGCGACCGGAAGACGCCTGGGAGCTTGTTCCGCGCGCTCACAGAGGAAGTCGGCCTGCTGCTGGCCGTCGAGGCGACGCGCGATCTGCCGACGGATTCCGTGGTTGTGGAGACGCCCCTCGAGCGCACGGGCACGCGACGGCTCAAGCCGCTGGACCCCGTGCTGGTGCCTGTTCTCCGGGCCGGTCTCGGCCTGCTGCCATCCTTCCTCAAGCTGCTGCCGACGGCGAAGGTCGGTCACCTCGGGCTCTACCGGGATCACGACTCGCTGGTGCCAGTGCCCTACTACCGGAACTTTCCGCCGCTTCTGGAAGCGCGTCCTGTGTTCGTGCTCGACCCCATGCTCGCCACGGGCGGAAGTGCCTCGGAAGCGGTGCGGCAGCTGAAGTCCGCCGGCGCGATCACGCTCACGCTCGTGTCCGTCCTGGCCGCGCCCGAGGGCATCGAGCGACTGCAGAAGGACCACCCTGATCTGACCATCGTCGTGGGTGCCATCGACCGCCAGCTCAACGAGAAGGGCTACATCCTGCCCGGTCTCGGCGACGCGGGAGACCGGCTCTTCGGCACGGCCTGAACGGCGCCCGGCGGCCTCAGCGCAACCGTTGAGTCAGTGCGATCAGCCTCATGCCCGCAGACGGTCGGGCTATTCCTTTTCGCGACCGAACATGCCCCGGAGCTTGCCCATCAAGCCGCTCTGCCCTCCGCGGGCCGTGGGCTCCACCGGCTCCGGCCGGGACCAGCCTTCGGGCACCGCCACCGAGGGATCCAGCTCCAGCGCCCGCCGGATGCAGCCCTGAGCGTTGGCCCGGAAGCCCTTGCGGTGATAGAGGTCGCCCATGAGGGCCCAGGGTTCTGCGGACCGGGGGTTGAGGCGGGAGGCCACCTGGAGGGCTTCGATGGCGCGGGTGGACCAGGCGGGGTTGCTGATGCGCAGCCGCCCCAGCAGCAGCCAGGCCTCGAAGGCCGCCGGGGACTCGCCGTCCAATTTGATGGCTTGCTCCAGGGCGCGGATCGCCTCGCTGGTCCGGTCCTGCATCACGTAGGACTTGGCTTTGACGAGCAACCGACGGGCGCGCTCCAGGGGAGCCAGGGCTTCCTCGTCCAACTGCGGCAGCACCATCGGTGTGGGAGGTGGAGGCAGCGCCTCCGCAACGGGCGGCGGCAAGGGCCGCGCGGGCGTCGGTGGAATCAGGTCTTCCTGGGCCAGGAGGAGCGGCTCAAGATCCCGCTCGGGATCCATCAGGAACTCAGGCTCCGGCTCGATCTCGTCTTCGGGCACAAGCGGGGGCTGAGGGATGAGCACCGGCGGCGCCTCGATCACTACGGGTGGCGGTGGCGTCTCCCTGGGGACGAGGGGCAGGGCGCCACTCACCAGGCTGATCCCGCCCAGGGCCCAGAGGGTGGCCACCAGGCGGGCGGCGTCCTCCAGGGAGAGGCCCGCCAGAGCGGCGATGGTGTTGCAGCCCAGGGGTTCCGTGCCCAGCAGGGTCAGCGCGTAGGCCAGACTGGGCGTGAGGGGCAGGTCGCTGAGCGACTCCAGCAGATCGGGGCGGGCCTGCCAGCGCCAGTCGGGCTCGCTGCGGAACATCTCGATCAGCTCCCGGTCGATCTGCGCTTTCTGGAAGGTGTCCCAAACCAGTCGGCGGTGGCTCAGGTGGAACTGGTGTTCGCCGATGCTGCCGGCACCCGGAGCGGCCGGCAGCCACGTCAGTCGGAGGATGGGATGCTCCATGGCATGCAGCAGCACCGAGCCCAGCAGCTCGTGGAGCTGTTCGTCCCGCTCCGTGGCCGTCAGCAGACCCCACTGCACGACGCGATCCCCCACCCGGGAACCCTCGCCGTCAGCCAGCAGCTCCTTCAGGGAGGCCATGTCCAGCACACCCCGGCGGATCAAGAAGTTCCCGAACTGCTCGCCCACGGCATCGCTGCGCAGGTGGTGCAGCTCGCCGTGCATCCAGTGGAGCCGCCGGGTTCCATCGTTCTGCTCCAGCACCAACTCCCCCACCGCTTTCTGCTGGTAGAGGGATCCCATGAGGGCCGGCAAGAAATAACGCAGACGAACTTCGGGCACTGAGGCTCCGGGAGTGCTACCTAGTTTGCACGTTCCGGGCCAGGATGCCAGCCCTGGGTGGCCAATTCTCTTGCCGGGATAATCCAATCATCTTGGCCGCAGCCAAGTCTGGACCTATGCTGTCTCCCTGTCCTTGCCACCGCCCAGAGAGGGCTCCGATGTTCGAGAAGCTTGGAAAATTCGAGATCAGGCGGGTGCTCGGCAACGGCGCCATGGGCGAGGTCTATCTCGGCATCGACCCCTCCATCGGGCGCGAAGTGGCCATCAAGACCATCCTGCCCGCCGCGGCCCAGGGCGGCGATGCGAAGGAGCGCTTTGCCCGAGAGGCCCGGGCGGCGGGGGTGCTGAACCACCCGAACCTCGTGACCATCTATGAGTTCGGCGAGGATCAGGGCGTCCTCTACATCGCGATGGAGTTCGTGAAGGGGCACGACCTCGAGGACCTGCTCCAGGAGCAGTCCCTCACCCGCTCGGAGACCCTCGAAGTGCTGGCCCAGGTCTGCGACGGCCTTGGCTTCGCCCACCGGCAGCACATCGTGCACCGGGACATCAAGCCCGCCAACGTGCGGGTGCAGCGGGACGGGAAGCGCCTCCACGCCAAGGTCATGGACTTCGGCGTCGCCAAGATCAGCAACTCGGACATGACCGCCACAGGCATGGTCATGGGCACCGTGAGCTACATGGCACCGGAGTACATCCGCACCGGCAAGCCCGACCCCCGCAGTGACCTCTTCGCCGTGGGCGTGATGCTCTACGAGGGCCTGAGCGGCCGGAAGCCCTTCTCGGGCGACACCACCCCCACCGTGCTCTACAAGATCGTGAACGAGCCGCCGGACCCCATCGACCTCGAGCAGCTGCACGGCATCAGCCCTGCCATCCGGTCCGTGCTGGACCGGTCCCTGTGCAAGAACCCCGATGAGCGGTTCCAGACCGCAGAGGACCTCGCCAAGGCCCTCCGCGCGGCCAAGGATCCCTCCTGGATGGGCCAGGTCGAGGATGCGACGGCCCGCCTGCAGGCCTCGGCCCCCACCCTCCCGGCCGCGCTCCCGCCTGCTTCCGCGGCCACCCAGCAGGTGCCCGTGGCGCCACCCACCGCACCACCTGTCGCCTTTGCCCCGCGGCCCGCGGCTGGTGCCAAAGGCAAGGGTCTGTGGCTGGGTCTGGCGGCCCTGCTGCTTGTCGGCGTCGGTGCCGCTTCCTGGTGGACCCTCCGGGGCCGAGCGCCGCTCCCCGACGGCCCGGCCAGCCCTGAGCCAACACCGGCCTCCGCGCCCGCCCCGCAGCAGGGACCCGCCGCGGCTCCCCGAAGCCCGGGGTCCTCCCAGGTGCCCGCCCCCCTGCCGTCGAGCCCGGCCCAAACGGAGCTCCCTGCGGCGCCCAAGACAGAGCCCAAACCCGAGCCCAGGCCTGAGCCCGCAGCGGTCAAGGCGAAGCCCGCTCCAGGGACCAAGGCCATCGAGCAGCCTGAGCTCTATCAGTCCGAGAAGCTCAACAAGCTTGAGGTCCACGAGCGCCTCAACCTCGGCAACGTCTCGCTCAGCGAGGCCATCCAGCTGGCCGACAGCCAGCCCGAGAAGGCCATCCACGGATTTCGCCAGGCCCTGAAGGCGGACCCCGCCAATATCAACGCCCACGCCTGGCTGGCGGTGGTCCTCTATGACCAGGGCCGGCAGGCCGAGTTCAACCAGGTCCTCCACCAAGCCCGCCGCCAGGGGATCCTCGGCCAGATGGCCTCCCGCAACGCCCGCTTCAGGTCCGTGCTCAATCAGGCCCGGCTCAACGGGAAGCTGCCTTCCGACCTCGGGGACTGATGCGCGCCAGGCGAACCAGCGGCCAGGATGTTCTTGAATCCCGCCTGGCCTACACCTTCTCGAACCGGGACTTCCTGGTGGAAGCGCTCACCCATGCCTCGGCCACCAAGGGGCAGGACAACCAGCGCCTGGAGTTCCTCGGGGACGCCCTGCTCAACTTCACCATGGCCCGAATCCTCTTCGAAGCCCACCCGGGCTGGCAGGAGGGTCCCATGAGCAAGCTCCGGGGCCTGCTGGTCTGCACCGAGGCCCTGTCAGCCTGGGCCCTGGACCTGGGCCTGGACAAGCTCCTGAGTGCCGCCCACCCACGCAAGGCCCCGCCCATGGGCCCCAAACCCCTGGCGGATGCCCTGGAGGCCCTGCTCGCGGCGATCTACCTCGATGCCCATGCCGCCGGCGCGGACGCCGCCGCCGCCGTGAAGGTCCTGGTCGAAGCGCGCTTTCTGGAGGATGTCCGGGCCGCCCGGGCCGACACCCTCACCCAGCGGGATCCCAAGACCCACCTCCAGGAAACCGCGGCCCGCCTCGGTCTTGCCGCACCGGCCTATGTCCATGTGGGGCAGGCGGGACCCGGCCACGCGCCCCGCTTCACCATGCGGGCCACCGTCGGGGAACTCACGGCCGAGGCGGAGGGGCTCACCCGCAAGCGGGCCGAGAGCGACGCCGCCCGGAAGCTGCTGGACCTGATCGCGGCGCGGTCCCCCTCCTGATGCGTTACACTCCCATTGGCCTCTTGCCCAAGGTGAGCGCTTGAAGATCTACCCTACCTTGAACCTCCAGAATGGCCGTGTGGTCTCCACCGCAAGGGCGGGATCGTCCTGCCTGGAAGGTCCGCAGGAGCTGGCCGACTGGCTCATCGACGAGGGCGCCACCCGCATGGCCCTGGTGGATGTGGACGCGGCCCTGGGCAAGGGCAACAACCGCGACATCATCGGCCAGGTCCTCAAGCGCTGCCGGACGCGGGACCGGAAGGTCTGCCTTCAGGTCGCGGGCGGCATTCGCAGCTCCGACCAGGCGCAGTTCTTTCTTGATCTCGGCGCCA